>CANFGH010000064.1 GCA_947446285.1 Chloroflexota bacterium
CTTCGGTACCCCGACGACCTTCACGCCAAGTTCGCCAAGTTGCGCCGCGATGCGCATGCTGCCATCGCCACCGATCGAAACAACCGTATCAATGCCAAGCTCATCCAGACGGTCAACAATTTCCTGTGACCGGTCAACGGTGCCACCACCTTCGCGAGGCATTGCGAACGGACTGCCACGGTTGCTGGTCCCGAGGATCGTGCCACCTTCGGGCAAGATGCCACGGACCACATCAAGGGTCAGCGGACGCACCCGCGCCCCACCTCGACCCATCAGGCCGTCGAAGCCCGTCTCGATCCCGAAGACTTCAATGCCATAGTCGCCAATCGCAGTCGTGACGACCGCACGAATGACTGCATTCAATCCCGGACAATCTCCGCCACCGGTTGAGACGGCAATACGCCGAACCATTCTGTCCTGCTCCTGTCCGCCACCACATTCGTGCCGAGAAGCCTACCCGTGGCCCCCACGCATGAGACCAAGATGGGAGTTCACGATGCAGCTTCGATGAGCCTGGTCCGTCCGATTGGGACCAATCGTGCCGAGGCAACCAGCCGTGTATCTGCCCTTTAGAATACAGGGAATGAAAAACGCGCAATCTGCTGAAACGGTCGCAGTGCCATCCCAGACACTTGCGCCACCGGCAAAGACCCGGGTGCATGCACCGGGTGCGGTCGGTGTGCACATCAGCGGGTTAGGATGCCGCGCGACCGTGTCAATCTCGCCGGAGCGCGTTTGGGTAGGGTCAGTGACACCCGGCGACGTTGAGCCAGTCGTTGAATCGATCGTCAATGCTGTCTTGACCGTCGAACCCCACCCCAAGTTCGTGGTTGTGGGAACGCCGGGACATGTCAATGGTGTCTTGGGAACCGTCACCGCCGCGGCAAACCTTGGCCAAGAGTGGCGAGGCACGGTCGCCTTAGCGGAGTTGCTTCGATCACGCCTTGATTGCGAGGTCGAATTGTGCAATGACGCCGAGGCAGCCCTTGAGGGTGAACGGCGCCGCGGTGCACTGGTCGCCTGCAACGACGGTGCGCTCATCACCCTGTCACACGGCGTGGGCGTCGCGCTCCTCCATGACGGCATCCAGCAACCTACCGAACTCGGCCATAGCGTTTCGCAATTCGGCGGCCCCGAATGTCGGGGCCGTCCGCACAGAGGCTGCTATGAGAGTTATCTCGGTGGTTGGGCGCTGCCAATGCGCTACCGGGAACGCCACCCAGAATTCCTCGGAGTAATGGCGCGGGAGATCCCGGACGACCACGAGTTCTGGACGGAATGCGGTCGGCGCCTCGGAGACTTGATTGTAGGACTTTGTTTGCTAGGGCAGCCGCTCGAAGCCATAAGCTTCATCGGTTCGGTCGCTCAAGCGCGGCACCACTACCTTTTGCCAGGAGTGCGCTCTCGGGTCGATGAGGAATCCGCATTACTCGTGACAAGACCACGCAGTCTTCGGGTAACGCCTTTGGGTGACGATGTGTCGGTACTCGGCGCGTTCTTGATGGCGCGCGACCTCCTACATCCCTTCCTTGCGGCATAACGCCACGCGCTCAATCGTGTGTGCGCGGTCCCCGGTGCAGTTCGGTCACGACACTGGTAGCCAAAGACGCGCACAGGTGCCGGTCGCCCCGCTTTCACCTACCGCGATCGATTCAAACGTCAGCGCCCCGCGCAACTGTTCAATGACCAAGCGCTGCACGATGGTCAGCCCAAGCCCGGCATCGCGTTCAAGCACGAAACCGGGAGGCAGGCCGGCGCCGTCATCAACAACTTCAATTTGGACATGCTCGATTGGGGAAACTACTGTCGCTTGATCCCCTGAACCATCGTGATGCAGCGCAATTGATTCGTCGTTGGGACGATCGGGGACACGCTTCGCGCTGACGCGCACATGGCCGGTCTCCCGGTCCTCCAGGCCATGCAGGATGGCATTGCACAGGAGTTCGTTCAGCACGAGTGCAATCAGCGTCGCTCTCTGGCTACCCACATCAACCTGCGCATCCGAGGTGTCGATGGTAATCCGCTTGTCTGGGGGCAGGAGGTCCGCCACCGCGATGTCCGCAACTCGCCGCGCAATCTCGGCCACGGTGGCGCGCCCCATGCTCGTTCCCGAAGCACCGGTGTCTTGCGAAAGCAAGTCATGCGCCGCACCCAAACTCTCGATCTGTGAATGAGTGACCGCGAGGGTCTTGCGCGCCTCGGTGTTCCGCGTCCGGCGCATCTGCAAGCGCAGCAGGCTTCCCATCATCTGCAAGTTGTTCTTGACCCGATGGTGCAACTCCTGCAGGAGGACACTCTTCATCGCAAGCGCCTGCCGGGTCTGCTCGTACAGGCGGGCGTTGTCGATCGCAATCGCGGCATCGTTCGCGAAGGTGCAAAGCATGTGGATCTGGTCCAGCGAGAATTCTCGACGCTGTCTCGTGTACACCGATACGCCACCCAGGACACGGTCCCGGCTGATGAGTGGCACCGAAAACATCGACCGATACCCTTCCTCGATGACCCATCGAGCCACCGAAGGCGCTTGAAGCCTGGGGTCCTCCTGGGCGTCAAAAATGACGATTGGGATCCGTTCCGCAACAGCCAGCCCGATCGCGCCCTCGCCTACGGGGACGGCAATGTCCGCATAGGTCTCGGATAGGTTGTACGACGCCACCAAACTCAACCGGTTCGTCGCATCGTCAAGCTGGAAGATCCCGGACATGTCGGTATTCGTGATCAGCGCCGCCTGGCGCGCCATCTGTGCGAGGACTTCCGAGAGATCGAGACTCGACACCAATGATGCCGACACGCGCTGCAACGCCTCGAGTTGCTGCACCTTTTCACGGAGACGCTCATCAGTGAGGCCGTAGAGGCGAGCATTCTCTACCGCAATGGCCACCTGACCTGCGACCGTCTCGACAAACGTCACATCCTCCGGTGAGAAGGCCTTGACCTGTTGGGTCATCAGAGAAAGTACGCCGACAAGCTTGTTTGCCACGTCGCCCGCGCCATGGTCTCCCGTTCGAAAGAGGATGATCGGGACCGAGAGCCAACCGTGAAAGGGCTCCTCGCGAAGTGACGGTACGTACCGGAACCGCTCGTCCTGCCAGGCATCTGCGACCGTCACGGGCTGTCCATGCCGTGCCGTCCAGCCGGTGATGCCTTCGCCAAGGGCGAGGCTATGATGGCCAATCATTTCCGGGTTCAAGCCTCGGGTTGCCCGCAGCACAAGCCTTCCCGTGTCCTCAAGCAAGTAGACTGCCGCGGTGTCTACGTGCATCACGTCACGGACAACGGCGACGGTCTGCGTCAGCACATGTGACACGTCAAGGCTTGAATTGATGACCGCGTTGATCCGTTGCAGGGCGGCCAGTTCGGCAACACGCGCAGCCAACGGGTGTGAACCATCATTCAACTGGGTCCCTGGCGGAAGGACCGTGTGATAGCCCGCGACCAATTCGCGCATGACGATCGGTGTGGCCTCGCGTACCGCCCGTCCCTCCGGCGCAAGCGGCGCCGACGCACCAGCAATTGCCGATAGCCTCTGCGCGACCCGCCCGACAGCATCCGGCAAGGTGCCGTGATCTCCCGAAGGCACCGCGTCACCGTCAGATCCGTCGTTCCCATCGGCCAACCCATTCACGCCGACCCCACTACCCACGGCCTGTTCCACGCCATGATCCTCCACATCACGTTCCGCCAGGAGCGCACCCTCCTGACGCATGGCCCGAGAAACGTTGCGAAAGCCAGCATCCGCGTCCTGCACCAACACGCGTTGCCAGCGTGCGTACCGCAAGTCACGGGCACGGAGGCGTTCCGGTGCGACGGTGCCAATATGGGGTGAACCAGAGACATTGGACCGCCGTTCAGGCGATGCCTGCGCCTCGCCGCCGTCGGCCATCGCCTCGTCGGGCACCAGCAACCACCGCGTGAACGCCGCCGCCTCATGAGCCGGTGCGCCCGACCCGACTGCGCCGCTGCCTACATCACGACCATCAATCCGTCGCTTGACGAGTGGGTTCATCTCACACTCCGGTCATCCGTGAGGTAGCGTCGATTGCGGTCACCCATCGTATACGAGCCTTCGACCAGGCGTCGTCGCACAGATGCGCGGAGCATGGATGCACAACGTTCTGTCTGCGGTCCCGGTCGGTGTGGTTCCGGAGGGTTCGGCGAAGGGGTCGAACCTCAATAATCAGTCAACCACGGGCCAGGTGAACGGTACTAGCGCATCCGCCTGCACCGTACCCATCGCGGTGGCTAGGGCGCCAATCCAGAGGACCTCAATAGGGCTTCCACCCGGAGTGGATGAGGCATCGATGCTCACCCGCTTCCGGACCATCGCCCGGGTGTAGGACTGCACCAACCATCCGCCACTTCGATAGACCGGGCCTCGGGGCGCTCCAACTTGTACCTGACCGGGATCGATATCCTGCAAATCGGTCGCCACTCCATCCTCCGGGCGGGCATAGCCGCTCACCCGGAGCCATTCATCGACAAGCGTCCACGGCGTTCCGGTTGCCTGGAAAACCTCGAAACCCTCGAACACGTCAGCAATGCCTTCGTCTGGCTTCCAACGCAAAAGTCCCCCTTCGGTCAGTTGGACCACCTCGCCATCGAGGAAGAACCGCCGCGAAAGTGGCCTCCCAAGGCGGGGCGGACCGCCATGGACCAAATAATCCCGATAGAGGGCAATACCTTGCTCGTCCGTGATTGTGAACCCTGGCAAAGACGCATCCAACGAAGATGCTTGCGCCGCCTCGCCCGAGTGAAGCGTGTTTACAGCTGACGTGGTGGCACTTGAGTTTGGCGCCGGATAAAAGCGCCCGTCAACCGCATCCGGTGACCATGAAGCAAATGGTCGCCCACCAAGCAATGCGTCTGAGCGCCACATCGCGAGGGTGGACGCTCCCTCGGGTGAAAGCAAAGCAAATTCCGCCTTCAGGGCGAGGATGCGCGCCAAGGATCGTGCCAGTCGCTCACCGTCAATCCTGCCGGATGAGCAGTCGGACACCAACGCATTGACAATCTGGGAATGTTCCGCGGGCGTGTAGTCCCCCAGGACCAGATCTGCGCCCGCCAGGATGGCACCCGAAGCCGCTTCAACCACGCTGCGTTCGGCCGAAACCGCCCGCATCTTCATCTCATCGGTGATAACCACTCCGCCAAAGCCCAGCCGTTCACGAAGCAACCCCATGATCACCGGGGCTGAGAGCGAGGCCGGACTGATCGCATCGACCGCCGGGACCAGAACATGCCCGACCATGACCATCCCGGCATCACCCGAACGGGTGCCGTTCGCAAATGGAAGGAGATCCTCTGCGTCAAGTGTCGCCAAATCGTGAGAGAGCACCGGCAAGAGGTCGTGTGAATCGCCAAGCGCCGCCCCGTGGCCGGGAAAGTGCTTCAGGACCGCGATGACCCCGCCAAGCCGTAACCCACGCGCATACGCCGTCGACAGCGATGCCACCGCGCCAGGGCTCGTCGCGAAGGCACGTGACCCAATAAAACCCCCGTCAGCGGGGCGGATGTCGGCAACCGGGGCAAGATTGACATTGATCCCCAACGCCAGAAGGACAGATGCATCCGCGAGTGCCTGTGCACCAACCCCGGTCTCGCCACCCCCGGCCAACTGCGAGGCCGCCGGCGTTGCACCGGTCACGGCACGCAGCGCGTTCACCGACCCACCTTCAAAGTCAGCGGCTACAAGAGGTGCGACACCCCCGTTCAGCTTCAGGCCCGCTAGGCTGATCGCCTTCGTGAGTTCGCGAAGTTGGTCCCGGTCACGCACGTTCCGCCCAAGGAGGAAGACCCCAGCCGGCGCGTTTGTCTGGATGCGTTCGGTCAGGGCCGGGGAGACCACCGTTCCAGAGATGCCAACAACCAGCAAATGCCCCACCCGCTGCGCGACCGTCCAGTCGCGGGTCAATCCAAGCAGTGCCCGCGCGCCAGGATCACTCCGCGCAGCCGCAGTTCGTTCGAGCGGTGAATCACATGCAACCAGTTGCGCAGCATGGCCATGGAGAGCTGCCGACATACTGGCAACGACCATAAGGCAAACCACCACCCTGAAAAGATGCACGTAGACACCCCGCCGAACAACCATCGAGTCAACGCAATCGCCAAGCCTGCCAAAGATCACAGCCGTGCCGGCGCGCGTTTCATGAACCATCGCTCTCCAGATGACCAGTCAAACGGAACCCGACGCGCTGTTGGGTCACCGGTGCCATCGGCGAAACCACAAACACGACCCGCGAGATGTCGCGGCCGATGCCCGCGACCCGTAGTGTCCCAGTTGCGGCCGTCGGACCCGCTTGGGAAACGCGCATTGGCACGATTTTGATCCCGCCTGCCCCAAACACCACCGCCTGGACCGCCCAGTCTGCCTTCACGGCATTCGCCGTCCGGATGAACCCTGATGCCGTCCACCCACCGTCATCGTCACCATGGGCATGGGTGGCGTCGTCATCGAACCCGACCGCATCTAACGTGATGCCGCGCAGGGCGAAGCCGGAGCCGTGATATGCCTGGTCCGTCATCATGAAGAACTGCAGCCGGACCGTCTTCCCGGCGTATCGATCCAGATTGACCCGCTGCCTCACCCACGATGCATCCGTGCTGGACCCACTTGTACCGCTGAACGCGTTCCCGGGGTTCTGCCCCAACGGATTTTCGGCGGTCGTCGAAGTCGCCTCCAAGGTCTTCCACGTACAGCCCGCATCATCCGAGACCGCAACCCCTGCGTAGTCGTAATTGGCTTCCAGGTCATACCACGCTTCAAACTCCAGGGATGCCGTCGACACCCTAGTCAGGTCGACGTCGCGGACGAGCGTCGCGTCGACCTCGTCTGCCGAGACAGCCCACCAGAACCCACCGTCCCCATCGACAGTCTTGATCAGTGGCAGCCGGTCCGGCGCATCGAAGCGCACCAATAAGTCACCCGGACCGGCTCCAGTGACCTCGATGTACCGGGCTCCATACGGCTGGAGCGTTCCATCGACCACAAAACCGGATGCATCAACGCGTGACCTCGAAAGCTCAAATCGGTCGTCGGCACTGACCTTGGCCGGCAACACACCAGCCTGGTACGCGTACCGGCCATCGGCCAGCGACGGGTCGTCAAGCAGGTTGCTCACCACGAAGTCGCGATAGAGATCATCAAACCCCCGAGGCGGCATCATGCCATTCACGGACGTGGCCTCCAGCGAAGCGAGGAAACGATCCACCGCCTGTCCCGATACTCCCGGAGTTGCGATGAGATCGCCAATTCGGTCGTGGCCACCAATCCGACGGCTCAAATACTGGTAGAAGAGCAGTGAGGCGCCGTAATGCGGGATTGCCTCAGACGGCTTGCTCGCCCATCCATTGAGTTGCACGCTCGGGCGTAGGAGATAGGCGCGTGCCGGCGACGTCTGACCGAAACCCAGCAGTGCCATTGCGAGTTCCGACGCACCCTCATTGATCCACGAATCCTGTTGAGGATGACGCGCCCAGTGGATGAGGTGCTGGACCTCATGCGCCAGAACCCCGTCGTAACTGCGCTGGCCAGGTTTGGTGCTGTCCGTGTTCACATACACCATGACACGCCCATTCGAATACGGGTTCGCCTCGACGGGCACAAGGTCGCTAGACGAGAAATATCCTCCGACTCCCGGAACGCGTCCGTTGAAGACCGAAATGCGCGTGCCGGCTGGCAGTGCGCCGAAGATCCGCTCAAGCAATGGCAGTGACTTCTCTTCGAACTGCCTGATTATTCCCTCAACTGCGTCGGGCGCGATAGACACACCATCTTGCACATACAGCAAGAGATGTTCGGATTGCCCTGCCAACCTGGTCTCTGCCTGGAAAAACGTGCGCCGACCCTCGTCAAGGACCCAGAACCGCCGATGCTCACCCGTCTCTGCAGTGCGCGAAAGTGCGACTGGTGTCGGTACCGGATCGGTACACGCACCGCGGTATCGTCGCGAAAGCGCTACTTCATCGCGGCGAGGTGGCGTTACCGTCTCCAGCAAGTGACGGGTTGCCATCGCAGAGCCCGAAGAATGGGCGACTTGAAACCGCGTTTCGCCTAAAGCGTTGGTCTCCCTACCGGTCTGGCTAGCGTGGGCTTGTTCCACAGACTTTTCGCGTGCGATCGCTCCGGACGCACCCGGAAGGACCCACACGTTCGTTATGGCAATAAACGATGCGAATGCGACAAGGCACGGGGCTCGCCAGATGCGCCACCAACCAGGCCAGCGCGACCTCGCGCAACCGAGAACCCACACAGTGTCCTTACGCCTTTCCATGGCACCTACCGGCCGTCATGCCCACTCTCCAGAATACCGGTCTTCGCGCCCATCCATGTCGCGGAATTTGGTGAAACCACCGGCTCGCGTGACCAGATGTACATCCCTATGGGCGCCGCTGCAGCCGGAACGTGGTTCACTCCGCGCCATCGACTGCTCGGACCTCACGCGTGGCTCTCATCGAAAACTTAACCGGCAAAGCCCAGACTTCTCCCATCACCGTGAATGAGCGGATATCAGGCTTCATGACCGCCCGAGAAAGTGCCTTGCATGCAATCTGGCAGTCGGCGAGCGGGTGGGTCCTCCGTATCGAACCCGGGTCCACGCCTGTATCCCCGATCACCCTCACCCACCGGCTCTCCACCATTTACCGTCGTCGTGAAGTTCCCAGCTTGGGCAAGCAAGGCACCCGGTCCAGATTTTCGCGACGCAACCCTCGTAGGGCCGACCGGGGAACTTCGCGGTGGTGTCGAGATCCATCGAGATTTCCGGGACTGGTAACGACACGGACACTCGGTTGATCCCCGTTACGCAAATGTCGTCCTCCACGTTTTCGCCGGATCACCAACTGGTTCATCGAATGACCGGCGGAATGCCCGCACGGAAAGCATCGCGGTTCCAAGATGCGTCCTCAACCTTGCCCACACTCGAGCTGTGGAGTCCGCACCATCAGGAGTTCCGGACTTCCCGTGTGCCGGAATCAATCCACTTGACACACTCCACGCTCCCGGGATTTCTCGGTTCGCAAAGCGTGTCGCACACCTCGCAACCCGGCTGGAAACCGCATCCGGGACAGGAGCATGTGACCAGATTGCCTGGGAGGAGATTGCGATTGCCCTCGGGTATCGGGGCAACGAGGCTCAGATGGAGCGATGCTCCCAGATTGCCACCCTCGGGCGGGTCCGACAAATACATCCGTTATTCCGACGAAGAGATCTCGCTGACGCGGGGCCCGAGGCGTATCTTCTTGGCGTCGGAGGATTCCTGCCTCAGGAGCCACACGCCTCAGAAACCACTCCACTCGGGTTCCCAATAGCAATTGTTCGCGACCTCTGGAACCAGATCGACCAAGGAATCATGGTACTTCTCGCCGTCACCACGGATGCTCGACCAACATGGTCAATGACCAGTGTGCGTCCTGAGAACAAGCCTGTACGGCGCCTTGCCTCCCTCGTCCCCCTGATGTCGCATTGGCCGGACGATCCGGACCCGACCGAAGTTAACGGCTACGGGCTCGGGCACTCCGCGCAGATTCAAATGTCTGGGGATCGAGCCGAAAACTCAATGCTTGCCCGGGTGGCGACGATCCTTGCTCGTCGCAATCAAATGGTGCACGGAAACCCTATATCTGTCATCTGTGAACTCGCCGAACTTGTAAGGGTCACGGCGACCCTAATCCGGCCAAGACTTGTCGGCCCGGCCCGCGTCGTTGACATCGTCGTCAATGTCCTGCTTCCACTTGCGTCGGCATGGGGAATGTTGACCGGCAATAAAGACCTGTCAATTTCGGCCTGCGAGGTCTATGCCTGCCACCCCGCCCTAGCGTCAAATTGGATCACGCGGGAAGTTGGACGCCGGATCGGACTTGGTGGACCCAGGGATCCGCGTTCGCACGGTGCATTTGTCCAGCTGGGAATGATCGACCTCTGGGAAGGTCCGTGCCGGCCACTGGCACGCACCGAGTGCCCGCTTTGACACCATGCAAAATCGTTCGGGCCTTCACCCTCGATGGTGTGCAGCTACCCCACCGATGATGTGACTGCTTGTGCATCTCGGGAAGATGTGTCTCGCTTTGAGGTGCGGGCCCCCGGCCTTACCCTCGCCAGCAGGTCACAACCCGCTCCCCAAGTCGGCAATACACAACCCCAATCTGTCGCCTAGGGGTTTATGAGGGGCGGAGAACTCACCCCGACATAACAGGCTGCGCGAAGCCACTGCCAATCAGCCTCGACGTGGTGGGCCGGCAACTTCAGCCAGCTCTGCGCCAACCACACTGAGCCGTTCGCGCACGAACACTTCGAGGGCGACAAGGTCACGGTCCGAATACCGCCGCAATCCATCCCGTCCAGACGCAACCCACAAGGCCAGAAACCCTCGCCGGAAGGTGCAGGCAACACCCAGTGAGGCCCCTTGGTCCGCAAGCCCAACGAGCGGAAGCAAACCCGGTGGCACGTCCTCGATCTCCTGCCATCGCTCGAATGGCAGCGCTTTGGTGAGACTCGCCAGGATATCGGCCAACTGATCGTCGACGGGAAACTCAGGCGGTGCAGTTTCGCTTGGAGCACCTCGGGATTCGAAGGTCCCTGGTGCCGACCCAGCACGAACCTCACGGGCCGCTGACCAGTTTCCCGATGAAACAAGCGGCACGAGACGCCGTCCACGGCGGACAAGGACCGCTGCCGCCATCGCTCCCGCGACAGCTTGGAAGTCACGTGCGAGCGCCTCGAGCTGCGGTGGCAGGCTAGGGGCACCTTCGAAGCTCCAATCCCCATTGTCTGCGTGCAGAGGCACCGCCTCACTCCCTTTCCCTGTCTGAGAACCCCCAACCGGGTCCAGCGGCGCAACTGCGACTGGGTCACGGTGCGCGCGAAAATCCCGGATCTTCCCGACATCAATGTCCGCGCCATCCTCTCCGGTTCGCGTGGCCAAGCCTGACCGAACCGGGCCCCCTGCTAAAGCCTCATCGAGTTCCAGAGGGTCGAGTGCCGAGACCTGCCCCATGGAGCCAGGTCGGCCCCTGCGACCCGGCACGCGTCGACGTGGGTTTGCGTTGGCCTTACGCCAAGCAGCCACAGCAGCGAAACAAGTCAGCACAACTCCGAGTACGCTAAACATCAATGCAGGCACCGTACTGCCAGCCCGATCCAGAACTATGGCCAGCAAGACCGAAGCCGCTGCAAACGCACCGACAGCAAGTTCCCACGGAAAGGCAGTCACGACGCCCGTGCCGTTTGCGGTTGGACGCTCACCCCGTGACGTCATCCTCATGTCTCTCATACCTGCTCTGCCGCCGCCGACTGATATCCAACTTGCTTGCCGATCATTTCCGAAACAGCTGCAAGTATCCCGTGCCCCATGCACCTGGACAGCGAACGAGTCTTCGAGCACAAGACGGAGCTCGCCACCTGGCACCCCGTCCTACTTGTTGGCGCAATGATCGCATCTGCACGACCAGCAGGTCGATTGCGGCGGACCGGATCAGACTTCCGGCTTCAAAACATCTCTCAGGATGCGTCTCGCGGCATCGTCCACCGACCGCTCGCGTCTCTCAACCTGCCCGCTCATCTCGGCCCACAACGGGTTCCCATCAATCGCGACCGCCAGTGAGGCACGAAACTGATCGACCACTGCTTGGACAATCACGTTCGTGAGCAAGCGGTGACGACCGTCCGGACCTGGTCTGGAGCCACCAGCGCATTCCTCGATTGCTTCCTGAAGCTGATCGATCCCCGATCCGGTCGTTGCAATCGTCTCGATGATTTTGACGGCTTCACTGCGTCCGAATGCCAGTTGTGAAGCAAGCGCCCCGGCACCATCCAGATCCGCCTTGTTGACCACGACGATCTGGGCTAGATCAACCAGACCAGCTTTGAGAGCCTGTATGCCATCGCCAAGGCCTGGCGAATAGACCACTACGACGATGTCCGCCAAGGCGCCTATTGCGAGCTCATCCTGACCGGCACCTACGGTTTCCAGAAGCACCGTGTCAAAACCAGCATACTCCAGGATTGTCAGCATTTCACTCGTGCTGCGTGACAATCCATCGCCCGACCCGCGCCCGGCGACACTTCTGACGAAGATGCCACCATCTCCGGACACCTCTGGCATCCGGATCCGATCACCAAGAAGAGCGCCCCGGGTAAAAGGATTGCTCGGATCGATCGCCAGAACCGCGACCCGATGATCTGGGTTCGCCCTGCGAATCGACCTAGCCAGTGCGCCTACAAGCGTGCTCTTGCCCGCACCGGGCGCACCGGTGATCCCGACGACCCGGGTCCGTCTCCCACTGGGCCCAGTCCCGAGAAGTGCTTGCCTCGCATGGTGAACGAGCGTCCCGGCACTTGGATTGCCAGTCTCAACAATGGTGAGAACCCGGGCCAAGGCACGCCGATCCCCCGCTCGCGCAATGTCCAGCAGCTTTAGAGACCCATCGTCAACCGTGTGCACCGTCGACCGAGGTCCCTCGGGCATTGGGTGGCCCCGATAACCGACCCCCGAAACAGGCACGCCCAAATTGTCGGGATGAGCGTCTGAACCAGGGGTGAGAGGGTCACGCTGCAACAATTCCACAAGAACCCCGTGTGCGCGCTTCGGATGAAGAAAGGCAACGAGACCACCGTGTCCACGCCGAGGCACGGCGTCGATAATGTCGAAGTCGGGCCGTAGCCGATCGAGTTCGCCCGAGATGTCATCAGTTTCGAAGCAGACGTGATGAAGCCCTTCGCCGCGACGCTCCCTGAAGCGCGCCACGGCGCTGGTGTGATCGACAGGTTCAAGAAACTCTAGGCGCGTCCCAACCCGATGAATGTGGATCGCCGCTGGAGGGACACCGATCAGGCTCCCGATCTCGCGGACAGGCGCCAAGACCATTTCCCACGTCTCTGGAGCAAAAGCCACCATAACGCCATGTGACCCCACCAATTCCGACAGGCTTGATTCTCTACCAAGGATGGCTGCAAAGGTCGACCGCGCCTGATCGATGTTTGAAACGATCACGCCGAGATGATCGATGCCAAGGATCACCGTGCCACCACCGTCACGACATCCCGTCCCGGTATTCCCCGAACACGTCCCGCAACGCACCAGCAAGTTCGCCGAGGGTGGCACTCACCTGAGCGCCAGCAATGAGCGGTTCCATCAGGTTTCCGCTTCCCCGAGCAGCCTCGCTGAGACGTGTCAGCGCCGCCTGGACGCGAGCTTCATCGCGTGTAGCCCGAAGCGTGACCAAGCGCCCGGCCTGCTGCGCACCCAAAGTCGAGTCAACTGAGAGCAGTGTCTGCGCATCCTGCTCAACAGTGGTATCGCTTCTGAACCGGTTGACACCAGCGATCACTTGCGAACCGTCGTCAATGGACCGTTGACACTGATACGCGCTTTCCTCGATTAGCCGGGAATAGTAGCCCGTCTCGACAGCCTTCATCGCACCGCCAATCCGGGCAATCTCTGCCAACAGGCGCCTTGCACCGTTCGCCACCTCGTCTGTGAGCGCCTCGACAAAGTAACTGCCCCCCAAAGGATCGGCAGTGGCGGTGACGCCAGTCTCATGAGCAATGATCTGTTGGGTACGAAGGGCAGTACGCGCGGTCGCCTCAGTCGGAAGGGCAAGTGCTTCGTCAAGCGCATTGCAGTGAAGGCTCTGGGTGCCACCCATGACTGCCGCCAGTGCCTGCAAAGTGACCCGGATCACATTATTTTCGGGTTCTTGGGCAGTGAGCGTGCTACCGGCGGTCTGGGTATGAAACCTGAGCTTCCATGATTCTGGCCGCTTCGCCCCGAATTGGTCCCGCATCGTTTCCGCCCAGAGTCGCCTCGCCGCCCTGAACTTCGCAATTTCTTCAAAAAACTCGTTATGGCATGCGAAGAAAAAACTGAGCCTTGGCGCGAAATCGTCAATGTCAAGTCCGGTAGACAGCGCCGCCCGGACGTACTCGATCCCATTTGCCAACGTGAAAGCCAGTTCCTGCACGGCTGTTGCGCCAGCCTCGCGTAAGTGATAGCCCGAAATGCTGATCGGGTTCCATCGAGGCAGTTCACGAGCGCAATACGCAACGGTATCTGTAATCAGCCGAAGGCTGGCACGCGGAGGGTAAATGTAGGTCCCCCGCGCGACGTATTCCTTGAGGATGTCATTCTGGACGGTTCCCAAAAGGGTCGAGGGAGCGATCCCTTGCCGGAGTGCATTTGCAATGTAGAAGGCCAGTAGGATCGGCGCCGTGGCATTGATCGTCATCGACGTCGACACACGGTCCACCGGGATGCCGTCAAAGAGTGTCGCCATGTCATCCAGACTGGCAACACTTACGCCGACGCGCCCAACCTCACCACATGCAAGCGGATGATCGGGGTCGTATCCCAGCTGGGTTGGAAGGTCAAAGGCAACGGAAAGACCTGTTTGGCCACCTTCCAGTAGGAACCGGTACCTGCGGTTCGATTCCTCGGCACTTGCATATCCGGCGTATTGGCGCATTGTCCAGTGCCGACCCCGGTACATCGTCGGATGAATGCCGCGCGTGTACGGGTATTTTCCCGGCAACGCCTCCGACGGGCCGTATGCCGGGTCAACCAAGATGCCACTGTGGGTTGCGCGGATGTCCGGACCCGCCATCAACCGATTGCCTTCCTCAATGCGCTACCTGTAGGAAACCACTGCGTGCTGTGCGTTCGTTGACGCGCGGTGCATCGTGGCTTGGGCAGACACCAGCCAGAAGTCCGCCAACGTTGCTACTTGACCGAGATCTTCTTGATCTTGTCACCGATTGCGATCTTCACAATCAGCTCCAAGCCACTCGTCACCTGACCGAAGTTCGTGTACGTCTTGTTCAGGTGAGGGGAGTCGCGTTTCACGATGAAGAATTGCGAGTCATTATTTATGCGCGGATCACCACCACGTGCAATCCCGACTGCCCCGACCCGAAATTCGCGCTCGTTGTACTCGCTGTTCATCTGGCCACCACCCGTGCCATCACCCTTCGGATCACCGCCTTGGACCACCCAGTCCTCGACGCGGTGGAACTTCAACCCGTTGTAAAACCCTTGGTTCGCCTTCGCTTCGAAGTTCTTGACCGTGTTTGGCGCGTCAGTCTTGGGGTCGTTCCCACCGAACAGCCCGATAGTGATGATCCCGCCCTTTTCGAGTTCGATCGTGGCCGTCTTGGATGCCCCCGCAATCGCCTGTGGCGCCGCACCCGGTGCAGCCGTCGCCGAGCTCCCGCCTTGTTTCGGGTCGCTTCCAGGCATTCCGATCTCGCAACCCGCCAAAGCAAGTCCGCCAACAAATGTCATCCCACCGCGCAAGGTTGCGCGACGGATCCGCCCAGTACCGGAAACGGTCGAATTCATGTTCGCTTCCTCAAACGTGCCCGCCATCAGCTTATGGTAACGATCGGTGACCCTATTCGCCCGCCACACCATCGCACTTCGAACACCGATCACGATGGTGGCGGACGCTCAACCATGACCACCCTCAGTTGAGTTCTTGCCCCTCCTGGCGCGACGACCGTCACTGCAACGGTATCGCCCACCCTGCGCGTGACCATCAGTCGTCGCAAGTCATTGAGCCCTGTCACCTGCTGCCCACTGAACGTGACGATGACCATGCCGGGGGATATCCCGGCCTTTTGAGCCGGACTTGCCTCGGGAACCTCTCGGACGAGAAGTCCTTGGGTGACCGCCAAACCCAGTCGGCGTGCAGTTGCAGTACTCAGATCCTCAACAGTGACCCCAAG
>CANFGH010000065.1 GCA_947446285.1 Chloroflexota bacterium
CGGCAAGGGCTTTACGTACAACCTGGACATGGCACCAAGCATCGTTGCGGGGTCGAAGATCGAAATGGCGCGCGACCGCGGCGAGCCGATTTCTCCGGACTGGGCGTATGACGCCGAAGGCAACCCAACCTCGGACCCGCTTGCGGTCCTGAGCCATGGTGGGACACTTGCCCCGGTTGGCGGGTACAAGGGCGTCGGGCTTGGGGTCGCAGCCGACATCCTCTGCTCGGTCCTCTCCGGTGGTCGCTACGGCGAAGGCGAGGAGCCGAACCACGGTAGTGGCATGATCGTGCAAGCGATCGACATCGAACATTTCCAGCCTCTGGCTGAGTTCACTGGCCGAATGGACCGCTTGGTCGATTGGTTTAAGAGCAGCCGGGTAAAGGCCGGGGTCGATGGCGTATACCTGCCCGGCGAACTTGAGGCTGGCAGGAACGCAGTGCGTTCGCACTCAGGCATACCCTTGGATATCCCGACCCGCAGTGCGTTGCACAAGGCTGCCGAAACCGCGGGTGTCGCCTACGACATCGAACTCTAGACGCCAACTGGACCGCTATCCCGACCAGGAAACACCAAACGCCCCCGCACCGCAATCTCTGCGGGGCGGGGGCGTCTTTCAAGCGTGAGCACCGGAGTTTCCGGTGGACCCATCTAGTCGGTCAGGCCCGGGAACGGAGTTCACCTTGAGCGTCGACCCACCGGTGGTACTGCACCTGTGCGAGGTTCTCCACATTCACGCCATCGCGGAGGAGTTCCCGTACGGTCGGGAACGTGTCCTCAACGATCCGCGCTGCTCGCGCTGGTTCACCCGCAATCTCCTCGACCGCGACCATGTACGACCGCCGCAGCGAGGCATCCATCGGATGATGGTCGAATCCTTCGTCGAACTGCTCGGCAACGCCCACAGCGGTTGCACTGCGGTGGTCAACCACGTCACCACCGAGTGCACGTGGATCATGCCCAAGTGCCGACAAGACCGCAAGGGCTGACGAATACGCCGCACGATGTGCAGGGTTCTCAAGATCAAGCGTCAACGAGACGATCCCGGTTGGTTCACCCACTCGGGATGCAACGTGCAGGGCCTGCGTCACCACGTCCATGTCGGGATCCTCCACCTCTGGCGCGTACTTGATGATCGCTTGGACCCGGTCACCGTGAATGCCCCGGGAACCAATGATCACCGCACGTGCTCGTATAAGAGTATCGGCAACTGTGGAAAGGTCTGAGGTCGGGCGGCACCAAAGGTTGGGAATCCGCGCCTCCCGTTGCCATTCTCCCGGCGAACGTGCCTGCCATTATGGTTCACGCGCAAGGGTGACGGCGCAGACGTCCGTGCAGCCGGCAGCCAGACAGGCGCGGGCAGCCTGATCAAGTGTCGCGCCAGTCGTCATCACATCATCGACGAGCAGGACCGTGTCCGGGATCGGTGGCCCTTCAACGTGAAAGGCGCCGTTGATGTTCGCCAATCGTGCCTTGAGTCCCAGGCCCACTTGCGGGTTGGTTTCCCTGACCCGTCGCAAACGCGTGGCCGCGGACCACTCAAGCGGCCGTGCCAGATGCGAAGCAAGGAGTGAAGCTTGATCGTAGCCCCGAGCAGCACGCCTTCTTGGATGAAGTGGGACTGGCATGACCGTCCATGGGGCCGTAACCGAACTCCCTGCGATCAGTCGCGTCACGGGAACAAGCAGCAGTGAGGCGAGTGGAGAGGCCGCGTCTGGTCGGTCACCGTCCTTGAAGGCATGAATCGCCGTCCGGAGGGTGCCTTCGAACGGTCCTGCACTCCTGACTGATCGAACAACCGGTGGTGCACGCCGACACTCATCACATTGAACCGCAGTGGTGCCCGCTGACAATGGTAGACCGCAAGAATTGCATTCGGGTCCCCGGAAGCGTTCGACGGCCTCGAGGCATTCGACGCACATTGCCGTTCCAGTGCGCCCGCACGTGATGCACGGTGAGGGAAGATGTACGTCGAGAAGTGTCGAAGCTCCGTCAGAAAGCCATCGCGGAATCAGGTATGCCATGTGGCGATCCTACCGCAGTGTCCGGTCACTGGCGAATCCTGTCACGTTTCCGCCGCGACGCTCAAACTTTTCGGGATTCTGCCGATGATCCCAATAGGCCTGGAACCCATGGATGGGGAATGGTCCACGGATGGGTGAGCCACTTCGGGTGGCGCGTCAACCCGGGACACGGGCGATGGAGCCGAGCTGATGGTGGCGATCGATACGAGATCTGGCGCGACGATCCCGGTGGGTGGCGCCGCGCTCATGAGCGGACCAGCACTCGTGATCGGCGCCGCGCGTCGTCAGGACGAAACGATCCGGCGAGCGCCCGGCGTGCGCTTTCCGGACGTTGCCGGTCGCCGTCAGGTCGTCGACGCCCCTCGACCGGGGCGGATCAGTGCATCGACCGCAGCCACGGCAGATGCACAGGATGTCGCACCCGATGACATCACATCGCAACTTCCCGGGTTGCGTCGGCAGGAAGTGCTTCCAGCCAGATGGGGAGTGCCGGCCTACTTCTCCAATGCACCGTACGGGCCTCCCTACGAACTGATGCCCCGGACCGCTGAATGGACGCTGAGCGCCCAGACAGCTGCCGAGCTCCGCGGTCCCGACCGAGCGGGACGAATGGCCCTTGCTGCGCATCCAAAGGGCAGTGAGACCCAGTCCAGCGGATCATTCCTGAGCCTGCTCTACAGCCAGACCCCAACCCCGCAGTACGCCGGCCTCAGCTTCGACGCATACATGTAGGGACGGTAGAGCCGGCATAAGATCGTCATGCATCGGAGGATTTCCGTTGGGAATGCCCCCGCACTTTGCCCTGACACGGTTCCATGTGAGGAATCGTGTGTTCCGTTATGGGGCCAACAATTAGCAACCTAATAATCGCAAGGTACTGGCCGGCTACGCGGGTAAGACGACCAATTCGTCAGCTGCCCCCTCAGGCAACGCTTCCTCGTTCGCAGTCGTCAGGACAAGCGCGTCGTCCCCGACAGAAATGTGAACGGTGCGTGTCCCGGCACCGGAATCCGCATAGAAGCCGTCCACCAAGCCATCCTCAATGTGCTGCCGGATAAGTTGGCGGATTGGTCGGGCTCCGTCTCGAGCGGCATACCCACGCTTCGAGAGCCAGTCGAGGACCGCATCATCCCACGTAAGCACGATGGAACGTGCGGTTGCCGTCGCCGCCGTCCGGACGAGAAGCATCCGCGAAATTGTGTGCAGGTTCTCCTGGGTCAGGGGCTCGAAAACGACTGTCCCATCAAGACGGTTCAGGAATTCCGGAAGCAGGCGCCGCTTGACCTCGCCCTCCACGATGCCCCGGATGTCCTTGGGTCCCGACGAGGGCCCGTCGACTGCGAATCCGAGTCTCCCAGTCTTCAACTGTTCAGACCCGTAATTTGCGGTCATGATGATGACCGTGTTGCGGAAGTTAACCTTGCGCCCTTGTCCGTCACTGAGGTGCCCACTGTCCAGCACTTGCAGGAGGGAAGTGAGAAGCCGCGGATGGGCCTTATCCACTTCGTCGAACAACACGACCGAGTATGGCCGGCGTCGGACTCGTTCAGTGAGGTCCCCAGCCGCTTCATAGCCAACATAGCCTGGAGGCGCTCCGATGAGCCGACTCACCGTGTGATATTCACTGAATTCGCTCATGTCGAAGCGGATCAACGCATCCTCGGTGTCAAACAGGTAGGCGGCAAGCGAGCGGGCGACTTCGGTCTTGCCGACACCGGAAGGGCCGACGAACAGAAAGCTTCCAACTGGTCGGCTTGGATCACCAAGTCGGGCTGCATTCCGGCGAAGGGCGCGTCCGAGTGCCTCAAGTGCAGGCGCCTGCCCGACAACCCGTTCACGCAGGCCTTGTTCGAGGTTCAGGAACCGGGACTGCTGGCTTTCAGTGAGGTTCTGAACGGGTACGCCAGTCCAAGCGGCCACGACTTCGGCGATATCGCGTTGGCTGATCGAACTTGCTTCGGCCTCAAGCCGTCCACGCCACTCAAGGCGTATCTGCTCTGCCTCTGCAGAGAGCCGCTTCTCCTCCTCGCCAAGCAAGGTGGCACGATCAAACTCGCGCCATTCGACGGCAGCCTCGCGCTCGATCTTTGCCTGGTCACGAAGGCGCTGCACCTGTCGCAAGGCGTCAGGCGGGGTCAGGCGTCGGACCTTTACCCTGGCGAGAGCTTCGTCAATGAGGTCAATCGCCTTGTCGGGCATGGACCGCTCAGTGAGATACCGTGCGCTCATCGTGGTCGCCGCATGGATCGCCCCGTCGCCAATCGCGACACCATGGAACTGCTCATACGCGGGGCGAAGCGCTTCCAGGATCCGGTTGGCATCTTCCACAGATGGCTCATCCACGGTGATCGCTTGGAACCGACGGGCAAGCGCACCATCGGCCTCGATGTAGCGACGGTATTCCTTCCAGGTCGTGGCACCGATGCAACGGATCTGCCCACGCGCCAAGGCCGGCTTCAACAGGCTCGCCGCGCCAAGTGCTCCCGACGCACCACCGCCGGCGGTCATGAGCATGTGAAGTTCGTCGATGAAGACGATGATGTCGCCCGCCTTGACAATCTCGGCGACGATGGCCTTGAGACGCTCCTCGAAGTCACCGCGAAACCGTGTGCCCGAGACAATCCCAGGCAAGTCAAGTTGGATAAGGCGAAGGTTTCGCAAGGCGTCCGGGACATCGCGGGACACTATCGCGCGGGCCAGTCCCTCGACAATCGCGGTCTTTCCAACGCCGGCCTCACCAACCAGCACCGGGTTGTTCTTCTGCTTCCTGAGAAGGATCTGGGCGAGCCGTTCAAGTTGGACCTCACGTCCGATCAGTGGGTCGAACTTGCCCGACCGCGCCATCTGGGTCAGGTCACGTCCATACTGGCTCAAAAGGGAGGATTTATCTTCCTCAGGCTTGCCCCCACCTCTTCGGCCCTGACCGTCACGCGGACGTTCGCCTGCCCCTCCGGCGGGTGTGCGCCCCACGGCCGGGTTGGCCCGGGATTGCGGATCAACGGGTGAACGTGGTGGCGCGCTGTCGGTGAGCCCGGCGGCGTGACGGCGAACTTGGTCGGCATCCACGCCGAGCGCCAGTAAGACCTTCCCCGCAATTGATTCCGGGTCTCCGAGCAGGCCGAGCAGAAGATGCTCAGTCCCAATGTACTCGGATCCAAGGCGTTCAGCTTCCTGACCGGCGAGGACAATGCATTCGCGCGAACTGTTGCCAAGCGTGATCGCGCGGGCGTCGGCAACCTTACCGATTTGCAGGTACGCAACCACCTCACGGACGACAATCTGCGGGTCGATTCCTTGGCGCCTCAGCAGACGGGAAGCAACTGCCTCGGGGACCGCCGCGATGGCAAGAAGGATGTGTTCAGTGCGTATCTGGTCGTGTTGAAAGAACGCCGCTTCCTTCTTAGCAAGCGCCAGAATCTGGCGGCTCATCTCTGAAAGTCGGCTTAGCCCATCCATGCCCACCGTCGTATCCGTCCGAGCCTCGCGTGTGGGGCCGGCCTGTGCCCGTTGAAGCGCCTGACGCTTGCGTCCGCGTGCCAGTCACGTGCGCGGGTAGACAGCCGTCGTAAAGATCCGAATCATCTCCGGCCAACCAAATTATAACAGCGGCCTCCTCAGTGGTCGTGGTGACCCGGCCCCCGGTTGTACGGACATTTACTGCGTCAAAGCCCAAATTGGCTGAGGTTGAAGTATCGGCCAAGTGCGACGCTCGCAAGGATCTGCGGGTATCGTGATTGACAGAATGGTTGCGCACAATTGGCCAGAAGGTTGGATCAGCGGCAATGCCCGAGAGTGAACGTGAAGAACCGCATTCGACGCGGGATCCTCAGGCGGTGGAGGCTAGGCGGATGTTTTCCGCGATGATCGCCCGTCCCGACGCCCGCATTGACGTTGCCGAGGCGTGCCTGTGGATTGCTGCCGAAGATCATCCAGGTCTCGATGTCGCGGCCTACCTCACTCGCCTTGATGAGCTTGGTGCGCGGGTTCGCCGACGGTTTGAACTGGCGAAGGCGCACCGTTCGAACGCGGACGGCGACGAACTCGCGCTCGAGGCCCTCCACACCGTGCTCTTCGTTGACGAGGGTTTCCGAGGTGCGATCGGTGACGAATACCAGCAACCACGAAGCAGCTTCATGGACGACGTTCTCGACCGACGGCGTGGCCTACCGATCCTGCTTTCGATCGTGTACTGCGCTGTTGCGAGCAGGGCTGGAATGGATGCCGTCGGGATCGGACTGCCGGGCCACTTCATTGCAGAGTTCCGTGGCAACGGCATGCACGTCCTGGTTGATCCATACAACCTGGGCCGGCGCCTGACCCACTCTGAATGCGAGGAACTCGTGAGGGTCACAACCGGGAGGAAGGCACCGCTGCTCTCCCATCACGTCCAGGCCCAAGCGCCACGGGCCATCATTTTTCGGGTGCTAGCGAACCTCAAGAACGCGTACATGCGACAGCGTGCCCATTCCAAGGCACTGGACGTGGTTGAACGGATCCTGAGGCTCTCACCGTCCGCCGAACAGGTCCGGGACCGTGGACTTCTCCTGCGTCAGGTACCGATGCCACGTGCGGTAAACCTCACCGCCGCGTGGCTCGACCTGTCCCTGTATACACGCGTCATGCCCGAGGCGCCCGATGCCACTCGCGTGACCGAAATCGCCGCCGACATCTGGAAGCAACTGGGCAGGATGAACTAGGCGCAACGTGCGTGCTACCTGGACCCCACTGAATGAGCACCGATCAAACGTGGCAGCCGGGTCAGGTGTCCAGCGTCGCCGAAGTCGGACCGCGTTGAGAACTCCCGGCAACCCGCCGGCCGTCAACTGTGACGACGAGCCGCGTACACCTGCTTCATCGCTTCTAGGGTCGTTGGCGCGTAGTCGTCGTTGTGTCCGGCCGACCCGAACGCAATCATCCGTTCCTTGACGACAGCAGTGATCGCATCACGCACCGGTCCGAGGTAGTCACGCGGGTCGAAGACGGTTGGGGAATCGTGGAAGATCCGGCGGATCGTCGCAGTGGCGGCGAGGCGCGTGTCCGTATCGACGTTGATCTTGCGTACGCCGTGACGAATGCCCTCCTGGATTGCCTCGACCGGAACCCCGCGGGCATTGGGCATCTGGCCCCCGTACCGATTGATCGCATCGATCAGTTCGGCAGGCACGCTTGACGACCCATGCATCACAATCCGGACATCCGGCACCAAGGCGTGGATCTTCTCCACCAGGTGGATCGCGAGGGTCGGCGAGTCCTTGAACTTGTATGCGCCGTGCGATGTCCCGATCGCCACGGCCAGCGCGTCCACACCGGTGCGTTCAACGAAGATCGCCGCTTCCTCCGGGTCGGTCAGGATCACGCGGCTCGCCTGCACATGTTCCTCGATGCCGCCCAGGGTGCCGAGTTCACCTTCCACCGTGACGCCATGCGGGTGGGCCATCTCGACCGCACGCCGGGTGATATCCACGTTGCTATCGAAGCTGCGAGGGGTCTTTCCATCGGGTTCAAGCGAACCGTCCAGCATGACCGACGTAAACCCGAGATCAATGGCCGTCCGGATCACCTCCAGGTCGTTGCCGTGGTCGAGGTGCAGCGCGATCTTGAGGTTCGGGTTCTCCTCAACAGCCGCTTCCATCAGCTTCTTGAGATAGATCAGGTTGGTGTACCGCAGTGCACCCTTGGAGGCCTGGATGATGACCGGGGAGTTCGTCTCACGTGCCGCCCGCACGATCCCCTGGATCTGCTCCATGTTGTTGACGTTGAACGCGCCGACCCCGTAGCCACCGCGCTCGGCCTCGTCAAGAATCTGCTTCATCGGTACGAGTGACATTCCAGGTCTCTCCGATCTCATTCCGCCCGCAAGGGGTCGGGAGGTGACGGCGGATGGGCCGCCCAGTTCAGTATGCGTGTCGCCGACCTATCCGGTAGCCATCTGAGACACCGGTCTCCATCATCGCCCAACGTAGTGAGCCGTGCGAATCAGACCTGGGCCGCAGCTGGGATGTCACGAATGACGGGGCGCCATGGCGAGGCGCGTCGGCCCGGTTCCTGCATAGGCGACTGGAACGCCGCAAGCGTTCTGGACCGCATCCGCGTAAACCCGGGCGGTGTACGGAAGCTCGGACCACACCTGGACGTCACGGGTACCACCGGACCAACCTGGAAAGAGTTCGTAGACCGGGCTTAACTGGCCAATCGCGCGGGTGTTGCTCGGTACGTAGTCAATCGACTTCCCGCCCTGGTCGTACGAGGTAGCGATTTTTACTTCATCGAAGCCATCGAGGGCATCGACCTTGGTCAGTGCAATGCCGGTGCAGCCGTTGATCTGGGCCGCCTGCCGGGTGGCAACCGCGTCGAACCACCCGCAGCGACGAGGGCGACCCGTGGTTACCCCGTACTCGTGTTCAGTCTCCGAACCGCCCGCCTCACGGAATCTCATTGCTTCGGCACCATGGACCTCAGTAACGAACGGCCCCGACCCGACAGACGTCGAGAAGGCCTTGGCAACGCCGATTACCTCCCTGATGGCGGTCACTGGCACTCCGGTGCCAGCGGCAGCTGAACCAGCGGTCGTTCCTGACGACGTGACGTATGGGTAGATGCCCCAATCCACATCGCGCCCTACCCCAAGCTGGCCTTCCAGGATGATCGTGTCATTCCGTGCAAGCGCATCTCGCACCAGAAGGAAGGAGTCCACTATCCGATGGCGGAGGGCGTCGGCCCATTGGTCGCACTGGTCCCTAAGGGCACGCGCATCAATGGGTGCGCCGCCATAGGCGCCGAGACGACGAGACTGTTCGGCGGCGAAGAATGGCAGGTATTCGTCAAGGTAGGCGCCATCCAGGAGGTCTCCGAGGCGAAGTCCGATGTGAGCGGCGCGGTCCTCATAGCACGGGCCGACACCACGCTTGGTCGTGCCTTGCTCGAGCGACGGGCTTGTCGCGTGACGCGCAGCCTCCAGAAGGCGGTCACGGTCGCGATGGGCCTGCAGGACGACATGCGCCCGGTCCGAGAGGAGGATGGTCGAGGTGTCTCCTCCGAGTTCCGCGACTTCGGCAAGTTCGGCAAGAAACCCGTCCGGATCAATGACCGTGCCGGGGCCGCAGATCGACGTGCATCCCGGAGTGAATATCCCGGATGGCACCTGATGCAGCCGGAACACGCGATCATGCCAAGGAGGCGGTGCCGTCCCGGCGGGCAGGGAATGGAGATCCACGCCCGGCACGACCGTATGGCCGGCGTTGGGGCCGCCATTGAAGCGCAGGACAAGCCGTGCGCCTCTCTCGGCGGCGATGGCATCGACGATCTTGCCTTTGCCCTCGTCTCCCCACCCGAGACCCACCACGACGACCGCGCTCATGATCAACTCCTCCCGGTACGTGGCGCGTGACCGCACCAAGTCGGCAATCCCGCGGAAGTATCGCAGTCGCCACCGCGGCCAATCGAATGGCAGGTGCCGTATCACGGTGTCAGGAACGTCCACCCGTTCGGGACTGACCTCCCGGTATCGTGTTGGGGTGATCCAGGAAGCCGGAACACTGCTGCGACCGAATGACGGAGCACGCTCGCGCGACCGCACCGTTGCGACCTCACTTCTGGTCGCAACGGTGATCGCGCTCGTCTTGAGGACGGCGTATCTTGGATCGGTGCCAACCGGCATGGACGGTGCGGAGGCCAAGGTCGCTTTCAACGCGTGGCTGATCGGACTGACTGGCAAAGACGAATACGGCACATTCCTTGGCTTCTGGTCCCCGCGCAACGACGGCTACGGGCTGCCCTTGTTCACGTTGGCGGCAGTTCCGTTCACCGCAATCCTGGGACCGACGACGCTGGCGGTTCGGTTGCCTGCGGCGCTTGCGGGAGCCCTGACGGCTGGACCGTTGGGCATCCTTGCCTTGCGATTGACGGGGTCCCGGATCTCCGGCATTGGGGCGGGCGGTCTGCTTGCCATCTCGGTCTGGCATTTGCAGATCAGCCGCACGGGTGACGGAGCCTCTCTTGGGCTCCTCGCACTGATTGTTGCGGTGCTAACCGTCATTGAAGTGACGCGAAGGCAATCCGGAACACGGAACGTCGTGTCGCACGTCTCACTCGGTTTGATGGGAATCGGATGCGTCGTTGTCGCAGCGCTTTCACATCCCGCAACGATGGCAGTCACACCCTTTGTCATGGCACTGGCTTCGATGTTGCGGTGGAGTCGGGGCACTCGTGCGCTGACGATTGCAACAGGAGCGACCCGGCCGCTACTCGTCTGCCTAGTCGTCGCGTCCACCGCAGCGTCGGTGTTCTCGTGGTCAACTCACGGGAGTGCTGCCACTGACCCCGAACCGGCCCGGAATGCCCGAGAGGTCATTGTGGAGGCAACTGTCGCGAGGCGGGTCGGTTTCGCCGCACCGCCACCACCATTCGAAGGGCTCGCGGGGTTCACGGACACGCTTCAGTCACCTACGATGGTCTCGGCCCGCGTCGCAATCGATGCATACGCAAGCGTGTTCGATCCGACCTTCCTCTTCACCCGCGGGGACGCCAACCGACGTCGTCATGTCGGCGAAGGTGGTCAATCCGGATTGCTTGAAGTGCCGCTGCTTGCCACGGGCCTGTGGATGCTCCTCGTTTCGGGCAATTGGCGGCGCCCCGGTTGGGCCCTCACCGCGGGATGGCTTTTACTGGCGCCAATTCCCGTTGCCCTCACCCTGGCGCGCGGAGATTCGTCCAGTGCAGTCGCGATGATCCCTGCTCTCATCATCGTGGAAGCAGCCGGTCTCGTCCGGGTTCTTCAGTTCGCGCGTCACCGAAAACTCACCGCAGACTTGGCCATCGTCGCGGTCGCCGGAATGGCGACGTGGGCGCTGTCGACATTTGTCCATGATCGACAGGAGTCCGCTCGGGCATGGCAGGGTGGGACAATCGAAGCGTACCGACACGCTTGGCACGACGTGCACGATGGAATTGTGGATGAAGTGATTGTGACCCCACCCGTCGACGGATCCTATCGACACGCCAACGTAGCCTCGGTGGGCGTGCTCGAAGGGTCTACGCGCCCTTCGCCGATTCCCCCAGTAGTCCGCCGGAATGTCGACTGGGGTTCCGAACTCACGGACCCGGCGTCCCGCCGACGCCTTTACGCAATCGATGGTCCGGCGCGCGTCCCGGCTGGCTACCGGTCAGTCTTCATCGGTCGAGGCGAGGACGGACGCGCAGCCGTGCAACTGATCGCACGTGGTTCGTGAAGATGGGTGCATCTGCCTGCTCGTCTATCCACGGCCGAACCGGCACCAGGACAAGGTGTGCGGTCGATGCTTGACGCTTCCCTCAGGGGGGTCCGGGACGTGGCCCTGGCGCCCCTCGCTCGCGCCCTCGGGACGGTTAGCCCAACAACCTTGACCGCCACTGGCTTGGTCGTCGGGATCGGAAGTGCGCTTTCGGCAGCCGTGGGCAACCACAATCTGGCCCTCGGTCTCTGGTTCGCGAACCGCCTGATTGACGGACTTGACGGCGTGGTTGCGCGCCAACAAGGGACCACGTCGGACCGTGGCGGCTACTTCGACCTGCTGGCAGACTTCATCGTCTACGCAGCGGTGCCGGTCGGGTTGGTGATCGGGTCAGCCGACCCAGATGGGCTAGCGGTGCATTTGGGACTGCTGCTGGGCTCGTTCTACATCAACGCCGTGTCGTGGCTGGCGCTGTCGGCACTTCTGGAGAAACGGTCGACACCCACACTGTCAGAGCGCAGTGGTGGCACCCAAAAGACGTCTCTCATCATGCCGTCGGGCCTGATCGAAGGTGCCGAGACGGTCATCTTCATGGCCGTCTGCCTGTTGTGGCCGGGTTGGCTCAACTGGTGGTTCACGGGCATGGCGCTCATGGTCACAATCACTGCAGGCCAGCGTGCGGTGTGGGCATGGCGCAACCTGTGACGACAGGCGAACCAGCATTGGGGTTCTCCGGATACTCCGTCAGGCCAGAACGGTTTCGACGTCAATCTGGTCAGGAATGACGACGAGAATGATCGTCTGCGACCCGCGGAACTGCCTCGGTGCGAGGCGCGCCACGCCATCGCGTAGCCGCCTGTGCACCGCATGCCCTGTGGTCCCGGACTGAGCCGATGCGAGGGCTTCAGAGACGATCCCGGTGACCTCCCGGAGGGGAAATACACTGCCCAGGTTTCGCGCCAAGCGTGTCGGCCCAGCCGGGATGACCCGGGTCAACGTGATGGTCGGTTGCGGGTCGGGCGCATCGTGTTCACCGGGGTCGGGAAAGAGGACGGTCAGCCGTTCTTCGTAGAAGTCATCAAGAGTGGGCGACAGTTGCCCATACACCTGGTCAATCATCAATCGGTTCGATTGATCGTATGCATCGAGGATTTCGCGGATCCTTCGAGCAGCAGTCACGATCTCGTTCGGCGTGGTCATGGCTTCGATGCCTCAACGATTGGGTATCCGGTTCAATGACTGCCGCAATTTGCGTAACCGAACCGGAATGACGCGATCAGGACTGGGCCGGTGCCGGATCAAACTCGGCTGCGAAGGTCTCGCCATCATCCTCTGGGGCATAGCCCAACACGTCCCGCGCAGTGGAGATATCCCAGTATCCGCGGGTGTTACCCGAGATGCCATAGAAGATGCCGTAGGTCTCATTGGTCTCGATGCTTCGCCAAGCGAGCTGCGCCATGTCGCGGTAGCTCAACCACGTTGCAAGTTGGCGACGGTCACGCGGTCGCGGTTGGAACGAACCGATGCGGAGGCAAATCACTGCAAGGCCATGTCCCTCAGCATAGAACCGCCCCAGGGACTCACCGAATGCCTTGCTCACCCCGTAGTACCCATCGGGGCGGACGGGCATGTCGGGCCCGACTGGAATGCCGTCACGCTCGTAGAAACCTGTCGCGTGATTGCTTGACGCGAAGACTACCCGGGGCACACCCGCACGTAGCGCACCCTCATAAATGTTGTAGGTCCCCACGATATTCGCGTGGAGGACGGCATCCCATGGCGCGTGAACGCTCGGAACGGCCGCAAGGTGCAGGATTGCGTCACAACCAGCGACGGAATGTTGAACAGCATCGAGGTCAGCAATTTCGGCGACGGCAACCTCATGGCCCCCACCAATCGGGACCGCCTGTCCACTTGCTCGCGCCTGAGCCACGGCATCGGTCAGGCTATCGGGAACGGTTCGGTTGTAGATCAATCGAAGTCGGAAACGGGATGAAAGATGCGAGGCCATCACCTCGCCAATACGTCCGGCCGCACCGTTGATTGCAACGAGACGGCTCCCTGCGGGGGCGGGCGAGAGCAGGTCTGATGCCGGCGAAGTTGTCATGCTGCATGTCTCCGAATGGAAAGTCAGGTTGAGAATACATGGAGTGCCAGAGCGACGATGGCGGTCGCGATATTTGAACGACCGCTGGCTAACTGGCTATCTCGCGCGAAGGGTGATGATGGACGAGATGATTGACTATCTGGTGCGGCTGTCGGGTGTCCGGCGCAACGCAAAGACGGTCCCCGCCAAGGTGAGCCCAGATAACGTAGCGGCAAATGCAACGGCGAACTCAAAGGGAGATGTCTCGGCCGCGTCCGGAACAAACCGACCAATTCGGTCAATAATCCCGGCAATTGGCTGACGCTCAAAGACGCCCTGCAATTCAGGTTCGCGTGTCAGGATGCGGTTCATCGCGATGGCAAATGTGTCGTCGACAAACATGTTGCCGTTGGCAACCACCTGGATCCGTGGCTCGCGCACCTTGTATCCGGTAGTGGTGAACCAAATGAGATACGTGCCATCACCGTGAGGCCGCACGCCATCGCCGTCAAAGACCCCCCATCCCCATTCATCAATCCGCACCCGCCACGCAGGTGGCGAACTCTTGAGGAACGTGAACTCCCTGGCGAATTCGGGTTCCCATCGGATACTGCTGCTGTCCGAATGACGGTCACCTTGGTTGTCGAGGATCACTTTCAATTCGATAACGGGGTCGGCCGGGCCGCCATTGAAGTAGCTCATGCCCACGTAGTTCAGCAGGACTACTGGGCCAGGTGTCGATTCCGGGATCACCATCATCGCGACGACTGAAGCACCATTTACCCTCGGCACGGCCTTGGGAGGAGTCGCACCACTCCGGGTCCCCCAGATCGCACCAGCCGTCACACACAACACGGTCACGCCAAGTCCGGCGAAGGTCCACAGCGAGCGGCTACGACTTCGCCTCCCCGTGGGAATGCTGCCAACCACCGTGAGGTCCTCTGATGCGACGTCGCGAGGTTGGGTCACCACTGGGTTACCGACCTGCGGTCGGACTTTCAGGTTCGCCAATGGCGGGCCCTATCAAGACCTGCGCGATGACACTCTACACGGGTGAGGCGTGAATTGGCACTCATGAAGGGAGTTCCGAGACCAAGAAAGGCCGCATCCGCGCGCGATTCATCGAATACCGGTTGCCATCCGCGCCATACCACCCTAGAATCGGACCACTGCGAGCCCGGTCACGCGTTCGCAATCCGCTGTCGGTTTTTGCCGTGCGTGCGGGGCGTCCACGGACTGGACGCGCAGGAAGGGCAGATGAGTGTCACAGGCCGCGACGCAGGAACGTGCATCCGCCGCCACGCAGAGGTCACCACTGTTGAGCGTGCGCGAGCTTCGCACCCAATTCTTCACCGCAGACGGGGTCGTGAAGGCGGTCGATGGGGTCTCCTTTGATGTCTATCCCGGCCAGACACTTGGAATTGTTGGAGAGTCGGGCTGCGGGAAGAGCGTGACCGCGATGTCGATCATGCGCCTCGTCGCATCACCCCCTGGCCGGATTGTCAGCGGGCAAGTGATCTTCGAGGGCCGAGACCTGTTGGCATTACCAGACAACGAGATGCGCAAGGTCCGGGGCAAACAGATTGCCATGATCTTCCAGGATCCCATGACGTCGCTGAACCCGGTTCTCTCGGTTGCGCGCCAGATGACGGAGAGCCTGGAGTTGCACCTCAACATGGACGGGGCGCAGTCCAAGCGCCGTGCAATCGAGTTGCTCGACCTTGTTGGCATCCCTTCCGCGAAGGCACGCGTTGACGACTATCCGCATCAGTTCAGCGGTGGCATGAGGCAGCGGGTCATGATTGCCATGGCGCTTTCATGCAACCCGAAATTACTCATCGCGGATGAACCGACCACCGCGCTTGATGTCACCATTCAGGCGCAGATCCTGGACCTCATTCGCAATCTTGCCAAGGACTTCAACACCGCAACCATTCTCATTACCCATGACCTTGGTGTCGTGGCGGGAATGTGTGATGACGTCATGGTGATGTACGCCGGACGGGTGGCTGAACGCGCAGACGCGATCTCCGTCTTCGGAGATCCGGCTCACCCGTATACGATGGGCCTGCTGCGAAGCGTGCCTCGCCTTGACCAGACCGAACGCGAACGCCTCTTGCCAATCGAGGGGCTACCGCCTGACTTGATC
>CANFGH010000066.1 GCA_947446285.1 Chloroflexota bacterium
GCGACCCAGGTGGCGACCCAGAGATCCCACCGCCGGGCACCCGGGGCACCGTCGTCGCCCTTGTCATATGGCGTCCGGTGCGACAGGATACGCCGCCGACGCGGGTGCGCGACGGGTCCCTGAGGCCAACCGTCCGGCATCGCGCGCGTCGCGCAACGATTGCAGTCTCGGGTACGCTGCTCCCGCGAGCACTGCATCACTACCCCGGCTACCCCGGAAGAGGACGACAATGACGGACACGCATTCCCATAGCATCTCCGACTGGGCAGGCTTGTGCGGGATTGCCGCGCGCGTCGGCGCCGCGCTGGTCGCTCGGAAGCAGACGGTCGCGGTCGCGGAATCGTCTGCGGGGGGCCTCATCAGTGCCTCCTTGCTCGCGGTCCCGGGGGCATCGGCGTACTTCCGCGGCGGGGCCGCCGTCTACACCCTTGATGCGAAGTCCCGGTTCCTGGACCAGACCCCGCAGGCAATGTCCGAACCGCGGGCAGCGACCCAGGCGCACGCCCAGCGCCTTGCCAACGCCGTTCGTGAACGATTGGGCACGCACTGGGGAATCGGCGAGACGGGCGCGAGTGGCCCCACCGGAAACCGGTACGGAGACCCGGCAGGACACACCTGTGTCGCCGCGACGGGTCCGGACGGCAAGGTCGTCGTGGCGACCATTGCGACCGGGTCGGACGACCGGCAAGCGAACATGTTTGTCTTCGCAGGTGCCGCCCTTGCCACTTTGGAACAGGCCCTTGGAGCGCGTGCGGCTTGACCCGTCCAGGCGCCCATCGCGGTCCGCACCAGCTCCCCAACCGGGCGCCAGACCTGCATCGGCTGCGCCGGTCGTTTGCTAGGATGCGCCGCCGTGAAGATTGAACCGACGCCCCTCGCCGGCCTCTACGTGATCGAACCCCGGGTCTTCAATGACGCCCGCGGGTGGTTCATGGAGACCTACCATGAACTCGGCTACGGCCAGGCCGGGTTGGACGCACGGATGGTCCAGGCCAACCACTCCCACTCACGACGGGGCACCGTCCGAGGACTGCATTTCCAGCACCCGCACGGTCAGGTCAAGTTGGTGCGGGTTGTCCAGGGCGAAGTGTTCGATGCGGTGGTGGACATCCGGCGTGGATCACCGACGTTTGGCCAGTCGTTCTCGGTCATGCTTTCGGCCGAGAACCGTCGCCAGTTGTGGGTTCCGCTCGGCTTTGCCCACGGGTTCTGCGTCACGTCCGGGACCGCGGACTTCGTCTACCAGTGCAGTGATTTCTATGCGCCGTCCGCCGAACGCGGGATCAGCTGGAACGACCCGGCAAATGGGATCACCTGGCCAGATCTTGGCGGCGATGAGGGATCGCTCGTCGTATCCGCAAAGGATGCGGTGCTACCGACCCTTGCGGCCCTCTACCTGGCCTCACCGGATCTCCTGCCACTGTGGGACGGGGCCCCGGCCTAGCCGTTCCCGGCCCCGGCCAGCGGGTCACGCCACCGGTGCCGGCTTCCCCCGAAGGGACCACCAGCCAAGTCCGCGCGTGAGGAACGACGCCAGGAAGATCACCGGGATCCAGCCGATCGGCACGAACGCGACCAGCCCTCCCGCGAGCAACGAGCCGATTGCGCCAGCGATGCCGACGGCCGCGGCGTAGGTTCCCAGGTACGCCGGTCGCTCGGCGGGCGGGGCGAGTTGCAGCAGCCTGGAGGTCATCGCAAGGCTGTACCCACCCCACGCAACCCCGGAGTACAGGTTCAGCGGAATGGCAACCCAGGGTGCCCACACCAGCATCCAGCCGATCGGTATCACCGCCGCCGCTGCTCCGGCGAACGTCAGGACGCGTCCGGGTCCCGCCCGGTCAATCCACCGTGCCCACAGCCGTTGCGACGCAATGGCCGTCAGGCTGCTCATGAGGGACAGCGCACCCAGGTAACTGGCGGGCACCTCGAGGTGCCGGACAAGCCAGATCGGGGCCGCCGGGCCGATCATCGAGGCACCTCCCTGGAGGATTGCCGCCCCGATCACGATGCTTCCAAGCGCCATCGACGGTGGGGCACCGGACCGGCGCGCAATCGCCCGCCAGACCCCGGCTGCGTCATCCCGCCGGATCCCTTGCGCCGCTTGCGCCACTTGCGCCCTCGGCGACGTGGATGCGTCGCCTGCAACCGGACGCGTTGTTCGCGACGCGTGAGCGGGTGCGGGTGCGGGTGCGGGTGCGGGTGCGCCTGCGCCTGCGCCGGAGGCGGGTGGCAGCGTCCTGATCGCAAGCCGGCGTTCGGTCGCGATCAGGGTGGCGTACGCACCGATCCCGAGCAGGCCGATGAGGCTTGCCACGCCGAACCCGACGCCGTACCCGGTCACGCCCGGCACGATCTGGAGCAAGCCGGTCATCGCGGCCGTACCGACCAGTGACCCGACCCACGTGGCGATGGCGCGGTCGGCGAGGTAGCGGGTCCGCCCGGTTTCACCACCGGCCGTTGAGGCTCGCGCCCCCATCGCCGGACTGGCCGCGGCCGCGGCCACCGAGGCAATGCCAAGGACCACAAGGAAGAGCACCAGGGCAGCAACCGGATACCCGGCCACCATGAGCGCTGCCGGCACGGCCCCGGCAAGAAGCCAACTCCCTCGCGCCACCAAGGCGGTGCCATAGACGCGCCGTGCGCCACTGCCGGCCCGCGCCCACCGGGCACCCTGGAGTTGCAGGCCATTCGAAAGGAACGTGTTGAGCGCAAGGAGGATGCCGAGTTGACCACCACCGGCGCCGAGTTCGACGGCGAAGGCCGACAGGAACGACGCCGTCGGGCCACTCCAGACCGCCGCGCAGAAGGCCTCGACGACCCCCCACCGCCAGATCGCCTTCGGCACCCGTCCGGAATCCTCCCCGAACGCCTGCGACCCTCCCGGTGGTAGTGCCACTCCGTGCCTCCCAACCGCCGCCACGACGTTGCAACTGCCTGCAGGCAGGCGCCGGGACGGAAATCCACGAGCTGACCACCCCAAACCAGGCCGGGGAGCGGTATGCCGGAAGCGCGTTTCCGGTTTGCCAGATCGCTTGGTATCCTACCCTCTAGACAGACGAAGGGTTACCTCAATGGCATCGGACAAGAGTGCAAACAAGCGTCGGTTGCGGTGGCGGAGCAAGAAGGCCAATCACGGCACGAAGCCCAACCACGGCAAGTAGGACATCCATTCCGGCCGGCAATCCGACCGGGAAGACCGCAACGACCGGCCCCTCCTGAAAAAGGGCGGCCGGTTTCTGGTTTTTTTGCCCTGTTCCTATCCCGAGGCACCACGTGTCACTGCTCCGGGGTGACGTCCAGGGTGCGTCGCCCCCACCGGATCGCCTGGTTGCAGTCGGCAAGCCAGACATCCAATTGATCGGGCCCATAGGTGGCGTTTCGGTCACGGACCACCACATCACCGTACCCCGGCACGCGGAAGCGACTGCCAAGGGCAACCATCGGCCCCGCCGCTGCGGTGCCGGGGCCTGGCTGCGCTCCGCTTGAGGTACTGCTTCGCAGGCAGTATGCAGTGACGGTCATCGCACGCGGACGGAAGGCTGGGTTGGGGGTCCGGGACGGTGGCACCGCGGTGGGTGTACTCGGAATGCGCGTCGGGGGCACGCGGGTGGCCGTCGGCGGAACCCGGGTCGGGGCGATCGGCACCGTCGTTGGACGGACCACCGCAGTCGCGGTAGTGGCGGCAGTGGCGGCACCGGAGGCACCGGCGGGTTCGGATGCTGTCTCCGGGGCACCGGCAGGATCACGACCACTCGCCCCAGCAGGTGTCGACGTGACCCACGTCAGGGCCGTATCAGGGACCGATGCGCCAGACTGGCCCCCGACCTGGGTGGCCGCTGGCGTCGCAGGAGGCGTCGCCGGTGGCGGTGGGGCCGGCATTGCCAGCCCCGTCAGGACCTGCCACCCGACCACCACCCCGGCAACCATCGCCGCAATCCGTGGCCAGCGAACGCGCCCGGGGGCTGGCCGGGCCCGAGCAACGCCTCCCAGTGGAGCGACGGCCCATTGACCGGACGAGGCGAGCCGTTCATCGCGCCGACTGAAGGGCGCGGGAGCCGACGGTCCGGGTTCTCGCGTGCGCCGGTCACGCGCGACACGGGAGGAACCACGCTCACCCGGGGCCTCCGGGACGCCAGGCCGGTCTCCAGGACGCCCCGGGTCCAGGTCACCGGCGACCAACCACTGCCGGGTTCGCCGTGGCGGTGCTGCGGGTGCGCCTGACCACGACCGATCCTGCCGGGTCAGGCGACCACGGGGTTCGCCACCGGCGGGGTCCGGCGCCGAGGCATGGGCGGTCGACGGGTTCACCCGGGGCGGCGACACTTCTCGGTCAAAGGCGTCGCGCGCCGAAGCGAGGTCATGCCAGAGGTCAGTGGGCGCGCCTGATTGCTCGTCGGGAGGTGTTTCGCGACGGCGGAACCGTGTGGTTCGTGCTCTTCGATCGTTCATGCATCGGTGGCGCCCGCAAGCGCTCCGCCACCCGTTTTCCATGGTGCCGGACGGGACCCGTCGGGGCATCCTACCAAGAACTGGGCATTGTCAATTGATTGCCAGTCACTATTGTCAAGCGAAGGCCGATGACCTGTTTGTTGCCATCGACGAAGAACCGGCCCTACACTGCCGCCATTCCCCTGTGAGAGTGAAGGAAGACGCACTGATGTCGACGACTCCGGCGACCCATCGCGCACCCGCCCCGCCACTGCCCCCGGGCGCACCGATCCGTCCGGGTGCGGTCCCCCAGACATTCCAGAATCCCACGCGGGTCATCACCGGCGAGGGGTGCGCGGCGGAAGTCGGACCGCACGCGGCCAAGCTCGGCGCGACGAAAGTCATGGTCGTCTCCGATCCCGGCGTCGTCCGGGCGGGCATCCCGGCGTCGGTGATCGAATCCCTGCATGCCGCAGGCATCGAGACCCTCCTCTACTCGGAGGTCGAACCGGACCCGCGCATCGAACTCGTCGAGGCCACCCTCAAGGCCTACAAGGCATTCGGCGGCCAGTTGATCGTCGCCGTCGGCGGGGGCAGTTCGATCGACGTCGCCACGGCCACGGCCATCCTCGCCATCAACCCGGGTCCGCTTCGCTCGTACGAGGGATGGGAGAAGTTCCCGAATTCCCCGGACCCGTTGTTCGCGCTGCCCACCACCGTCGGAACGGCGGCCGAAGTGACACCGTTCGTCGTCATCACCGATGCCGCCGCCAAGTTCAAGTTCACCATCGGGTCCCCCAAGGCGGCGCCGATGATCGCCTTCCTCGACCCGATGCTTGTCCTGGGCCTGCCCGCGAGTGTGACCGCCGCGACGGCGATGGACGCCCTCACGCACGCCATCGAGAGCTACACGTCACTGTTGTCAACCCCGATCAGCGAAGGGCTGGCATTGCAGGCAATCCGCATGATCTCGGCGAACATCCGCATTGCGGTCGCGAACCCCCACAACCTGGCGGCGATGAACGCCCTGCTGATCGGTGCAAACATCGCCGGCCTGGCGTTCTCGAACACCCGCCTCGGGAACGTCCATGCCACGGCCCATCCATTGGGCGCGTTCTGGAAGATCCCGCATGGCGTCGCCAACGCCCTGATGCTCCCCCATGTGATGGAATTCAACGCCCTCGCATGCCCCCTGCGGATGATCGACATTGCGCAGGCAATGGGCGAATCCGTTGCGGGAATGAGCATGGCCGGGACCACCGAGCATGACGCGGCGCTGCGCGCCGTCCAGGCCGTCCGGCGGCTTGAGACGGACATCGGGATTCCGGCGCGCCTGCGCGACCTCGGTGTCGACAAGGCGTCAATCCCTGACATGGCCGCCGACGCGATGAAGAGTGCCAACATCGCGATCAACCCGCGAAAGACGACGATCAACGAGATCATCTCGCTCTACGAAAGCGCCTGGTGACCCTGCGTCCCCGTGTGCTCCGGCGTGCCGATGCCGGCGATTGAAGTCCGTCGACACACGATGCGCACACCGGGAGGCCCCCATCTTGACCAGTCGGGCGTGACACTCGCCCGACTGGTCGGCGCACCCTTGGGGCCCTTTGCCATGGTCGTGACCAGTCCGGTGACACGGGCATATGAAACGGCTCTGGCGATGGGGTTTGCCGTCGACCGCACCGATGCACACCTCGGCCTCATTCCCGATGTCGTGGACCACGGCGTCACGTGGAACGCTGGCTTCGCCGAATGGGCACGTGCGTCACACTCCGAACCGTCAGTCCTTCGGTACTGCGCCGACCTGCACGATTGGTGCGCCAAGGTTGCGTCGTCACTACCGGGTGATGCCACCGCCCTGATGATCAGCCACGGTGGGGTGGTGGAAGCGATTGCCGTGGGGTGCATGCGCAACGCCAACCGCGACGCCGACCCTGGCGAGGTGCACAAGTGGGGAGGCGCAATCCGCTACACCGAGGGTGTGCGCCTGGCGTTTGACACGCACACCCGGCAGTTCACCGGATGTGCGGTCATTCGTGTCGCTGGGGCGCCGCCAGACCGCTGACCCGGCGTCCCGGCGTCCCGGCGTCCCGCCTAGACGGGCGCCAGGACAAGCGTCGTTACCGCCTGCGCCTCGACGTCGGCTTGCGCGTACGGTGCCGGGATACGACGGTGGGTACGCCAGAACTCCAGCTGGTCGTGCGCGTGTCGTCCACCGGGCACCCCGGAAACGCCACCGGGGATCACGTTCGTCGTCCGCGCGGGATCGTCCAGGCGCACCACGTGCCGGAATACCGACAGTGACGTCACGTCGAAGTCCGGCCCCTCGGCCCAGACGTACGACGCCGCCTGCAAGGTGTCGCTATCGCCGCCCATCGGGGCGACTGGCGGGTTCAGGGCACGGCCCAACCATGGGAACCGGACCGCCAGCGGGTGCTGGGCAGTGGTCCGGTGGCGCGCATCCCACCGCCAAGCGCGAGGGTCCGGGCCAGACGACGCCACCGCGCTCGTCCACGCGTCCGCAAGGGCAGCAGGGAGGGCAGTCGAGGCGACGCCCGCCCACCACGCATCGGATGCGGCAATCCCGTCGCCGTCACGCCCGGCACGCGGATGGATGTCCGGTCGGACCGCGTGCCCCGCGTGCCGCATCAGCGATGCCTGCACTGTGGTGATCCACCGGGAAACGGGACTGCTTGACGCAGGCAGGGCGTCGTGTACCAGCCACTCCCACGTCTCCGGTCCGACGACCGGCGCGAAGAGGTGCCTTGCCAGTGCCCGGCGGAAATACGAGAAGAGGAGTGGTTCCGCACGGTCACGCGCCATCACTCCGTCAAATCCGGCCAGCAAGGCACGCGCGAGTTCGCCATCACCACGGAGGGATGGCAGTCCCGCGATCAGGCGGCCCCACGCCCGGGCCGAGACCGATGTGACATCACCCTGCCACCCGGCAATCTCCTCGGGGGTGAAGATCCGGTCGTTTGCCATCAGTTCCACCAGGCGCTCGGCACGCCACGGCGCGGAGAACGAATCGGCGATGTAGGGATCGTCGCCGTCGACGATCTGCTGGTTTGCGGTCCCGATGTAGCCGGCATCCGGGTTGATGCTGCGCGGATTGCGATCGTAGGGAACGCGTCCTCGCCACTCGTAGTCGCCGGTCCAGCCGGCAATGGGGAACTGGCGGAAGGGTTCGTGGCCAGAGGCTGCCCCACCGTGGCCTGGTCCGCGGTCCGGAAGCACTCCCCGCGTTTGGTAACCGATCGTGCCGGCCGTGTCGGCAGCAAGCAGGTTGTTGACCGGGTCGACCCAGTCCATCTGCACCGCGAACAGTTCGGCAACCGTGCGCGCGCGGATCATGGGGCGGAATGGCTCGAAGGCGCGCCGCGTCGGACCGTTGGTCGCAATCCAGCGAAAGCTGATCGCCCAGCCGGTCCTCGGGTCACCATGGACGACCGGACCGTGACGGGTTTCCCACGTCTCGACTGCCACCGGGCTGCCCCCAGCGACCTCGATGACGCTGGTCGCCAGGGTGGCGTCGGCCCACCCGTCAGGCGTGCGGTATCTGCCGGGATGGGCGGGGTCAAACTGTTCGAGATACAGGTCCTGCGTGTCGGCGCAGGCATGGGTGATGTTCCACGTCACCGATCCGTTGTGGCCGAAATGGGGCAGGCCAGGCACCCCGGGGAAGGTCGCGCCGGCGGCATTGAACGCAGGACACGAGAGATGTACCTGCCAGTAGACGGTGGGAACGTCCAGCCGGCGATGCGAGTCGTTGCAGACGACCGGCTTTCCTGTCGTGACACGGCTGCCGTGGACCGCCCAGGAGTTCGACCCACCCTCGAAGGACGTCACCGGCCCAAGGACGGCAATGGCGTCGGCCAGTTCAGCCGCTCCGCGGGCGATGAGGCTCAGAACCGCGCCATCACGGCCGGGAGGCAAGAGGGTGGTCGTCCCGACCGGTGACCGCTGGTCGAGTTTGGCGTAGGCATCCGGACCGATCCGGAGGAGGATTTCGGCTTGGGCAATCTTCTGCTGCCAGACACCCATGAGCACGTGACGAACACGGAATACGGCGACCGATTGCCACGGTTCCCAAGGTGCAGGCAGCGTCCCGGTGAGGGCGTACTCCGGTGCGAGGGGCAATCCTGACCCGAGATAGGCGTTGACGCCCGAGGCATAGGCCTCGAACATCGACCGGGTCTCGACAGACATGGCCGCCATATCCGCCTCCGCAGCTGGGCGAAGGTTCAGACGGCGGGACAGGACATCGGCTGCCACGGCGGTCGGTCCGGCCACTTCAGCCCACGTGCCAAGCGCGCTCCGACGGTCGAACTCCATCTGCCAGAGGCGATCTTGAGCCGCCACGAAACCCTGGCCAAACCATACGTCGGACTCGGTCGAGGCATCAACGTGTGCGATTCCCCAACCGTCACGCCGGATCGTGACCGGGGAATGCACTCCGTTCACGACAATCTTTCCGTCCATCTCAAAGACCTCCGACCAGTCCGCCGTTGCGGGCCAGTCCCACTATGTCTCGCAGTAAAAAGGGCATCCGCAGTGTAGGGCCAGAGGCCGCGCCGGGCATCCTGGCGGGCCGGTCGCGCCGTACCGGCACCCCAACGGGAGACGGGTTGATGGACATCAGCGAACGGCAAACCGGCATCCGTACCGTCGGCGGTGGCATGGGCGGGGTTGCCGCCGACTTGGCCGCCACGTCCATGGGCATGCGCGTGTTCCTGACCGGACCAACCCGGTGGCTTGGGGGACACCTGACCAGCCAGGGTGTTCCTCCGGATCAACACCGGTAGATCGAACACGTCAGTTGCACCCGTCGTTTCCGGGAGCTCCGCAACGGCGTCCGCGCCTTCTACCGGGGTCTCTACCCGCCGACGCCTGAAGTCCACGCCACCCACCTGCACCCTGGCACTGGCACGGAACCGGGGACTTCCCCAAACCTGGCACCTGACCGAACCGATCTCGGCGCAGTCCGGTGGCGACACGGTGGCGACACGGTGGCGACACGGTGGCGACACGGTGTGCAGCGTGACCGTCCGGAGCCGAGGTTCACGCACGCTCCGCAGGGCGCCACGGAACCCAGTGGCCTCTTGCCAGTGGCCGGTTGGGAGTAGCAGTACATTCGCGAGGCCCGTCGCATCCGCGCCGTCGTCACGGTCACCCAAGCGCATGCCGGGGCGACCGCACGTGGCGTCATGCGCGGGGAACCGGCCAGTGGCACCAGCCAGTGGCACCAGCCAGTGGCACCAGCCAGTGGCACCAGCCAGTGGCACCAGCCAGTGGCGAAGCCTTCGCCGATAGCGTCGGGATTGGCGGTTCTCGCATCAGCCTGCACCCATCGACAGGCCTCGACAACTCCATCGACCTCGACGCCTTGCCGTTCACCATTCCCCTTGGCGCCCTGCGTCCGCAGCGCGTCCGGAACCTCCTGCCCGCGTGCAAGAACCTCGGGACGACGCCCATCACCAACAGGTGCTGACGCCTGCATCCCGTGGAATGGAACATTGGCGAAGCAGCCGGTCTGCTGGCTGCGCAGTGCCTGGCAACGAGAAACGAGCGGCACCACGTGCGTGCGGTGCCGCAACGGCTAGCAGCCTTGCAGGCACTCTGCACGCGCCAGGGGTTCGAACTGGCCTGGCCCGCCGATCACGCCGTCTGTACGACCCCCACCACCGGGTGATGCGCTTCCGGGGTTCAAACCGCCCCGGCGACCTGGATCCGGTTGCGACCCAGATGCTTCGCACGGTACATCGCATGGTCCGCCTGGGCGACAAGGTCATCGGCCTTGACGTCGCTCGCCGGAAAGACCGCCACCCCAAGGCTTGCGCCAACCAGCCCGACCGGCACGCCAACCGCGTCGGTCGGCGCGTTCATCACGGCACGACGGATGCGGTCGGCAACGGTCAGTGCATCCGCAAGCGAGGTGTGGGGCAGGATGACGGCAAACTCATCACCACCGACGCGGCACGGCACGTCATAGGACCGGGTCTGGCCCTTGATCGCCGTGGTCGCGATCACGCGGATCACCACATCGCCGGCGAGATGCCCGTACGTGTCATTTACTTGCTTGAAATGGTCAAGATCAAGCATGATCAGCGCGCCGGACACACGAGAGCGGGTACTGCGTTCGAGTTCCTCGCGCAATCGCTGGTCAAACCCACGACGATTGAAAAGGCCAGTCAACGGATCGGAGACGGACTGTCCGGCAAGCATTGCGAACCGTTGCGCGTTGACCAGCGATGTCGCAATCATGGGGGCGAGTTCCACCAAGCGTGAAGCGTGCCGGGGGGTCAGCGATCCGGCGAGGTGATGGCCCGCGCACAGGACGCCCAGGACAAGACCGTCGTGCACGAGGGGAACACTGAGCGCCGACTCCGGCGCGTCAGGATTGCGACCGAGGCGCGCCGCAATCTCCGGGACCGGGTGATCGGGTCCGTCAATCCGCACGACCCGTCGGTTCACCAGGACCCACTCGGCCACACTCCCGGCAACACTGACCGTACTGCCCCGACGCACGTGCATCGGCCGGCCAATGCGGGCACCAACGGTCAGGACCGTCGGGATCCGGTGGGGCATTGACTCCCGGACCCTCGCTCGAGTGCGACCGGCCGCCTCGATGGCGGGCAGGTTAAGCAGCAGGGTCAGGCGGGTCGCACCGGACACGGACGCGGTGGCCTGGAGGATTTTCGGATGCAGGCGCGACGGCACGCATTCGCGCGCAATCATCCGTGCCGCACGCAGGAGTACCGAGAGGTCTGCTTGGGAAATCGGTACGCGTCCGGCACGACTGGAGACGTCCCGAACGCTGGGTCCGGGCAGGCCGGAACCAGTATCAACCCGGCCGGCGGTCACGGCTCCCATGTGTTCAGGACCTGCACCTTGCTCCCATGTCACCGCATCCCACGAGCGATCAGACCCGGGGGACCTCGGTCACTTTGCCAGTCCGCGCGCTCTCGTCAAGCGCCAATGTCACAGCCAACGTCCTCAGGGCGTCCCCGTAGGGCGTCCGGACCCGCGCGGGGTCCCGGCGTTTCACGGCATCGACGAAATCGGTGTCCAGGGCAAGCATCGGGGATGCGCTGTAGCGGTATTCGTCGGTTCGGTCGGGTGTGACCACCTTCAAGGTGCCACCCCATACCTCAACCCGGTAATCAGCAGCGAAGAGGTGCACTCCCGTCGGGAACCCTGCGGTCGACCCACCACCCAGGACGGAGGTGTTGACCAATGACCCGACCGCCCCACTCGCAAAGTGGAGCACCGATGCCCCCGTGTCGTGGATGTCGAACCCCGGCATCTCACCATGGACGCGACGCGCCCCGGCCCCGTAGACGCGAACGACCTCGCCCATGAAGGCGCGCAACAGGTCAACTGCGTGCGTTGCCTGCTCGACAATCTGGCCTCCGCTCTGGGCGTGAACCCGCCACCAAGGCGCTGAAGGGACGCCACCAAGCATGAACCCAAGGCCCATTGCCACCGGACGCGCGCCCAGCGCCTTGTGCGCATCGACGACGGCCTCGGAGTACCGAACCTGATAGCAGACGCTTGACACCAAGTTGCGTTCGCGGATCGCCCCCGCAATCTCACTGGCGATGTCGAGACGCAACGCAACGGGCTTCTCCACGCACAGGGCAACATCCTCTTCGATTGCTGCCATCTCAATCGCACCGCGTACGGAAGGAGGAGTACAGATGTATAGGGCGTTGAGACCAGCTTCGGCGATCATCGCCCGGTAGTCGGGATAGGCCTTTGGCCTGAGCCGTCGGGAATCGTCGCCCGAGCGGGCACCCAGGTCCTGCTGCGCATTGACGCGTCGGATGCAGGCGGCGATTCGGTCGGCGTCGACGTCATGGATGGCCACTACCTCGGCATCCTGCACCCGCAGGAGATTGAGGAGGTGCGTGACCGCGACCCCACCGGCGCCCGCGAACCCGATCCGGACCGTCACGAACGTGTGCTTCCCTTCCCCGGGCCCCGGCAGCGACGCCAGGACGCGCGCGGTGTGGACACGGCACTTGCCATGGGGGGTATTCTGCACTCCATGGCTACCATCACGCGCGTCCGCGCCATCCGCACCCGTGCCGACGGCACCTGGGTCATCGTCAAGATCGAAACCAATCAACCCGGCCTCTACGGTATCGGGTCGGCGAGCGACCACTACCGAGCCGGCGTGGTTGTCGCCGCAATCAACGAGGTCCTCGCCCCGAAACTCGTCGGCCGGGACACCGCCGACATCGAGGATATCTGGCAGTCAACGCTGACGTCAGGGTACTGGCGTCAGGACTCGGTGATGGGAACGGTGATCGCCGGTGCCGACATGGCCCTTTGGGACATCCTGGGCAAGGAAGCCGGCCTGCCGGTCTACCGCCTTCTGGGTGGGAGGTGCCGCGCCGCCGTACCGGTCTACGCGCATGCGGCCGGCAACACGATCGATGAACTGATCGCCGACGTGCAGCATTACCTCAACGACGGATGGGTCTACATCCGGTGCCAACTCGGTGCCTACGGCGGTGGAGGATTCCTTGAACCAGCCGCCCCCGGCGAGGGTGGCCGGCCACGCGCATCGGCCCTGCGTGCCCCGTTCGACACCACGAAGCGGGGGGCGTTCGACGACGAAGCCTATCTCCACAACGTGCCAGAGATGTTCGGTGCCCTGCGTCAGCACTTCGGCTTTGGCCCGAAGTTCACCCATGATGTCCACGAACACCTGCGCCCGCACCAGGCCGTCGCGTTGGCCCAGGCACTCGAGCCACACCGCCTGTTCTTCGTGGAAGACATCCTGCCTCCCGAGCATGTCGCCTACTACCGCCACATCAAGCAGATCTGCACGACACCGCAGGCGATGGGCGAACTGTTCATCAATTCAGCCGAGTACCTGCCACTCATCCAAGACCGTCTCATCGATTACCTGCGCATCCGTGTGAGCAAGGCCGGCGGAATCACGCCAGCCCGCAAGATCGCACACCTGTGCGAGTTCTACGGCGTCCATACCGCGTGGCAGGAGGGCGGCGACAACGACCCGGTCAACCAACTGGCGGCCTACCATCTGGACCTTGCGAGCTGGAACTTCGGCATCCAGGAAGAGAACCACTTCACCGACGGTGAACTTGCGGTCTTCCCGGGGCACGCGGTGACCGAACGGGGGTACATGTACGGGAACGAGGCACCGGGGCTCGGCGTGGATATCGACGAGACAGCAGCGGCGAACCTCTTCGACGCGACACGCGCCGCGCAACCCCGTTTCATGGCCGAGGACCGAAGGGCGGACGGCAGCCTGGTCCGTCCGTGACCGGAAATACGGGCGACGACCGCACAAATCCGGTTTTGGCCCGATGGTTCCCGGCGTTCCCGGCGTTCCCGGCCTATACTGCTGGGGACTTTCGGGCAAGTGTTTCCTGTCCGCCAAAAGATTGTTATTATTTTCACAATGGCCGTCGCGGCGAATGATCGTGTCGGGGTTTCACGTGGCGTTCTGCCATCCCGTCGCGGTTTGTTGCCCGTCCACGGGATGACCATCGCGTTAGGGGTTCATGCTAATGGGAGCCACACAGTTCGCGACGCCGGCACGCCGATGGGCAGCGCTGATCTCGCTCACACTCCTTGGCCTGGTCGGATGCGACTCGCGTTCACCGCAGTCATGGGTCAACCCGCAGGGCCCCTACGCGGCAACGATTTATGACCTGTTCCTGCCCATTCTCATCGCGGCCGTGGTGGTGTTCGTGGTCGTGCAGGGTCTCATCGTCTACTCGGTATTCAAGTTCCGCGAGCGGCCGGGAGGCCCTCCGGCCCAGCAATTCCACGGCAACCTGACCATTGAACTGACGTCCACGATCATCACCGCACTGGTGTTCATCGTCGTCCTCGCGATGACCGTGAACACGCAGCGGGTCCTGTCCGCCCCCCTCGAGACGCCTCCCGCCGATGCCATCCACATCAAGGCCATCGGGCACCAGTGGTGGTGGGAGTTCGAGTACCAGGACAGCGGATTCGTCACCGCGTCCGACATGGTGATCCCGACCGGTTCCACCATCATCGTCGAGGTGACCGCGGTCGACGTGATCCACGCGTTCTGGGTTCCCATGCTTACCGGGCAGGTGTCAGGCATCCCTGGCCGGACCAACCGAATCTGGCTGAAGTCCGAGAAAGACGGAACCTACGCGGGCGTCTGTAACCAGTTCTGCGGTATCCAGCACGCACTGATGCGATACGCCGCCATCTCCGTGCCCCGGGCCGAGTTCGACGCCTGGGTGGAGCGGCAGCGGATGGCGCCGGTGACGCCTGCGAGCAGCCCAAATGCCGACCAGTCGCTGGTCCTGCAGGCGAAGGGTGCCCAACTGTTTGCTGCGGGAGCCTGCAAGACGTGCCACATGATCCGAGGCACCGAGGCGATCGGCAAGGTCGGCCCGGACCTGACCCACTTCAGCAGCCGCACCTCGGTCGCGGCCAAGACGCTGCCGAGCACGGTGGAGAACGTCAAGGCGTGGCTGCGCAATCCGCAGGCAGTCAAGCCCGGCACGATCATGCCGAATCTCAATCTCAAGGAAGAGGACATCGACGCGTTGACCGCGTACCTGTGCCGGCCCGTTGATCCGTCAATCACCAGTGGGTGCCAGGTGGCACCGGCGAATACTGCCAAGAAGTAGCCAAGGTGCAGCAGGTCGTCGCACGGCGACCGGATGCTAGCGGAAGGGACAGGGTTCATGGCCGTCGAAATCGCACCTCCAGTCGCTCCAGTCGCGGCGCCGGTCTTGCAGGCGGCTCCGGCGTACAAGGAGAGCTTCCTGTGGGAATGGGCCACAACGGTCGACCACAAGAAGATTGGCATCCTGTACCTATTGACCGGGGGTCTCTTCTTCCTGATTGGCGGTCTCGAAGCGCTCCTCGTGCGGACCCAGCTCATGGTTCCCCGCAGCGACTTCTTGAGCCCTGACCTTTACAACCAGATGTTCACGATGCATGCCACCACGATGATCTTCC
>CANFGH010000067.1 GCA_947446285.1 Chloroflexota bacterium
CTGTTCCCGCGGGACCAGGGGGGCCAGGGGGGCCAGGGGGACCAGGGGGCGTTCCGACCGCGCCGGGCGATGCGGTCGCCACCGGGATTGATCCGGTACCAGCACCCATGCCGGTCACCGCAGCACCGGATCCGACCGGAGTGCCCGTCAACGGCCCCCTGAGCAGGTTCACCGGGGTCACCGAAGCCGGCATGCGGGTAGGCACGATACTCGGGGTGACAAAGAACGAGGCGGACCGGCTACCGGGAAGGTCCATTGGCGTGGCGGTTGGCCCACCCGGCGTCGAGGACACGGGATTGACCGCGATGGGCGCGTTCGCCATGTCTGGCGTGGACACCACCGCCGGCGCCCGCATGACCGGAAGCGTGGGCAACTTCCCGGGCGTCCCGAAGACCTCCTGGACAACCTGCCGGATTGCCGCCGGTTCAGGAAGAAGCACGGCGGCGCCACCAGGCGTCATCCACGGGTTCACCATCGATTCGTCGATGGCGCGGCTCACGAGCCTGGACGTCTCGACATCCTTTGCCACGCGCGCCAGGGAAAGGATCTCGGTGGTGCGGAGGTCGGTCCTGACACTCTCCATGATCGATGAAAGCATGGCGGGTGCCTTCGTGATCATGTTCAATTGCAGGGCCTGCTGCCGGACGGCCAGAAGGAACTGCCTCTGGCGACGATTGCGACCGAAGTCACTGTCCGCGTGGCGTGATCGCACAAACCAGAGGGCGGTCTCACCATCCAGCACTTGCAAACCGGTCTGGAAGATGATCCGCCTGGTCCCATAGTTTCCCTGGGGGAACTCATCGTCCCGGAAGGGCCGCTCGACGTCGACGACTACCCCGCCGAGTTGGTCGACGACCTTCCGGAAGCCAGTGAAGCCGACCAGGGCGTAGTGGTGGATGGGCACCCCGAGAAGCCCCTCGATGGTCTTCCTGAGCAGGGCAGGCCCACCCCCCTTCTTCTGGAACTCACCGATCTCGAACGCCGTATTGACCCGCTCAAAGCCATACCCCGGAATGTTCACCCACAGGTCGCGCGGGAGCGAGAGGACCCCGGCGGATTTCGTTACCGGATCGATCGAGACGATCAGCAACGTATCCGTCCGCGTGACGTCGGGCTCGTTGTCGCGGCGGTCGGTGCCAAGCAGGATGATGTTGACCCGTTCCTTGCTCGACCACTCCGGCACATCGAGCTGGGAGGCCTCGAACCGGGGCGCCTGGGGGGCCGGTGTCCCCTCTGGCATCGGGGTTCCCACCCCGACGGCTTCTGGCGGACGTTCCGCGGGCGACGTGATCCACGCCGTCATCATCAGGACATCGAAGACGAGGTTCGTGACATCGCCCGACGACCGGTAGAGGCCGGCGCCGATCCCGAGCGGGACCAGGACAAACAGCAACGACGACACGGCGAAGGTGATCCGCCGTCGCCACGACCACCGGGCCCGGTCAGGCGGTTCGCCGAAGCCGGGGGGAGGTTCCATGACGACCTCGCCAAAGCCTTGAGGCCGGACGACCTCCTTCGGGCGGGGTGGAGGCTTGATGAACGGTGGCAGTTGAAACACGGTACCTGTCAGGAGGCGGATCAGAGTTTGACGATTGCGGCACGCGTCCCGTCAGTTGGAACGGCAGGCGCGCCAACATGACGCAATGCGTTCCGGGTGTCGATGATCAACCGGGCGGTGCGCACCACCACCTCCCAGTCATAGGCCGTGTGATCGGTCGCGAGCACCACGCAGTCGCTTGTTGCCAATCCCTGGATGAGGTCGCAACAGTGCAGGGTTATCGGCGCACCGTGGATGGCAATCGTGCCTGGAGCCTGGACCGGGACCGCAAGGACCGGGACGAACGGATCGTGATAGGCCACCACCGCACCGCGCCCCGCAAGTAAGCCAAGAATGTCAAGACTCGGGGATTCGCGGACATCAGCCACATCGCGCTTGTAGGTCACTCCCAGGACAAGGATGCGCGACCCGCGGACGGTCAGCCCGCGTGCCTCGAGTGCCGTCGCGACCTTGGAGACGACATGCGCGGGCATCGCACGGTTGATTTCCCCGGCGAGTTCGATGAACCGTGACGGCATGTTCAGGGTCTTGAGTTTCCATACCAGATAGTAAGGATCAACCGGGATGCAATGCCCACCAAGGCCGGGGCCGGGGTAATGGGGCAGGAAGCCATACGGCTTCGTGGCCGCCGCGTCGATCACTTCCCAGACATCGATGCCCAGGCGGTCGCACATGAGGGCGACTTCGTTGACGAACGCGATATTGACCATCCGGAAACTGTTCTCGACAAGTTTCGCCATCTCCGCGGTGCGCAGGGACGAGACCGGGACGAGGCGATCCACGATTGATCCGTACAGCGCCTCAACGTGCATGATGCACGCCGGGGTCGCGCCCGCCACGAGTTTCGGCACACTGTGGACCGTCATTCCAGGACTGCTTGTCGCGCCCGGATCGATGCGTTCCGGCGCAAAACCAATGAACACCTCGACGCCAACGCGGAGCCCCCGGGCCTCGACCCGGGGTTGGATGATTTCCTCGGTCGTCCCCGGATACGTCGTGCTTTCAAGCACCACGAGCATTTCCGGGTGCAGGTACGGCGCCAGTGCATCGACCGCCGATTCGATGTACGTCAGGTCAGGGATGTGTCCGGGAAGCAGTGGGGTGGGGACGCAGATGGTGACGCTGTCGGCCGCTGCCAGGGCCGCGTACCCGGTCGTTGCCTCGAACTTTCCACTGGCGCGGAGTGACGCGAGCACTGCGTCGGGAACGTCCGCAACCGGGGAGTGCCCGGCGTTGATCGCCTCGACCTTTGCGGCATCGAGGTCAACCCCGATGACGCGGAAGCCCGCGCCCGCAAGCGCGACACCCAACGGCAGACCAGCGAACCCGAGACCGATGATTCCAACCGTTGCGGTCCGGTCGTGCAACCGCGACAGAAGGGTGGTCCGTTCGGATGTCGGTGCGTCCGCGTGGGAATGCGTGACCGGACGGGCGGCGGGGTGCATGGCTGGTTCCGGATTGACCGACAATGTCTGAGCCTTCTGCGGTGAACCGCGCTAGTGGCTTGCCACCGCTGCCACGGATCCCGCGACGGATTCTCGGCGTCCGTATCGACGACGTGACCTATAACGAAGCCATCGAGTACTGCGCGTCAGTGATCCCGGCGTCCGGGACTGGCCCCGCCCGCTCGATCGGGCCGTCGTACGTCGTGACGCCGAACCCCGAGTTCGTGATGCTGGCACGTCGGCACGGCGACTTCCGGTCCATCCTTGGACGGTCGTGCCTGTCGATCCCGGATGGCGTCGGACTGCGGATCGCCGCCGGTCTGGCCGGCACACCCCTGCGGGCGCAGGTCCGGGGCACCGACCTCGCGTACGGACTTGCGGCGCTGGCCCCGGAGCGGCGCTGGCGCGTCTTCCTGCTTGGCGCCGCACCAGGCATCGCCGAGGAGGCGGCAGCCAGTCTGGGACGACGCTTCACGGGGATCGAGATTGCGGGCACGTTCGCCGGCGACGCCTCCCCAGATGGAGACGTGGCAACACGGGAGGCGATCCGGCAATCCGGGCGATGCGACCTCCTGCTCGTCGCCTACGGCGCACCCAAGCAGGAACGCTGGATTGCCCGGAACCTGGACGGTCTCGATGTCGGTATCGCCATCGGGGTCGGTGGCGTGCTCGACTTCATGGCCGGAAGGGTCCGCCGCGCCCCGGCGTGGGTCCGCGACGCGGGTCTCGACTGGTTGTATCGCCTGGTCCGGCAACCATCGCGGTGGCAACGCCAAGTGTCAACCTTGCCCGCGTTCCTGGTTCTGAGCCTGATCGAGGCAGCCCGATTGCGCACCTCGCGTGCCTTCGCATCCGCGTCGCGCCCGGGGGCCGCCCGCAGCCGACAGCAGTGACCTACCCGGCGCGGCGCGGGGCCGCGACCGTCCGGACGCGCACGAAGGCAAAGAGCCCGGCAACCGCGAGGATCAGCGCACCGAACGCATAGAACTTCTCGACCCGGACCAAGGCCGTTGCCATTACCCCGCAGAGTGCACAGAGGGCATAGATCAGCAGTGCGATCTGGCGTGTCCCGAGACCGGCCATGCGCAACTGGTGCACCAGATGGGCATTGTCGCCACCCCGGAACGGACTTCGCCCACCAGCCACGCGCTGCACGATCACGAGGACCGCATCGAGGACGGGCACGCCAAGGACGAGCATCGTGCTGGCCAGTTTCGCGCCACCGATCAGCCCGATCACCCCGAGCGCGTAGCCCAGGAACATCGACCCGGTCGTGCCCATGAAGACCCGGGCGGGATGGAAGTTGTAGGGGATGAACCCCAGGCACGCACCCGCCAGGGCAACGGGCAGCAGGGCGATGGTTTCCTGACGGAGGCCGATGCAGACCACCACCAGGAAGACCGACGCGATGGCGCCAACCCCGCCGGCAAGGCCGTCCATGGTGTCAAGCCAGTTCATGCTGTTCATCATCAGCACCAGCCAGATGATCGTTGCCGGCACGGCGACCCACGCCGGCAACGGGATCTGCCCGCCGAAGGGCGGGGGGGCCAACGGATTGGAAATGCTGCTCATCGTGACGCCGAACAGCACGGGAACGGTTGCGCACAGGACCTGCGCGAGGAGTTGCGGGAACGGGCCCAGGCGCCGGAAATCGTCCCAGACCGCAAAGGGAACGAGCACCGCAATCCCGGCCACCAGTCCGGCAAGACGGATCCATTCGCGTTCCTCGCGAGGCGCAATCACGAGACTGAACGCCACCGCGGCGATGAACGCGAGATAGATGGCGTGGCCACCAGCGCGGGGAACGCTCGTCCGCTGGACTTCACCCGGTCGTGGATGGTCGACCAACCCGGTCGCCACACTCCACCGCATAGCGACGGGGGTCAGGACCCCGGCGGCCGCGGCGGCGACCAGGAAGGTCGTGGCCAGCGATTGATACCCGCCAAGGAAGTCCACCAACATGCGACGAGGCTACCGTAACGTCCACGTATCGGTGAAGAGGGCGGTACGGACCTCGTCGTCGGTCGCACCGACGGAGAGCAGGTGGGCAACGTTCCCAACAGCGGCCCCAACCGCCCGCGCATCGAGTGAGCGGATACCCCTGACCGCAAGCAGTCCCGGCAATGGCACCTGCTCAAGGACCTCATGGGGTGCGACGAGCGGCTCGGCAAGGCGTTCGCCCGGCCGCGCCCCGGTGACCCGGATTTCCGGGGTGGGGTTCCCGGGCGCAATCTGCGCGCCAAGGCGTCGCACGATCTCGACAACCCCGATCTCATCTCCCGCATCCGGGGCCACGATGACCGCGTCCTCGGCGAGACACCCCCCGTGCAGGAGAAGCAGCGTGGCATGCTCGGGCGTGATCCAGTACCGGCGCATGGCCGGGTCGGTCACCGAGAGCGCCTCCCCCTGGCGGATCAGGCGGGCGAACGTCTCAGGCGCCGACCCTTGGCTGCCAAGGACATTCACGAACCGCACGATCGTGCAGGCCGGTCCACCCGAACCGGCAGCGACCCGGAGCTGGGCCTCGACGAGCCGCTTGGTCGCGCCATAGAGGCTTGGTGGATCGATCGCCTTGTCGGTGGACGGATAGACGATGCGCGCGACCCCGGCGGCGGTTGCCGCGCCAATCACGGCATGGGCACCCAGGACGTTGACCGACGCGAACGCCGACGGATCCTCCTCACCCCACGGGACGTGCTTGTACGCCGCCAGATGGAAGACCACCGCAGGGCGCACTTGGGTGAACACCCGGAGCAGGCGGGTCTGGTCGCGCACGTCACCAAGGACCGCCTGCACCGGGACATCCGGCGCAACGTGCACGAGTGCCTGGCGAAGGCGGAACAGACTGCTTTCGTGCCAATCGAGGAGCACCAGCCGGGACGGCTTCGCCCGGGCGAGCGCCATCGACAACGGCCAGCCCAAGGATCCCGCAGCCCCAGTCACGACGACCGGACGACCGTGCAGTGCGTCGGCAACGGCACCCTCATCGAGGACCGGTTGGGGACGGCCAGTCAGGGTGGCCCAGTCGATTTCCTGCGACACACTCACGGACAGACGCCCCCGGGTACTGGTCGGTCAACGGACATCCTGCTCACGTGGTCACCACGCGTCCGTGCCGAGGCACCGGGTGAGAGACGCCTGCATCCGCCGCTTCTCAACAGCCTTGTCCTCGTCACCGTCGAGCGGTTCGGTCACGAAGGTTCTGACGTATGGCGCGAGGGAACGGACCACAAGGTCGAGGTCGGCATCGCCCTGGTCGTACGGCAGACCCTCGTCAAGCAAACCGGCCGCATTGGACACGTGGACGCTCGACGTGAGACCAAGGAGTGGCGTCACGAACTCCATCAGGGTCAAGGGTCCGCCCGCCTCGCCACGCTGGCGGTAGACCGCACCGGCAATGCCAACGCTTTCGGGCGAACCCTCCGGCGCAGGCACCCCGCGCAACGCGTTGACCGCGAGTTGTGCGTGCGAGGTATCGAGGGTCAGGCGCAGGCCCGGGACCGCAGTGCAGAGTGCCAGCAGGTCACCTGGTTCGACCCCATGGGGCGTGAAGATGAATGCCCCACGCCGCATCCGGCAGATCGGCGGGACGTTCTCGATCAACGGCGTGAGGCCGGCATCTTGACAAATGGCCACATACCAGTCAAGAAACGGGATGGCCCGGTCAATGGCCTGGCTTCGGGCGTGACCCGAAACCACGAGCGGGTCGGGTGACCCGTCGACGGCGTGGATGTTGACCGCCCACGCCCCGATATCGGTGGCGAGGGTCACGAGGCGTTCGACGAGGAGGCGATCAATGGCACGGTTCCCGCCGAGGCCGAAGAGTTCGCCATCAAGCGACCAGACCGGGCCCTCGACGATCCACGAGAACTCGGGAGCGAGGCGTGGCGTGATGGCATCGAACCGGGACCGCAGCACGTCGCGCCAACGCTCATCACCGGGTTCGCCGGACACGTCATCCTCGTGGACGTAGAGTTCGATCCCGTCAGGCATCGGATCGGCAATCCGGTCCTCGAGTTGGCGTGGCACTGGCCGGGCCTTGAGCAGAACACCGGGTCGCGTGCGCCGCGGCCGTGCTTCCGGCATTTGTCTCCGCCTCCCGATGGCGCAACGTCCCCCGCTTGGTCTAGGTGTCACGACGCAGGCCTCACCCCGGCGCCGAAGCGGTTACCGTTCTTTGGTGGCCCGCGTAGTGGCGCAGGATCCCGGGCATCGAACCAGCAACGTCCTGCCGAGGATTCCACCCAACCAAGGCAAGCCTCGAATGGACCCGGAACCGGTCACCGGACGGGCCCGGTTCACCGACACCGGCGTCAGGAACCGGAATGCCAGCCTCACGCGCCGACGCATCGACCCGGACCAGCACTTCGGGAACGGTCAGGACTTCCGTCGCCGCATTCGCGGGAGCGAACGTGCCCGGGACAACACCAACGGGTGCGAGGCGCAGGGCCGCAATCGCGTCGTCAAGATGGCAGAATGCCAGCGGCCTCACCCCAGAAGGAGTGATGCTGACCGGCAGGCCACCGAGGCGCCGGAGCGCGAATGCGTGTGGCACGGTGACAAACCGGAAGTCGCGCTTGGTAACGGGTCCGACGCCGTAGACGATGCCGAGGCGCACGGGGACAACCGTCATCCCGTCCCGGTTGGCGTGCAGTTCCCCAAGCCGTTCGGCGTAGACCTTGGAGAGGTGGGAGAGGTCAGCCTGGGCACCGATCGGACAGGTCTCGTCAATGTCGCCGTGAAGGCCAGGTCCGTAGAGATGGAATGAACTGCCATACACCACCGGGGGCGGGGGCGACCCGGCGGCACGCGCGGCGTCCCTGACCGCCTCCAGGACGTGGCGGGGGCCTCTCAGGTTGGTCTCCTCGGTGTACTCAGGTGTGGCCGCGTCGGGACGTGCACTTGCCTGCGCCGCGAGGAGGTAGACCACCTGGAACGGCCAGGCCCGGGCAACGACCGACGCAACGGAAGCGGCATCACGGATGTCGCCACGGACAAGGGTCGCGGAGCCCCTTTCCATGAGCCGCTCAACGGCATCCCAGTCCGTGGAAAAGCCGTTGTCCATCGCGACGACGCGGTCACCGGACTGGAGATGGGCGGCGATGAGCGCCGCGCCGAGATACCCGGCACCAAGGACGAGCACGGTCATCGGGCGCCGCTGGCGCCGCTGGCGCCGCGCCTAGCCCCGACGGGCATGCCGGGTGGCTTCGACCACGGCTGCAAGCCCCTGGGCGATCGGGATTTCCGGAGCCCATCCGACCGCCTCGCGGAGCCGGGAGGCGTCTTGCACATTACGCCGTACTTCCCCCGCCTTGGCCCCCTCGTACCGCGGGGTGCATTTGGCGCCCGTCAAGGAGATCAGGGTCCCGGCAAGGTCGTTGACACTGGTCTCGATCCCCGTCGAGACGTTATAGACCGCCCAGGGGGACTCCATCGGGGCATCACCGACGAGGATGTTGGCCCGCACGATGTCCCGGACATTGATGAAGTCGCGGGTCTGCACGCCGTCGCCGTAGATCACCGGGACGTCACCCGACAGGAGGCGACGGGTGAAGATCGTGATCACCCCGGCCTCGCTCGCCTCAGGTGTGAAGGTCCCGTACACCGTGCCGTAGCGGAGGGCAATCACCGGAAGGTTCCGGCTCTGGGCAAAGTAGCGTCCATAGAGTTCGCCCGTCATCTTGGAGATGCCGTACGGCGACATCGGCATGCACTCGACCCCCTCCGGGGTGGGGAAGACGGTTGCATCGCCGTAGACCGCCGCCGACGAGGCAAAGACCAACCGACCCGCTCCGCCTTCGGCAGCGGCCCGGAGGACATTGATCATGCCAAGAATGTTCACATCGGCGTCGGCGCGGGGGTCGAGGAGCGCCTTGCGGACATCCTTGAGGGCCGCATGGTGGCTGACGACGTCAAACGGTCCATGGCCGGTCACCGTCCGGACGAGGTCCGGGTCGCGGATGTCCTGTTCGATGAACGTCGTACCGACCGGGACCTGGGTGGCCGTCCCGGTGACCAGGCTGTCCACGATCACGACGTGGTCACCACGGTCACGGTATGCCTGGGCAATGAGACTGCCGATGAAGCCGGCACCGCCGGTGATGAGGATGCGCATGGGAATGGAACGGGCGACAGGCACCGCCCGCGGCGGGGCAGGACCCCTAGCCAGATGTCGCGAGTTGCGCCGCGCGCCGGAAGCCGAAGTCCATCAGTTGGGCGCAGTCGCTGAAATGCCGGCGTGAGTTGAGTGTCACGCTGACCACCGTGCGCCCATCACGTTCCGCAGCCGCGACGAGGGTGTAGCCCGCATCCTCGGTGTACCCGGGCTTGAGGCCGATGGCACCCCGGTAGCTCGTGAGGAGGCTGTTCAGGTTGACCGGCCCGAACCACCCGTGCACACGCCCGGGTACCTTGCTTGACTCGATGATCTTGCGGGGCGTGCGGACGATCGTGCGCAAGTCCGGGTAGCCCAGCATCGCGGTGCCCATCACGGCGAGGTCGTACGGTGAAGAGTAGTGTGCGGGGTCATCAAGCCCGGAAGGATTGGCGAAGCGGGTATTGCGCAATTGCAGGGTCGCCGCCTTCTCGTTCATCCAGCCGATGAACCGTGCCCGGCCCGCGGCACCGCCCCCGCCAACGCCGTACGCAATCGCCTCGGCAGCATCATTTCCCGAGTTGAGCAGCAGTCCGTAGAGCAGTTCCTCAAGGGACAGCTGTTCGCCGGCGGCGAGACCCATCACGGTGTTGTCCGGGTCGATCTGCGTGGCTTCGGGTGGCACGGCGAAGACGCGATCCACCCGGGAATGATCGAGCGCGACCATTGCGGTCATGATCTTGGTCGTGCTTGCGATCAGCATCTGCTTGTTGGGCTGCTTGGCGTACAGGACTTCACGTTGCGTGACGTCGACGACGATCCCGGCCTCTCCGGAGATGTTTGGCACGCCAGCCGCCGGGGCGCCGGCGACGACGGCAGGATCGGCCTCGAACCGGGTGAACGAGAACTCGATCGGGGGCTTCGGCGTCGCCGTCGGAACCGCGGGGGGACCCATCGCCGCAACCGTCACCACCGGGGAAGGCGCCAGAACCGGGGTCGCCGGGGCCAACCGGGATGACCCACCCTGCGCCCACCACGACCACACCACCGTCAGCAGGAGGAAGAGCCCCCCACCGGTCAGGATGACCTCGAGACGGCGGGTCCGGGGGGGTCTGGGCGGCAGGCGCGAAGGCCTGAGGTACGACGGATCATTCCCGATGGTGCGCCGGTTGGCTGCCTCGGACCCGCCACCGAACGGTTCGGGGAATGCGGGCCTCGAGCCGGCATGCTCCGGGCGCGGGCGCGGCATTGGCGGAGGCGTCTCGGTTCTACCGGCCATCGGTCCCAAACCGTCCGACCAATGCCGGCACCTTGTCCGTGTGCGTCATGTCCGATCCATTGACGGGCACGCGTCCCGCGGGCGTCGCGCAGGCGTCGCGCACACCCGCACACAACGCGTCGCGACGCGACGCATCGCGCGATGTCCATAACGGGATCACGGACGAAGAGTCGCGCGACGGGTGTCACGGACGGGAGGCGCGACCGGAACCGGCCCCGCCTCCCTCCCAGGGATCACCCTTTCGCCGAGACACCCAGTTCGCGGAACAGGATGTGTGGTGATCGGACACTTCCGCCAACCCAGTCGGCGGTGTCAGACAGGCCACCAAGGTCCTTCATGTCGGCAAAGATGTTGCCAGCGACCATGGTGTCCTTGACCCGCCCGACGATCCTGCCGTGTTCGATCTTGAACCCGATGTGGACGTTCCCCGAGAAATCACCCGAAAAGATGTTCCCGGCGAACGTGCCCGTCATGCTCTCGATCAGGAGGCCTTCCCCGATGCCACTGATCATGTCGGAAAGCGGGGTCTCTCCCGGCGCGATGCACACGACACTGGTGGACGGGGACGGCAGGGTCTCAGCACCCCGGTAGCCGTGCCCGGTGGTCAAGGTCCCGGCAAGTCCGGCGGTCTGCCGGTCGTAATAGAAGGCGTCCACGACCCCGTGCCGGATCAGTTCCAGGCGCCGGGTCGTGGTGCCTTCGTCGTCGAACGGTGCGGCCCCGGATACGCCCGAGATGGTGGCATCGTCCGCAAGGGACAACCGGGCATCAAAGACGGTCTCCCCCCGCTTTTCGGAAAGCGCGGAACTGCCCTGCAGGACCGATTTCCCGGAGAGGCTGACCCCGAACCGGGACAGCAGGACGCTTGCGACCCCGCGGGGGGTGAAGATCACCGGCAACCGGGCCGTGCGTACCTGGGCAATCGGCTTGGCCATCTCGAACTTGCGCACCGCCGCCTCGGCAAGGGCCCGCGCATCGATCGTGACCCCGCACTGCGTGTCGTACTCCCAGATGGAAAGGAAGTCCGTGTCACGGATCAGTTGCCCGCCGATGACGAGCGCGTAACTGCTCTTGCGATACGCACCCTCACCGCCCCGCGAGTTCACGAGGACGACACTCTCGATCGCGCGGCGTACCCCTGCCTCGCAGAGGATGTCCGCATCATAGGCACGGACGTGGTCAATCATCTCCTGACCGAGCCCGACCATCGTCTCGACGGTCAGGTCGGACGTCGCCTGGTCGTAGATCGTCACCGGGGTCGGCACGATGTGACCCGGCAGGTCGAACTTCGATTCGGCGCCAAAGGCGGAAAGGGCAACCGCATCGGCAACCACCTGGTCAAGGTCGGATCCCGCACGCAGGCGGGTCGTGGTGGCCAAGCCAACGCGTCCGTCCTTGACGACCCGCAACGCGATGCCCCGCGTGTCCTTGGTCTCGAGGGACTTCAAGCGATTGGACTCGAAGTCCACCGGGGTGCTGGTCGTGTCGTAGGCGTAGACCTCGGCCAATTCCACGTGCCCGCTTGCACGATCAAGCAATTGTGTGGCGAGGTCATGCAGCGAGAGGTCGGCGAGGTGCGCCGTGGGGTTCGCCATCATTTCCCTCCCAACAGGGCGTTCTGGATGCGGATGTAGGGACTGCCCTGGCCAACCGGTGCTGACTGCCCGCCCTTGCCACAGGTCCCGCCACCTTCGGCCCAGACGAGGTCGCGGCCGATCATGTCGATGTTCTCAAGGGTCGAGAACAGGTTGCCGGAGAGGGTGGTGCCACGCAGGGGTTCGGCCAGCTTGCCGTCGCGGATCATCCAGGCCTCAGCGCACCCGAACGAGAATTGCTCATGCGTGGTCTGGCCGCCGTACCAGTCCCGGCAGAAGATGCCGAGCGGTGTCGCGGCGACCATCTCGTCAAACGAGCTGTCACCCGCCCCGATGAAGGTATTGGTCATCCGGACCAATGGGGCGTGGCGGTAGGACTGCGCGCGGGCATTCCCGGTCGCGGCCTCGCCCATCTTGCCGGCCGTCTCGCGGGAATGCAGGCGACCGACCAGGACACCCTCGCGGATCAGGTCCGTGCGCTGGGTCGGTGTGCCCTCGTCGTCATAGCGGAACGTGCCGGGTTGTCCACCGATCACGCCGCCGTCGGCAATGTTGAGGAGCGGGCGGGCGAAGCGCTTGCCAAGCACCATGATGTCGCGCAGGCGTTCGTTCTCGTAGACGTTGTCGCCCTCGGAGAGATGCCCGAAGGCCTCGTGCGCGAAGACGCCGGCGAGGGCCGGGTCGCAGATCACCGTGAACTCGCCTCCGGGTGCAGGCGCGGCGTCGAGCAAGGCGACGGCGCGTTGGGCCGCGGCGCCGACTTCGGCGTGCCGTCCGACAATCGCGTCGTAGTCGGAGGTACTCGAGAAGACCGCACGCGACTGCTGCACATTGCCACCATCGCGGGCGAGCACCACCACGCGCGCCGAGACCCGGCAACGCGACTGCTCCAGGTAGGACCCCTCACTGTTGATGAACGTGACCTTGCGACGCGCATCGCCATAGCCGGCATTGGTGGTCTGGATGCGGGACGACTGTGCCCAGGCCGCCTCGACGTACTCGTCCATGAGGCGCTTCTTGTCTTCCAGCGACACGGTCAGGGGGTCACGGACCAGCGTCGGGATGATGAAGTCGACATGGGGATCGACCGGGGCAAGCGTGGTCGTCTCACGGCCGACCAGGCGGGCCTGGCGGACCGCGAGGTCAACCTTGGCGCGCAAGCCCTCCAGGGAGTTGAAGGAGACGAAGCCCCACCCGCCCTTGACGCACGCACGCACGCACCCGCCAAGGTTCGAGGTACGCCCAGCCTCCTCAAGGCTCCGGCCACGGTAGGTCAGGGTCGTTGCATCGGTCTCTTCAACACGGATTTCAAGGTAGTCGGCCGTGTGCCCGGAAAGGGCATCAGCCAGACGATCACGAAGGGACGGGACGTCACGCATTTCCATCTGTCACGGTTCCTCTGGTACGCGAAAGTCTACAAGCGCACCAGGCGTCAGTCGACAGAACGCGCGTAGCGACGAACCGTGCCGTTCGGACGGCACGGAGGACCCGCTGCGTCGTACGCTGAACCCGACGCCAGGCCAGCGGGTTGGCGTCGGAAGGGGGAACCGTGGCAACACGCATCAACCGGGCAATCGAGCTCCTCGAGGCCGGGCAACCGATCTACTACACCGGTGGCCACACCGGGCACGTCCTGACGTACGAACAGGGCAAGCACGATGCCCACACCTGGGCCGACTACATCAACGTGGGCATGGAACACGGCGCCTTCGACATGACGGGCCTGGCGTCCTACATGCAAGGCCTCGTCGACGCAGGCCCCACCACGTCGGGCCACCGGACCCCGACGGTCATCGTCGAGGCCGTGGTCAACGGGACCGATGAGGCGAACGTGCGCTTCTCGTCCTGGCAGTTCCGCCAGATCCTCGCGCGCGGCGTGCACGGCATCCTTTTGTGCCAGGCCGAGACGGCGGGAGCCGTGCGAGCATTCGTGGAGGCGTGTCGCTACCCGCATCACCTGCAGGCGGTCGACCCGATGCTGCCGACCCCGCTCGCCCGCCTCAACGGCGCGCCATCGATCTCCGTGAAGCGCCCGGACGCCAAGGGACAGCCGTACCTGCGGGTCGGTCTCCGGGGCAAGGGATCCGAACCGTCGGCAACACCCATCTGGGGCGTGAACGGCGACGAGTACCTCTCACGGTGTGACGTCTGGCCGCTCAACCCGAAGGGCGAACTCCTCTTGGGCGTCAAGCTCGAAAGCCCGGAAGGCGTCGCCAATTGCGAGGACATCCTGGACGTTCCCGGTATCGGGTTTGCCGAAATGGGACCTGGCGACCTGTCCCTCTCACTCGGCTACCTCCAGATGCCTCGCGATCCGTTCCCACCGGAGATGCAGGCGGCTCGTAACCGGATCTTCACTGCGTGCAAGAAGCGTGGCATTGCCTACCTTGAGGCGGCCTCGGTGACGAACATCGCCGAACGCATCGATGAAGGCATCCTGGTCATTGCCGGAGGACGCGAGGAGACGGCGACGCTCGGCCGGACCCACTCCAAGCGGACAATGCCCTACTGATACCCAGCACGCGGGGACGGATCAGGCATCCGCCCCGCGTGCTTCCAGTTCGTAGATCTTGGCGAGTTCACCGGGAGCAAGGGGACGTCCAGCCTGGATCATGCGCGTCAGTGCCATGAGCAGGTCCCGTTCCCAGTCGCTCTCCGGTTCGATCCGCAAGATCCGGGCAAGCAATTCCCGTTGCAAGGCCGGTCCAGGCGTCTCAAGCGACGGAGAGGCCGGCTCCGGGTCTTCCGGGGGCGGGGGCGCCGGGCTGACCGCCGTCCGTGACGCCAGGCCGGTCCCAGGATCCCGCGCGGGCACCTGGATGACCACGGTCACCGTCGCCGGGCCACCATTGGAAAAGACCTGGAACTGGCCGGAATGCTCACCGGGGGCCAGGTTGGCTGTGGTGGCGATCACCTCGAACGAGAACGTGTTCGCCCGGAACTGCTGCTCGGAGAGCGCGAGCCACGGGGTCCGCGTCGCAACGGTGCCGATCAGCGTGCCGGATCCACTGTTGGTCAGGGACACCGTGCGCACCTTGCGGGTGCCAGTTTCGGTCTCGCCGAAGTCGATGATCGACGGCGCACCCGCAAGTTGCGGCTCGGCCGTCGCGGCGACCCGAAGCGTCACGGGCACGACCTCGTCACCGCCATTCAGGGTCTTGACGACGATCTGTGCCGAATACGCCTGGCCCGCGCGCAGGCCCGAGGTGTCCGCAGTCACGAACACCACCACCGAACTGCTGATGAACGACCGTTGGTTCACGGTGACCCACGCGCGGTTCGAGGAGACCTCGCCGAAGAGGGTGCGTCCGCCAACATTCTGGACCTTCAGGGCCAGACGCCCGGTGGAACCAGCGGTCAGGATTCCGAA
>CANFGH010000068.1 GCA_947446285.1 Chloroflexota bacterium
CTGCTCCCCGCACGGGTTCACGCAGATGATCTTCTCGTAATACCAAGTATTCGCCTCGGTGTTGTAGCGGTCGATGAAGACGAGGCCCGGTTCTCCGGCCGACCATGCCGCTTGGCAGATCTGGCTCCAGAGGTCACGCGCCCGGATCGTCTTCTTGACTTCGCCGTTCCAGACAAGATCCCACGGGGCATCGGCCTTGACCGCAGCCATGAACGGATCGGAGACGCAGACGGACAGGTTGGCATGATTGATGCGCTTGAGGTCTCGCTTGACGTTGATGAACTCCTCGACGTCCGGGTGGCTGTCGTCGATCATCAGCATCAGGGCGCCACGGCGCGATCCGCCTTGCTGGATCACGTCACCGGTCGCAACGGAATAGAGCTCAGCCCATGAACACGGTCCGGAAGCGGTGCCGTTGACGGTCTTTATGTACGACCCGCGGGGCCGGAGACTCGAGAGGTTGATCCCGACGCCACCACCGCGGGCCATGATCTCGGTCATGACCTTGAGGTTGTCGAGGATCCCACCACGGCTGTCTTCGGGACTCGGGATGACGTAGCAATTGTAATAGGTGACCTGGTGGCCAGTACCCGCACCAGCGAGGATGCGCCCCCCGGGAACGAACTTGAAGTCGCTCAGGGCCTCGTAGAAGCGGCCCTCCCAGTACTGCTGCTTCTCTGGCGTGACCTCGACCGCGGCGATTCCGCGGGCAACACGCGCCCACATCTCCTCTGGGGTGTGCTCCATTGGCTCCCCGCGCTCATTCTTCAGCGCGTACCGGTCTGAGAAAACCTTCCCGCGAATACCTTCAAGAATGGTCCGCCCGACCTCGGGAACCGGCGCGGTTCCGCTGTCCTGCACCGTTGCCACCGTCCCGCTCTGCACCGCCGTCATCGTCGCCTCCACCGGACCCGGAAAGTACCCACTGGCGTGGGCCAACCACCAATCTAGAATATCTGTTCTAACACAATCAGGCCAGACAGGCACTGAATACTAATCGGTTTGCCATCTGCGGCCGCCGGTGAATTCTGCTGCCCGATCCTAGTCATCATAACCACGTGACATCAGTGGTCAGCCCCCGCCGGACACCACCGACATCAACCGGCGCACGCCCTCCACCAACTGGTCGGGAGGCAGGTAACTGAAGGCGAGGCGAAGGTTTCTCGCCCCACCACCGCCGGCAAAGTAGCTCACCCTGGGGATGAAACTCACCCCGGCTGCCTGTGCCTCCGGCCCGATCTTCCCCGCATCCATCCCCACCGGCAAGGTCAGCCACGTGAAGAACCCGCCCTCGGGAACCGTCCACGTCACCCCATCGGGCGCGTACTCCGTGAGTGCGCCGAGCATCGCATCCCGCCGTTCGCGGTAGATCGCGCGAAGTTCAAGGATGTGCGCGTCAAGCCTCCCGGTCAGGGACGCGGCATCCGCCGCATACGTCGCGGCGACATGATTGCCGAATGGGCTGGTGCCGACATCCACCTTGAGTTGCAGCAACCGGGAAAGCAGTGGCGCAGGCGTCACGAGGTAGCCAAGCCGCAGGCCAGCCGCGAGGATTTTCGAGAAAGTCCGGACCTGGATCACGCACCCCTCCGGGTCCAGGGAGTAGAGCGACGGCAACGGTTCGCCGGCAAACCGGAGTTCGCTGTACGCGTCGTCCTCGAGAATAAGGAACCCGTACTCGCGCGCCAGTTCGATCACGCGAGGGCGGCGTTCCGCCGAGAGCGTGACCCCTGCGGGATTGTGGAAGGTCGGGATGGTGTAGAGGAGCTTTGGCCGGACCCCATTGGCGCGCGCTTGGCGCAGGACGGAGTCGAGCGCATCGACATCAAGTCCGTGCCCGTCAATGGGAACCTCAAGCAAGGTTGCCTCGGCGTTGCGGAATGTCTGGAGGGCACCGATGAATGTCGGCGCTTCAACCAGCATGGTGTCCCCGGGATTGATGACGAGATGGGTCACGAGGTCGATGCCCTGTGACCCCCCGGACGTCACGACTAGGTTGTCATGCGTGACCGCAATGCTCTCTCCCGAGAGTTTTGTAACCAGCAGATCCAGCATCGCTGCCGGCCCGGCAATCGGCCCGTACTGGAGTGCATTCGCGGCGTTCCCGGCAAGGACGGCACGGGAAGCTTCGATCAGGTCGGCGACCGGGAACGAACCAGGGTCAGGGAAGCCATACGTCAGCGGAATGACGCCGGCCGCGCCGCCCGCACCCGCGCGCATGAGGGGTGGACCCGCCTCGGCGACGCGCCTGGCGAACAAGCCAGCGTAGTCTGGGTGGGTATCCCCGGCGTGCGTTCCGGCGGGCGATCCCGCGTCCGGATGGTCGGCGTGGCCTGATGCAACGGTCATGGGGCGATTGTCGGGCGTCACGCACTTCCCGTGCAATCCCTGACGGGACTTGGAACCGGTACCGCGGGGAAATGTAACGGCCCGGAGCGTTACCACTCCGGGCCGATCAGTTCCAAAAGCCTGGGAAGGCTATTCGGGTCAGTGCTTGACCTGTGCGAACGCCTTCTCGACAACCGACCAGTCGACATTCTTCCAGAACATCTTGATGTATTCGGCGCGAGCGGTGCCATAGTCCATGAAATACGCATGCTCGTACACGTCGAGGGTCATGAGCGGCACGGCGCCCCAGACGCCGCCGTGATTGTGGGCATCACCGAGGAAACTGTGGATCTTGCCGTCGGTGGGGTCGTAGGCAACCGTGGCCCACCCGCGCGACGCCATGCCGCACGCACTCACATCAGCAACGAATTCCTCGAACGACCCGAAGTCGTGCTCGATCTGGGTGAGCAAGGCACCTGAAGGCTTGCCACCGTGACCGCCCAGATGGGCGAAGTACAGTTCGTGCAGGATCTGGCCGTCCGCGTTGAACGTCTCCTCAAGCTTGAGGGCGCGGTACTCGCTGTAGGTCGCAGCGGCCTTGGACTTGTCTGCCTTGGGGAGGGCTGCATCGATCTCGTTGCGCTTGTTCACGTATCCGGCGTAGAGGCGGTCATGATGGGCCTCGATCGTCTTCTGCGAGATCCCTTCGAGCGAATCCTTGGCGTAGGTGAGATCCTTGACGGTAAACGGCATCGTTCGTTCCCCTTGGTACGGCGCCACTACATCCGGCGCGACGGATACCATTCAACTCTAGCCCCCCACCCGGATGGGCGTCAAGCGATCTGGTGGAAATACCGGCCGGACACCTTGCCAAGTCCGGGACTGCGCGCCTGGTGACGGCGGTCAGCGCACCGGGGAACGTGACAGGGAGCAACGGGATGAACGTGCTATGCACCGGGATGTCTGGTTCCGGACGGACAAGTTACGTCAACGCGGTCCGACGCCATGCCGAGGCGCATGGACGCCGGCTGCACGTGTTCGATGTCCGAGAGATCATGTTCCACCTCGCCCACGAACGCGGTGACGACCTTCAGGAGGAGACGGTCCTTGACGTCTTCCCGACAGCCCTCGGGGCGTACCGCGCCGCCGCGATGGAGCGCATCCTCGCCGCCGTCCGGGATCTTCCCGCGGACGAGCCGTGGCTGATCGTCACCCATGCCACCTTCTCGTGGAACTACTCGGTGGTGCCGGGCCTGGATGTCTATTACCTGACCCAGTTGCAGCCGGATGCGTACGTCACCATCACCGACGGGATCCTGGCAATCCGGCAGCGCCTCACCGAGGAACGCTGGCGCACCGTCACCATCAACAACCTCCTCTGGTGGCGCGACGTCGAACGGTCGGCGACCGAGATGATGGCGGCGTGGCAGCGGAAACCGCACTTCCTCATCGGACGCAAGCAGGGCCCGGACACCTTGTTCCGCCTGATGTTCGAACCCAGGACCCCGACGGCCTACCTGAGCTACCCGATGACCCACTTCGAGGGGGCAGACCTGTTCACCAAACTGGAGAACTTCCGTCAGGAACTGCGGGAACATGTCGTGGTCTTCGACCCGGCGGCCGTCGACGACTATGCAATGGACCGGGACGCTGCGATTGGCTTCTCCGACGGAAGCACAACCGCGCGCAGTGCGCCCGAAGACGCAAACGCGTCGCTCCGGGGCGTCGGGGGCACATCACACAAGACTGGACGCGCCCGGGACCTGCTGCTGGATGCGCGGGAAGCCGGGGACGCTGAGGGCGGACGGCCAGTCAATCCGGAAAACCTGACCCACGTCGACGGCCAGATCGTTGACCGCGACTACAAACTGATCGACCAGTCACAGATCGTGGTCGTCTACTACCCGACCACGACGCTGTCGGCGGGCGTCATCTGCGAGATGAAGGACGCCATCCACCGGGGAAAGCGGGTCTACGCGGTGTGGTTGCCGTCGTCACCACCGAGCCCGTTCTTCACCCGCTACTGCACCCGGTGGTTCCGCGATGAACGGCACCTCTTCGAGTACTTCCGCGCGAACGGGATCGGAACCGAGACCGACCTTCCGGGCACACCGGAAGCCGCAGGCTTCAACGGGGCCCAGTCGCCAGCCGACTGATCCCCATACCGGCCTTACGCGGTGTCATCACCGAACTGGGTCTTCAGGCAGTCGAGGAACTCGCCCTTCATGAACGCGCCGGTCGCGACCGTCGACACGTAAATGAGGGGATCGTAGTCGTCGAGGCCCGACGTACTCGTGTATTCGGCGTGCGTCCGGCCACGCTCATCGCGAAGCCACCGCAATGCACTGCCGAGCAGTGACGAGCCGAGGCCACGGCCGATGCTCTTCCGGCTGACCAGGACACACCATTCGAAGGTGTCCTGTCCAGGACCACCATCTCGGGCGTCGCAAAGGCCCACAAGTTCACCATCGCGATACGCCAGGAAATAGGTCTGGGCGCGGTCCTTACCGGCATTGGCGACATCAGCGTGGACACGCGCCTGGATCTCCTCGGTCGCCCGGGTGTAGAGGTCGCCGTGTTCCTCCGACTGGAGTTCCACGCGGAACCACTTCTGATCCTCGCGCGGTTCCTTCCACCAGCGGAAATACGGTTGGTAGCTATTGATGATGAACTGCGCCGTCGAATCGACGTCAGGCCGGTCGACCTGGACAATCTCGTACTCAGTCGTCATCGGGATGTCACGAAGCGCGGTCAGGTCCCAAGCCAGGATCACCATCCGGCGCGACGACCAGTAGCCAAGCCGGTAGTAATAGGACGCCATGCCCTCACCGTCAAGGAGAAGACCATCGATCTTCTGGGCACCGTTTGCCAGGAGGCGTCGCTCCGCATCGGCAATGAGTTGCTCGGGCAACCCGGTGTCCAGCAGATCCTTGTCAACCTGCAAGTCGGTGATCAGCCCCTGTGGGCGCAGGGTCCGAGTACGCATCGCCATCCGGACCGCACCGACGATTTCGCCGCTTCCGCCGGGCCGGCGTGCAACCACAATCTCACTGGGGCCATAGGTGAACTGGTTGGCCTCCATCCGTTCGCCAAGCACCCGCTCCGGCGGTTCTGGCAAGAGTTCGAGGAGGTACGGTGCACTCGTAGTGGTCATGTTCAAGTCTATTCCCTGAACCGGTCTATCTGTGCGCGCTGGTGCGCAAACCAGATGGCCTTCTCGATGGTCGGCTGGGTAAACGAGGTGACAACGCACAATCCGGATGACACCAGGGTCTTCAGGAGCTCCGAATACTGGTCGTCGAGATAGTCCAGTGTCAGGGTCTCGGGTGGCTGTTGCGCCAAGCGTACCTGAAGCAACACGATTGACCGCTCAACCGTGATCATCGGTCCGTAGACCTCACCATAGACGAACGACGGGTCGTTCATGACCCGTCCCACCCGGTCCTTCACGGGTCAGTGCCGGGGTGTTGCCGGACGATTCACCGGCGTCGGAGCGGCGTGCCCGGCGAGGACCGCCAGGATGTTGTCGACACACATCGCGGACATCCGCTCCGATGATTGCTTCGTGATCCCTGCGATGTGCGGGAACGGCAATACATTCGGCAGGGACCGCAGGGGGTTGTCTGGTTTGATCGGTTCGGTCTTGAAGACATCAAGGGCCGCGCCGGCAATCGTTCCCGCACGGAGCGCGGCTGCCAAGTCCTCCTCGTTCACCAAGTCACCGCGGGCGGTGTTGATGAGGTACGCCGATTTCTTGCACATCGCCAAGGTCCGGGCATTAATGAGGTCATGGGTCTCAGGCATCGATGGGGCGTGGAGTGTCACCCAATCAGCCTGACGCAGCACGTCCTCAAGCGTCGCAGGGTCCGCACCACCATCGCGGATGGCCTGGTCGGACAACACCGGATCGTATGCCAGGACGCGCATCCCGAAGGCACGCGCCCGAATTGCAACCTGACGCCCGATGCGTCCGAACCCGATTACCCCGATGGTCTGGTCAAGCAATTCGACCCCGGTCAGCCGGTCCCACTTGCCCGCGCGCGTCGTCTCGACGTGTTCGACGACATCCCGCGCGATCGCAAGGATCATCGTCAAGGTCGCATCGGCGACCGAGTGTTCATTCGTACCCGGCGTCGTGGTAATCCAGACACCGTGTTCGGTTGCGCCGTCAACGTCAATGGCGTCGTAGCCGACCCCCCACCGGGCGACGATCTTCAGGCGAGGCGACGCCGCAAAAACTGCCTTGGTGAAATGATCGGTGCTCGCAAGCACCGCATCCACACCCTCCAGCAGCGGAATGAGTTCAGACTCCGTTGCGGAACGTCCGTAGGGGCTCATCACGATCTCGCATCCCGCATCGATCAACCGCTGCTCGTGCGCGGGGTCGGTTCGGCGGAAATGGTTCCCCGTCAGGAGTACTCGGTACTTGGACATCGTTTCTCACGCCTCTCTTCGCAACCGGGCGCATCCACGCCACTGCCCGTCGCATCACTACCCGTCAGTGTTGCCGGGACCGGGACCCAACGCGGTCACTCGCGGGGAAGGTAGTCCTCACGAGGGGGCCCGAACACATCAAGACCGACGATCCCGCTAGGCCCGGGGACGACGGCGTGGGTCACGTTGCTGCCGATGAAATAGTAGTCGCCGACCTTGAGGTGACGGGAAACCCCGCCAATGGTGAACGTTGCATCACCCTCAATCACCCATCCGGCCTGTTCATGCGGATGTGCGTGCGGTGGAACCACGCTTCCTGCCGGGATCGTCACCCGGGAAAGCATCACATTCTTGCCGGAAACGATCTGGCCGGTCACACCGGGGAAGAGTTCTCTGGGAACAATCTCGTCCCAAGTGAAGAATGTCGGCGGGCGGTCAGGCACGGTTCCACTCCCAGTCCGGTCGGCCACGCGCATCGACCCGTAGCGACCTTTCGCGATGGTACCGCACCCCCCACCTCGGTCCGGGTCGTAGACTGATCGGTGCGCGGAACCCGGCGAGACACGGTACGCGCCAAACAGCTCAGGAGGCAGCCGTGACCGACGCCACCACCCAGCCCGCCCAGGGACAGATCCTCCGACCAAGCGAGCTTCCGACAATCTCCCGCGCCAAGGGAGTGGTGACCCAACCCCTCGTCCATGCTGACCGGGGCAGCACCAGCCTGACGATTGGCATCAGCACCTTCCAACCCGGTGCGGTTATTCCATTACACACCCATAATGTGGAAGAGGCGATCACGATCCTGGAAGGCGAGGCCATCGCGATCATGAATGGCCAGGAGACCACGGTCCGTCCCTACGACACGACCTTTGTCCCCCCGGGCGTCCCTCATCACTTCCGCAACGACAGCAGCGGCGAGATGCGTTTCCTCTGGACGTACGGTGGCACACACGTCACGCGGACCTATGTTGAGACGGGCCAGACCGTTGAACACTTGTCCCGGGAGGATCGGCGCATCGCCGGAGCGCCGGACGCCTGAACCAGTCCAAACGCGGCCCCGTTGACGCAACAGCACTGGCACCCGGAGGCAGGGCGTGATCGAGAACTGGCAGATTGCCGTTACCGTGACCGCATGTCTCGCCGGTCTTGCGATTGCCGCGCGGTTTCCCATGCGCGCGTCACAGGAGGCATGGGTCGACGCGTGGCACTACGCACCATCCCGTCGCCCAATCGCATTTTCGCGATGGCGCCAATGGCGGGCCACATTCTGGTTCCTTGTGTGCAGTACGGCGATCGCAGGCGTGATCGCGGGAACCCTCTACCTGCGTGCATCACCTGGGTAGGCCTTGACCCGGAGCCCCTCGTCTGCGTCAGAAATGATCCGCCAGCCTAGAGCAGCGGCAACTGACGTGGCGGTCTTGGTGCAGCAGCAGAACCATCATCTGGCGAACTCAGGTGGCCTTGAACCGTCGATCCGTCCGCACCAGGATCAAGAAGCCCGAATGCCTGCTGCACCGGCTCGGCCGCTCTTGGTGGCGCCGCGGGTGCGGCAGTCCGGCCCGCGCCCCGTCGTGCGACGTCGACGATCCCCGGAACCTTGGCGAAATCTGCCTCGAGAACCTTTCGAAGCGCACCCTGATGAAGCGCCGCCGCCGGGTGGTAGAGCGGAATTACCATCCGCCCACCGATCTTGCGCGGTTGACCGTGGATCTGACTGATCTTCTCACCCGGAAAGAACTTGGCCAGCGAGACCCTACCCAGCGTGATGATCACCAAGGGATCGATCGCTTCGATCTGATGGGAAAGAAATGAGGCACATGCCTCGATTTCATCCGGAAGCGGATCCCGGTTGTTCGGTGGCCGATGCTTCACGACATTGGCGATGAACACATCCTCGCGCCGGAGGCCATTCTGCCGCAGCATCTCGGTGAGGAACTGGCCGGACGCACCCACGAAGGGGCGACCTTGCAGGTCCTCGTTCTGTCCAGGCGCCTCACCGATCAGCAGGATTTCGGCGTCCGGATTGCCCTCACCGGGCACTGCCTGACGCGTGCCCTCGTGGAGGACACACGCCCGGCATCCCCGGATGTCATCGGAAATCTGCGCAAGGCGTTCCCGTCGAACCTCCGGCATTCCCAAACCCGCCATCCCCATGATCCCGATCAGTGCGCGCCGATGTCCATCGGATCCGTGGCGTAGTCGCGAAGCAGTTCCGCAAGCTTGTCGCTCGCCGCTTCGGGCAACTCGATCATCGGCAGCCGGAGACCCCCAACGTCAAACCCCAGGATCCCGATCGCGGCCTTGATCGACGCCGGCGAGGCAACGGGGGCAATCGGCGGGAAGAGCGCCCTGGCCAACGGCAGCAGGTGGAGGTGCAGACGCGCCCCTTCGCTGATATCGCCGGCCCCGGTCGCATCAACCATCTGCCGGATCAGGCGCCCCACGACATGGGCCGCCACCGAGACGACCCCGTAGCCCCCCATTGCCATCTTCGGGAATGTGTCTCCGTCGTTGCCGCTCCACAGCCTGAAGTCGCCCGGCGCACCCGCCAGGATCTCGGCCACTTGGTCGAGGTTCTCACTGGCTTCCTTGATCCCGATGATGTTCGGCACGTCGCGCGCGAGACGAAGGGTGGTTGAGGCATCCATGTTCCGCACCGTCCGGCTGGGGACGTTGTAGACCATGCACGGCAGGGATGTGCTCTCGGCAATCGTCCGGAAGTGCCTGTAGAGGCCTTCCTGCGGTGGATTGTTGTAATAGGGCACCACGAGCAGCACGCCATCGGCGACCCCGGCGTGCTGGACCGCCTCGGTCAACTCGATGCTCTCGTGGGTGCTGTAGTTGCCGGTGCCGGCAATCACCTTGGCATGCCCCGCCACCGCATCCCGCACCGTGCGGAACAGGGCGAGCTTCTCTTCGGTCGAAAGATTTGGGGACTCGCCGGTAGTCCCTGAAACGACAATTGTCTGGGTGCCGTTCGCTGCCAGGATGCGTGCCATCCGCGCAGCCTTCTCGTAATCGACCGCCTGGCCTGCACCATCCCGATGGAACGGCGTGACCATTGCGGTGATCAATCGGCCGAACTCGACCTCACGTGCGCTCATCTCTGCACCCTCTCCGTCTCAGCGTTCCAACCCAAGGAGTGTTCCAAGTCCGACGGTCAACCCGGTGGTCTCCATCGCATGCCGAATGGCAAGTGCCGCACCGGGGACATAGGAGTCGTTCGACATCGCGTCATGGCGCAGGGTCAGGGTCTGTCCCGTCCCGCCAAAGATCACTTCCTGGTGGGCAACAAGCCCTGGGAGCCTGATGCTGTGGATGCCAATCCCGTTGGCTTCCCCGCCACGAACGTCTGGCACCGTGACCGTCCGGGTGGGAACCCTTGTGAACGTCCCTTGACGTGCGCGTTGCATCAGGCGCGCGGTATGAACTGCGGTTCCCGAAGGAGCATCGGCCTTGCGGTCACGGTGGTATTCGATGATGTCGGCATGCTCGAAGAACCGACCGGCAATCGCGGCCAGGTGCATCAGGACGACGGCACCGACTGACAAGTTCGGTGCGACAACCCCACCAAGAGCGTGGTCAGCGCACGCCCTCCCGAGTTCCTCCAGGTCGCGATCCGAGACGCCACTCGTTGCCACCACCGGCCGGACCCCACTCGCAAGCGCGCCGAGCGCGTGTTCCATCGCAAACTCGGGCAGGGTCGCCTCAAGGAGGACATCCGGGCGGGTCTCGCGCATCATCGTTCCGACGTCGCGGTAGCAAGCCACGAGCGCCTCGCCAACCCTGATCGTCTGGTCTGCGCCCTGTCTGCGCGCGATGCCAACGATCTCGATGCCATCAAGGGCAGCCAGTCCGCGCGTCACATCCGACGCCAACCGGCCGAACCCCGCAACCGCGACGCGTGTTCCAGATTGCCCGCTCATTTCCGGGCGCATGGTAGCAGCATCTGCCCGGGCACGGAGTGCCTTGCCGATCCGACGCCATCGCGTACTGGAACACCGAAGCCGGTTTCCCGGGCCCACTGGCCAAGGAAACCGGCTCCAATGCTGACGTTCTTCGTCAGATGGCTATCAATCCGGAACGATTGCCGGGTCGTGGTTCCGCCAGACCTACCGCGGGCCCATCGGCCCGCGAGGGCCGCGTGATCCGCCGAACGAACCACGAGGTGGCCCGTCGCGTCGGGGTCCACCCATGCCACCGCCGGGCCGGCCACCACTCGGAGGACCGCCACCGCCCAGTGGGCGACGTGCCAGGACTTCGTCAGGTGTCTGCCCTTCGATCACGGCACGGCGCGACAGGTTGACGCGTCCCTGCCCATCGACTTCGATCACCATCACCATCACTTCATCGCCGACCTCGACGACGTCCTCGACACGGTTCACCCGGGTCTCGGCAAGTTCTGAGATGTGGACGAGGCCTTCCTTGCCGGGCATGATCTCGGCAAACGCACCGAAGGCCATCAGCCTGGTGATCTTGCCCATGTAGATCTTGCCAACCTCGACGTCCTCGATGATCGACCGGACAACCTGCGCGGCCCGTTCGGCACCTTCCGGGTTCGGCGACGTGATGTTCGCCATGCCCTGATCGTCGATGTCAATCGACGCCCCGGTGTCCTCCTGGATCTTGCGGATCGTCTTGCCACCAGGTCCGATCACCGCACCGATCTTGTCGGTGGGCAACTTGATCTGGATCATCTTGGGTGCCCACTTGGAAAGGTCCGTCCGCGGCGCGGAAATGACCTCGTTCATCCGGCCGAGGATCAGCAACCTGGCTTCACGGGCCTGCTCGAGGGCTTCTTCCATGATCGCGAGGGTGATGCCCTTGACCTTGATGTCCATCTGGAGGGCCGTGATCCCACCTTCGGTCCCGGCGACCTTGAAGTCCATGTCCCCAAGGGCATCCTCCATGCCTTGGATGTCCGTGAGGACGGCATGCTTGCCTTCGGTCGCACCGGCACCAAGGATCAGTCCCATCGCAACACCCGCAACCGGCGCCTCGATTGGCACACCGGCGTCCATCAGCGACAGCGTGCTTCCGCAGACCGAGGCCATCGACGTCGAACCGTTGCTTGCGATGATTTCCGAGACAATCCGGATCGTGTACCCGAACTTGTCCGCGGCCGGCAGCACCGGCAACAGGGCGCGTTCGGCAAGGTTCCCGTGACCAACTTCACGGCGGCCAACGCCACGGAGGGCACGGGCCTCCCCAGTGCTATACGGCGGGAAGTTGTAGTGATGCATGTAGCGCTTCACTTCGTCTTGCCACTCAAGGGAGTCGATGCGCTGCGCATCACCGGGCGACCCCAGCGTCGCGATTGACAGCGCCTGCGTCTGGCCACGTGTGAACAACGCGGAGCCATGAGTCCTTGGCAGCACCCCAACCTCACAGACGATCGCACGGATGGTCTTGGTGTCACGCCCGTCCGGACGGATATTCGCCGTCAGGATCTGGTCCCGCACCGCCGTCTTGATCCGGCTTTCGACCACCGACACCACGACACCCGCATCAAAACGGTCCTTCAACGACGCCACCACATCGGCGGTGAGGGCATCGAGACCGACTTCTCGGGTCGACTTGTCCGCCTGGTAGAGGACCGCATGAAGGCGACCGGCAAGCGCCTCGTCAACCGCGGCCTTGACCTCGGCCGGCGTCTCGGACGGCGTGAACTCACGCTTGGCCTTGCCGATTTCGGCCCGCAGCTCCTCCTGCATGACGCAGAGGGCACGGATCTCGACATGTGCCTGCGCGATTGCGTCGAGAACCACTCGCTCAGAGACCCGGTTCGCACCCGCTTCGACCATCATCACTGCGTCCGGTGTCGCCGCGATCATCAGGTCCAGCGTGCTCTTGGCGAGTTGGGACTGGGTTGGATTGACCACCAGATGCCCGTCGACGTAGCCCATGCGGACCCCGCCGATCGGCCCCCCCCACGGGATATCGGAAATCATGAGCGCGGCCGATGCACCAACGATGCCGAGGACACTCGGATCGTTTTCCTGATCGGTGGACAGCGTGGTGATGATCACCTGCACGTCATGGCGAAGGCCCTTCGGGAACAGCGGCCGGATCGGCCGGTCCACCAGGCGACCGGAAAGGATCGCCGCATCACGGGCGCGCCCCTCACGGCGTTGGTAGCTCCCGGGAATCTTGCCGGCGGCGTACAAGCGCTCTTCGTAGTCGACGGTCAGCGGGAGGAAGTCGATGCCATCACGCGGCGACCGCGACATCGTTGCGGTTGCCAGCACAATGGACTGACCGAACTGGACCGTCACGGATCCACCGGCCTGTCCGGCGAGCTTTCCGGTCTCGATGATCAGCTGCCGACCGGCAAACGTAATTTCCTTGCGGACAACCCGACCAATCGGATTTCCGGGAGCGATGCGGGACGAACCACTTGTCGATGGTCCGGGGCCATGTTGACTGGCCGCAGGTGTGGGATCAGTACCCACCATTCGTGTCTCCTCTTCGCGCCACATCGTTGGGCGCGAGGGCAGACGCGGTGCGCGGTCTGTTAGCTAATCCGTTCCCAACGGGGCCGGTTGTACGGGCACTCGGTGTGCACGGAATAACTAACAACCGACCGCGCCTGCCATTCATGGGATGCGTCAGCGGCGCAATCCGAGCTCCGCGATCAGGGACTGGTAGCGCGACAGTTCAATCCGTGTGAGATGCGTCAGCAACCGGCGACGCTGGCCCACCATGAGCTGCAATCCGCGCCGTGAAGACACGTCCTTCTTGTTCGCAATCAGGTGCTGGGTCAGCGACTTGATGCGCTCGGTGAGCAACGCCACCTGGACTTCCGGTGACCCGGTATCCGCGCCGTTGCGCTGGAACTTCTTGATTAGCGTCTGCCTGGTTTCAGCCTCAACTGCCATTCTCTCACCCCCTTTCCGGTCAATCTGGCACTTGCCCGGCAAGCACCGGCCGGACTTCTCATCACACCACCATCACGCATCGCGCGAGACCGGGCATGGCAACAACTTCGGCGTATCGGACAAGGTTACCAAAGCGGGAACGCATCCATCAGTCGCAACCTGACACGCGCTCCCCGTGCGACGTGCGTCGTGGCAGCCGAGAGCCGGATCAGGCAATTTGCACGAGACATCGACGTCAGGATGCCTGAGCCTTGGGGACCTGTGGGACGCACATGCCACTCGATTGCCCCTCGGTCTCCGCCCTCGATCCGCGCAACCCCTCGGACAAAGTTCTCCCGACCGCTGTCATTCAGGAGTTCATGGTCTGCGATCGCCATCACCTCGACCGGAACAGCCGCCCGATCTCCCTGCATGCGCCGGACAACCGGGTTCACCAACAACTCATAGGTGACCATCGCCGAAACAGGATTTCCCGGCAACGCCATGATTGGCACGCCGTGGAACCGCCCGAATGTGAAGGGCTTTCCAGGGCGCACGTCAATCGACCAGATCGAAACCGCTCCCGCATCGCGGATCACCTGCCTGACCACGTCACGGTCGCCCATCGAGACCCCACCCGAGGTCACCAACAGGTCGCACCCACGCTCAACTCCCGAGAGCAGCGAAGCACGAACCGAAGTGGGCTCATCAAGCGCCTGGCCGAGATCAACCGTTTCCGCGCCATCCCTCGACGCCAGAGCAAGCAGGGCAGGCCCGTTGGCGTCCCTGATCTTGCCAGGTCCAAGCGGACCAACATGGTCACGGGCCACAAGTTCATCGCCAGTCGAGAGCACCCCAATGCGAATCCGCCGGTGCACCCACACGGAGCGAATGCCGGCACTCGCCAGCACCGCGACCTCAGCGGGTCGAACCCGCGTCCCGGACCGAAGCAGCACCTCACCCGACCGTTGGTCTTCCGCGCGCCGGCGGACATCGTCACCGGCGCGGACCGGCACTCGCACCGCCACCCGTTCCTGCGCCAGTCCCAAGGACATCGCGTCGGAGCCGTCCCACCCACCAAAGCCCTTGCCGTCAGTCCCCTCGAAAGGGACCACCGCATCCGCACCCGGCGGCATCGGCGCTCCGGTCAGGATCCGGTACGCCTCGCCCGTGCCCAAGGGCCTGCTCGTGACCGCACCCGCGGCGAGGACACCGACGACCTCAAGGGCGACGGGTCGATCAAGTGAGGCGCCATCCGTGTCTGATGCCCGGACCGCATAGCCGTCGAGCGTCGCGTAATCAAACGGAGGGACGTCTGCGGGTGCCGGAATGTCCTCAACTAGGGTCCGCCCCAACGCATCCTGAACCGGCACGCGTTCGTGATCGGCCACCGGGTCAAACTCGGCCAGAAGCGCGCGCATGGCCTCGTCCACGGGAATCCGGCGCCAGTGTGCCGGGCCATCGTTCACCTGCATCGGAGCGCCCTGTTCCGAGGTCATCGCTACTTGGGGATACTCTACCCCCACGCACGCCATGCCCCATGGTGCACGACGTGTCGGTTGCGAGACCCATCGTCCCTACCA
>CANFGH010000069.1 GCA_947446285.1 Chloroflexota bacterium
CGAAATGCGGATGTCCGGAAGTTTCGCGCGCGCCGCCAACCATGCAAGTTCCTGGGCGGTGTAGGACGAACGGATACTGCTCGAGGGCTCATCGAGCGTCGCGAGGGCTTGGGGTGCCATCGCAAACTGCCACGCACGGACAAGCACCCAGAAGGCGACCGGAAGGTCGCGGCGCACGTCAGCGATCACGAACCTGCCAGACGAGGTGAGGACGCGCCTGATTTCCGCGAAGGTCCATTCAGGTTCCGGCCAGTTGTGAAGTCCGCCGGAACTGATCACCAGGTCGACCGACCCGGGCATGACGGGAAACGCGTGACTTGACTGTTCGACAAAGGTGACGCGCGCGTCGAGACCAAATCTCCCGGCAGTTTCCTTGACGCGAGCACGCGCCAATGCACCCATGCCTGAGGTGCCGTCGCTCGCAATGATCGTGGTGTCGCGGGCGGTCGCGTTGGCAATCGCCCCGACGAGGCCTCCCGGGCCGTGGTCAAGCACCAGGATTGTCGGAGGCCTGAGACGTGGACGACGTCGCAATGGCGCGGCCGCATGTCGGGCAAGCCACCAATGGGCCATGCCCCACGACATGGTGCGATCCAGCCGTGACTGCGCATGGACCGCGGGTGGTTCGCATGATGCGGCTGCGCCTGGGATCCTGCCTCGAGGGTAGGTGTCAACCGCGGAACGCATGAACCGCGCGACCACTGCCGTGCACACCGACGCCCCGACCGCAAGCATCGCCCTCATGAGCATTGCGAGAGCCACCGTGACTTGAGGGCGATGCCACGCGTCATTCGGTGGATTCTACGTCCGTGAGCGTCCGGGTCCGGGTGGCCGGGTGGCTTTCGCTGTTCCGTCGCACCGTCGCCGACGGGATGGTCACCGGGTTGGACGTGCCGGGATCGCACCGGACCAGCAGGTCGGACCCGATTTCCGTCAGGAAACGCGACGGCGCGGCGCGACGGGTTTGCCTGAATGTGCACGCTGTGAGGGTCAACGAGACGCGTGCCCGCGTGGTGCCCACGTAGAAGATCCGGCGCTCCTCGGCCAAGTGTGCCGACCCCGGGTTATCCGAGGGTACTGGCGCCGACCCCATAGCATCGCTCTCTCCCTGCACTGGTTGGTAGCGCAAGGGAAAGACGCCGTGTTCACATCCTGGCAGATAGACGTGATCGAACTCCGCACCTTTCGCCGCGTGGACGGTCGAGAGGCGGACGGACCCGATGTCTTCGCGCGGACCGTCGACCTGGGTGGACAGGACCACTTCGTCGAGAAACAGGCGAAGGTCAGAATGGCGCGACGCAAGCTCGGCAAGGGTGTCGAGCCGACGCTCGCGCTCGCGTGCGTCGTCGGGATGGGTGAGCGTGAGGTGAGCCAGGTACTTAGCAAGGGTGATCGCTGACCGGACGAGATCGGGGAGGCGGGAACCGGAGGCGAGTTGTGCTCGAAGCTCATCAATGATCGCGAGAAGGTCATACGCACCCTCGGGTGCGCGCCCGGCGGCGGTCAGGCGACGCAAGGCCCCAACGGGGGTGCGCGTTGGGGCGTCGACCGTCAGCATCTCCCGGCCGATCGCAATGACCATTGCAGGACCCAAACCCCGGCGCGGGGTATTCACGATCCGCCAGAATGCCACCGCGTCGTCATCCGTTCGAGCAACCCGCAGGTACGCCAGGACGTCACGGACTTCCTCGCGGCCGAAGAATGCCACACCACCGATGACAACGAACGGCAAGTCGGTGACTTTGAGCAAGGCGGCTTCAATTGGGCGCATCTGTGCATGCGTGCGGGTCAGGACGGCGATTTCCGAGGGAGGGAACCCTTCGCGAAGTCGTTTCTCGATATCCGCGACGATCAATGCGGCTTCCCGGTCCGGGTGGTTCGTGGTCCAGAACCGGATCTGATCCCCAACGTCGTTTTCGGTCCAGAGACGCAGTCGCGGCGGGTGGTTTCGGGTGGAGCCCTCCCGCGCCATGGATTGCGTGTCAGTTCTCGCGGCAGCGGGTGAGGCGTCGCGCAGGCGCTGGGCGACCGCGACGATGCGTCGCGTGGACCGGTAGTTCTGTTCAAGGCGGATGATCGTTGCCGGGTGCCACGTGTCAAGGAAGCGCTCCACAACCAGCGGGCTCGTGCCGCGGAATGCATAGATGCTTTGCTCGGGGTCGGCAACCACGCACAGGTCTGGTGGATTGAGATGGGCGATGAGACGTTCCTGCGCAGGATCCGTGTCCTGGAACTCATCAACCAGGAGGTGCCGCGTCCGGGCACGGACACGTGCAAGCAGATCGTCATCGGCACCGAGTGCGAGGGCAGACAGGGCGACCAGGTCGTCAAAGTCGAACGCGTTCGCCTGGGCCAGTTCCTGTTCGTACGCAGCGAAAAGCGCGTCGATGTCGCGGGCTGCCGAGGTTTCGTCTGGATGCGGACGCGCCGTCCGCTTGAGAAGCGAAATGGCGCGCATGGTCGCCGCAACGACATCGGACCGGGTTCGCGATGGTTCCTCTGGTTCGTGTGCGGTCTCCCTCGTCTTTGTGCTGCCACCTCGCATGCCAAGCGCAGTCAGCACCCGGCGCACGGTCCGCTCGGTGTCGTCATCGTCGTAGATGGAGAAGTCACGTGTGCGCCCGAAGGTGCGCGCCCCACCCGCGCGCAGGATCCGTGCACCAAACGCATGGAACGTTCCGGCCCAGACGGCAGGTCGAGGCAACCTATCCGCAGTCGCATCTCCAGAATGGATCGCTCCGACTGCCCCGGGTGCGAGCATCGTGGCCACGCGCTCCCGCAATTCCCCACCGGCGCGACGCGAAAACGTGATTGCCGCTATTTCGCGGGCCGGGATCTGCCGTGCGACCAGAAGATGCCCGATCCTGGCGGTGAGGGCGCGTGTCTTCCCAGCACCGGGACCCGCGAGGACAAGCAGGTGTCCGTCCGGACGGGTCGCGACCTGACGCTGCGAGGCATTCAGATTCTGGAGGTATCGCGGCGGTTCAGGCATCGTGGTTCAGTGCGGGCCACCGACCACGACGTCGCCGCAGGGGCCACCGCCGGTCGCATCATCGACGGTCACCTCGGATCCGTCGAACCGGTAGATCGGCCGGTACCAACGGCTAAGTTCCCGCGCCGACTCGCCGATGTAGTGGCAGATGAAACTGCGCCGGAACCGGTCGGTTGTCCGGTTTGGTTCGGACCCGTGGATGAGATTGCCTCCAAAGAAGAGGACATCACCCGCCGCGAGGTCGGGTGCGACGGGCACCAGGCCTGACGGGACGGGCACGAACTCCCGCGTGAAACTCACTTCGGGGTCCGCTTCCTCGGGGCAAAAGAGGTCCATGTCGTGGCTACCGGGAACGACGTTCAGGCCGCCGTTTTCCCGATCGGCAGGGTCGATGGCAACCCACGCCGCCAAGCACGTTCCCGGGTGGACCTTGAGGTAGAAATTGTCCTGGTGAAGGGCTTGGCCGCGTGCTCCGGCAGGTTTCCAATAGAACATTGACTGGGTGGCGATGGCCGGTTCGCCGAGGAGTTGACCGAGGGCAACCCCAAGCCTGGGATGGAGCAGAAAGGATTGGAGAACACCGCTTTGCCGATGCGGGTGCATCATGCGTGGGTAGGCCTGCAACGGATCAGTTGCGTCTTCGATCGCTACCCGCTTGAAGCAACCGGGCAAATCGAGATTGTCGCGGTGCAAACGCGTGACCTCGGAAGTGATCGACGCGACTTCCTGGGGTGAAAAGAAGTGACGGGCGATGACATAGCCGTCGCGGGCAAATGACCGCAGCTCATCAGCACCAATGGTCGCATGCTCACCGCTTCCAGACGTGGTGGGTGTCATCTCACTGATGGCCATGATCGCTCTCCCCAAACGCTTGCATTGATGAAAGGAAAACCGCTGGCGAGCAATGGTCGCGCTCGCCCAACCCCCCGCCTCGGGGCATTGTGGCACACCCGTGCGTACACTGACCCGGGCGCACATCTGACCGCCTTGCGGAACATGGAGTGTGCACGATTGACCCGTTATCGACGCGCCGCCGTGATGGCGTGCGAACCTGGAGGGCACTTTGCGATGGCTGTACCGGTGGACAAGCACTCGGCGGGGGAATCGGGACCATGGTTGCACGTGTCTGCGCTCGGGCGGACCTCCCTGCGGGTCACGAACCTGTGTGTGGGGTGTGCACCCCTTGGTGACATGCCTGATACATTCGCCTACTCGGTTCCCGAGGATCGTGCCCTTGAAACGGTCCGCGCGATTTTCAAGGGCCCCATCAACTTCATTGATACGGCGGCGTCCTACGGCGATGGCGAAAGTGAACGTCGGATCGGCTTGGTGATCCGGGAGAGCGGTGGGATCCCGGATGGGGTCGTGGTCGCCACGAAGGCCGACCGGGATCTCAAGACGGGTGATTTCAGCGGTGACCAGATGCGACGCTCCGTCGAGAGAAGTCTCCGTCTGCTCGGTGTGGACCGGTTGCAACTCGTGCACCTTCACGACGCGGAGCACACCACCTTCGAGCACATCATGTCGAAGGGTGGCCCGCTTGAGGTCTTGCAGGAACTGAAAGCGGAAGGGGTCATTGAGGTCCTTGGGGTGGCGGGTGGGCCGATTGACCAGGAGATCCGGTATGTGGAGACCGGTGCGTTTGATGCAGTCATTACCCACAACCGGTACACGCTGCTCAACCGGAGTGCCGACGCGTTGCTCGAGGTTGCCAGTGCGCACGGTGTCGCCGTGCTGAATGCTGCACCCTACGGCAGCGGGATGCTAGCGAAGGGCCCGGATGCATATGCGCGGTATGCGTACCAGGCGGCGTCGGACGTGATGGTTGCACGAACCCGGGAGTACGCGGCAATCGCCGAATCCCATGGGGTGCCGTTGGCGGCTGTTGCCCTGCAATTCAGCGTGCGTGACCCGCGCGTCACGTCGACCATCATCGGCATGACCCGGCCGGAACGCATTGACCAGACGGTGGAACTCGCACGCGTGTCCATTCCTGACCAACTTTGGCGGGATATCGCGTCGGTGGCGTTTGACGCTAGTGATCCGGAGGCGTCTCGCTTCAAGTGATTGGCCCGGATACCGGAGCCCATCTTGGGGAACCGACCAAGCTACTTGGGGAGGGTCGAGAGGTAGTGGTACGCGGGGATGTAGCGGCTGTTTGCTGCGAGCGCGCGCTGATACGACGCGCGGGCTTCGGCAAACCGGCCGGCCTCCTGTAACGCCCGTCCCTTGAAGAAGTGACTTTCCTCGAGGTCGGGGGTCTGGGCGAGGTTGGCGTTCGCCAGCGTGAGCACGTCATCCAACCGACCTTCGGCGAGGTAGGCGTCAAACGGACCGAACTGGTACCAGAGCATCCGCCAAGGCAGTTTCAGCAGCCTCGCTTGGTCAAAGGACGCAGCAGCGTCAGCGGTGCGACCAAGCGCGGTCAAGCTCATGCCTTGGTTGAACCAGACGAACGCGTCCTTGGGGCGTTCAGTGAGTTCCCTGGTTGCGGTCGCCAGAGCCCGGAGGTTCTGCGGTTCCGTGTCTGCGGAACCGGCGATTGCAATGACGGTCTCAGCTTGCGCGGGGCGGTAGATCGGAATGAAGGTGCGGTTGAACGCGCGCCAGTCGCCATCCAACGTGTCATACGGTTGCGGCACATTGACGCCAGGGGCAAGATAACTGTCATACGCCGTAAACCGGGCGGTGGCGTCGTCGTACCCGACAAGCAGGCGATAGTGCCCCATCCAGTCCTTGCCCTCGGGGTTGAACCCGACTTCGACAATCACCGGAATGCGCTCGGCGAGCAGGCGTTTCAGGATGGTGACGTCGCCGCCGACCCGCCACTCCGCATCGAGACCGCGCGAACGGGCATAGGCGACCAACTCGGATGGGCCGACATTCTTGTCATCCTTGCTTGTCTTGAGGAAGTTCACGGCGGCGATCTGCGTCTCAGCTCGCCCCAGGGCCGAGAGCGCCATCGTGATGGTGGCGGGACCGCAGTTGTTCCATGTCTGCCACACGTGTGTCACCGGCCCGATGCGTGCTGATGCGGGAGGCGGAGGCAGCGTCGCCCCGGGCACCGCTGGTTCCGCCGTGTCACGGGCTGGCTGGGAAGGCGGGACCGTTTCACTGCTGACCGTTCGCAATGGCGTCCGCGCTGACGAAGGAGGAACATAGGACGCTTCGGCGCTCCTTGAACTGAGCCTGATGCGGGAGGTGATCGCCTCTATGGTTCGTGTGCCGGGAACATGCATCGCGTCCGAGGTCGCCGCCAGTACTCCGGCGAAACCGACAACGAAGCAGGTCCCGACGATCCCTGCCAGTCGGGCACTGCCGATACGCGAACCGGCCATGGAAAGACCTTGCACGGACGCGGTGCGCGGAGAGGCAGTGCCTTCCGGTTCAATCCGGGAAGACCGCCGCCCACCCTCTGGACGTTCACGTTCCTGACCAGCCGTGCTGCCTGGTCCGGAGCCCCGGTGGAGGGTGGATGCGCCGAATCGTTGACCGAGGTGCCGGCACCCGAGGACGAAGAGTCCGGCCCAGGTGGTCATCCGTGTCAAGACCGGTTCGCTGGGTCTCGATGACCTGTTCTCCCACGCGGACCGCACGGTCCCCCCCATGGGCGGATGAATGCTGTGCGGGTCCATCCTTGTCATCGATCACCACGTTCTGGTGGGCGCGTCTTGGGCGGGTTTCAACAGTGACCGGGCCACTGCATCACCCTCGAAAGCGAACGGTCCGCTGGTGTCCCGCATGTCAGTCAAATCGTATCCCATCCGGCCGACGGTCACTGCGACGCACACCCGGATGCCTGCACCGGCTCGGTTCATGCGATTGCCTCATGCAAACGCGCTACGTGGTGAGACGTCCAAGGCTATTCGTTTGCCTCGCTGCGCCACGGGATTGCCAGGCGTTCGACCGCAACGACCATCAGGAACGCCGCGAGTGCCAAGGCAGTGGAAACCGCGATTGTTGCCCACAGGCGAGCGACCCGGTATTCGAACGTCGCTGCGACGATGAGATAGCCCAGTCCCCGGTCCGAGCCAATCCATTCGGCGACAATCGCTCCGAGTACGGAACTGGTTGCCGCAATCTTGAGCGACGCGAACAAGTAGGGAAGGCTTGCCGGCCACCGGACCAGTCGGAAGACCTGCCACTGGGAGGCTGCCAGCGCATGCATGAGTTCAAGTTGGTCTGCGGAAGGTGATGCGAATCCCCGGGACATGTTCACCAAGGTCGGAAAGAACGAAATGAGGGCGGCGATCGCGATTTTTGGTGCGTAGCCGTTGCCAAGCCAGACCACGAGCAGTGGAGTGATCGCCACCAGCGGAATGGTGCGAAGTCCGATTGCCACCGGATACAGCACGCGTGAGAGGGGCGGCGCGTAGACGAACGCGGCGGCGAGACCGGTCGCGATCACGTTGCCGATGACAAAGCCTCCCACCGCCTCCAGCAAAGTCGGTTGCAGATGACGAACCAGGAGTGCCCGATCCCGCTCGATTTGCACGGCGATTATGGTCGGTGCCGGAAGCACGTAGATGGGGATGTTCCAGAGTGCAACCGACGCTTCCCACGCCAGGAGGATCGCCGCAAGCCCGCCAACGCTGAGGAAGACCCGCCCGAACCCCCTGCGCATGGCCAAGCCGGACGGTTGCCGGTTGGCTGGATGCCCTTCCTGCGTCATCGGCTGGCTTCCTCAAGTGCCAGGCGGATGCGAGAGACAATGCCGAATGTCAGGGGGTCGCGCTTGAGCGAGAGAGGTCTCGGCCGGACGAGAGGGATCGTGAACTCGGAGACCACGCGCGCGGGGCGTCGGCTCACTACCACAACTCGGTCGGCGAGGAAGACTGCTTCCTCAATGCTATGCGTCACGAAGAGGATGGCCGCCGTAGTCCGTGCCCATACCTCGAGCAGTTCGAGGTTCAGCCTGTCCCTAGTGAGTTCGTCGACGGCGCTGAATGGCTCGTCCATGAGGATGAACCGCGGTTCGCTCGTCAAGCACCGGGCCAGTGCGCACCGTTGCCGCATTCCGCCAGACAATTGATCAGGCCTCGCGTCCTCAAACCCGGTCAGGCCGACTTGGGAGATTGCCCGATCAACGGCGTCCGCCCGGTTGACGCGTGAGACGCCGGCGACTTCAAGTGGCAATCCGACGTTCTCGCGGACGGTCCGCCACGGTAGCAGGGCTGGGTCTTGGAACACCACCCCGCCGAGACGCTTGCGCCGTGCCTGATCGGGTGACGTGCCGAGCACCGTGACCACACCACGATCAGGCACGAGCAGGCCCGTGGCAAGTCGCAGGGCAGTCGACTTGCCGCATCCTGAGGGACCGACCATTGCGACGAATTCGCCATCGCCGACGGACAGGGTCAGTCGCGCGACTGCGGGGACCTCACGCCCTCCTTTCGGGGTGAACGTGAGGTGGCAGTCACGGAATTGCAGGGCATCTCTTGATGGACTGGCATGCAAGCCAGACCGTTCGTCGCCAGGCAATTGCGGTTGGTCCCCGGCGAGCGGGTTCACGCCCCGATTTTGCCGACTTTGTCGAGGATGTCGAGCGTCATCACGTCGTCGATGTTGAGCGCCTTCTCCAGTTGCTTGGTGCGATTGAGCAGGAGGTCATGGCCGGATTGCCAGACCGCGCGATCCATCCAGAGGAGCCCCTTCTGCTTCGTGAAATCGGTCTGGATGAGTGGGGTCTCGCGCTTGAGTTCCAGGAGCTGGTTGTCGAGTTTGAGCCCTTCGCCATACTTGTCAACAACAATCTTGGCTGTCTCGTCCGGATTCCGGATGGCGTACTCCCACCCCCGGGCGGTCGCCCTGGTCCAGGCAATCAAGAGGTCCTTCTTCTGGCTGATCGTCTCGTCAAGCGCAAACGGGGTGTTCCAGTAGAAGCCGAACCCAAGGTCCGCGTACGGAACGTAGCCGATCGATTCCCCCGCACCCTCGAGACTGATGACCTGGTTGGTCACAAGGCCAGTGAGGATGTCCACCTGTCCGGTCAACAACGGCTGCACATCAAACCCCACCGGGATCAGCGTGACGTCCTCGACCTTGAGGTTGTTTATCGTCAACATGGCTTCCGTGCTCGCGCGTGCCGTCTGCTGGTGACCGATCTTCTTGCCCTTGAAGTCGGCGATGCCGGTGATCCCCGACTTCTTCTGCCAGAGGAAGCATCCCGGACCCTTCTGGAAGACTGCGCCGAACGCCTTGACCGGCACGCCCTGGGCACGGGCGAGCATCAGCGACGCGCCACCGGAGAGGCCTATCGTATCTGTCTTGCCGGCGACCGCCTGGACCTCCGGAAGATTCTGGGCCGAGGGATTGACCGTGAGGTCGATGCCTTCGTCCTTGTAGAACCCCTTCTCCATGGCGGCGAACACTCCAGCGAACTCGGTGTTCTTGATCCACGAGAGGCGCAGGCTGAGTGGGACGGATGGCTTGGCCGTGGGCGCCACCGTCGGGGCGGAGGTGGTCGGCGCCGACGCTGGCGCCGACGCTGGCGCCTTTGTTGCCGGTGCCGGTGCCGGTGCCGGAGCCTCTGAGCCGCACGATGCAAGGCTGAGGGCAGCCAGGCTTCCGAGACCAGCGCCGAGAAGGGACCGTCGACCCGATGCACCGAGAACAACCGTGAGCTTGCTGGCGTCGCCAAACATGATGCCTGTCTCCTTGGGATCGGTGACCGCGAAGCTGACGAGCGGTCTCCCGTGGCAATAATAGACTGGCGGTCGGCAATTCCACGTTGCAGTGCCAGACGTCGTCGGCACTCAGTCCGGTTTTGTTCCCGGTGGGGTCGGGATCGTGGCACCCACGCTGCGAAGGAGCAACCCGCGCAGGCTTGGCAATGTGTCCTCAAGCGGGTGCGGCTTTTCGGTGTAGAGCCACCTGAGCACGACTTCGTTCAGCGCTCCCATCCATGCGGTCGCGGCGAGTTCCGTGTCCTGGTGCGGGATTGCACCATGTCGCACGGCATCGTCAAGGTGATGGGCAATGACCGTGATGAACCGGGCATGGATGCCGACGAGGCGTTCCTCAAGCCCGACCGCTTCGACGAGCAAGAGGCGCGCGAGCCGTCGCCGCTGCCCGAACGCATCGACCACGATTGACAACGCCAGGTCAAGGCGAGCGATGGGGTCTGGCGCCATGGCGAGGCGGGTCTCGATCCGCCCGATCAGTCGGTCGACCAGGTGGGCGAGAAGGGCGCTGAAGATGCCTTGCTTGTGCGGGAAGTGGAAGTAGAAGGCGCCTTTGGATGAGTTGGACAGCCGGACAATCTCGTCCACGGCAGTCCCGTGATAGCCCTTGTCGGCGAATACATCGGCCGCAACGTCGAGGAGACGCTCGCGAGTTTCGGTTGGTTCATGCGGTCCGGGAGGTCGTCCGGCACGCCTGCGAATGAGCGCCACCATCAGTGACGCAATGGTACTGGCCACTCCTCCGCCCCGGGCGGCTTGACAGTCGCTGGGAGTGTCGTGTACCTTTGAAATGCATAAAGTTGATCAATGAACTATTCTTTATGCCCAAGGAGCGGGTGATGGTCACAGCAGCTACGAGGTCGGCTGTCCGTCGGTTTGGCCGTCGGCAGGCGATCGGGGTTGGGGCGGGTGGTGCATTCGCGGCGGTTCTGGTCGCGTGCGGGGCGTCGAGCGAGCCCGCTGCCCCGGCGAATCCAGCGTCGACGAGCGCTCCGGTGTCTGCGGCGACCGCACCAGTCGCGACCAAGGCGCCAGCGGCCGAGCCAACCAAAGCGCCGGCAGTTGCAGCCAAGGGATTTGCCAATCCGAATCTGATCGTCAGTCCCGATTGGCTCAAGCAACACGCATCGGATGCCGGCCTCAGGATCATCGATGCGCGTCCGGCAGCCGACTACGAGAAGGGGCATTTGCCCGGCGCCGTCAACCTTCCCGTGGTCGAGACGTTTGATCCCGCGCAAGCGAAGAACCTTCCAGATACCAAGGAGAAGCTTGAGGCCCTCTTTGGACAGAAGGGGATTGCAAACGCGTCGCGGGTCGTGATCTACGACAACGGCAAGGAGACCCCAGCCGCGCGACTGTTCTGGACCCTTGAGTACGCCGGTCACACGAACGTGGCGGTACTCGACGGCGGACTGAAGGCGTGGGCCGGCTCAACGTCAACCGACGCGGTTTCCGCGCCAGCTGCCACGTTTGCCTCAAAGCTTGATCCGTCGAAGCTGCCGACCAAGGGCCAGTGTGCCTTAGCAATCGGCGATCCCACCAAGGTGGTACTTGACGCTCGTTCGCCTGCGGAGTTCCGCGGCGAAGATGTGCGGACCAAGTTCGGTGGGCATATCCCTGGTGCAATCAACATCGAGTGGACGGAAAACTTCGGTTCGGCGACGCAGCTTCGGGAGCCAGAGGTGTTGACTGCGCTGTACGAAGGCAAGGGCGTCAAGAAGGACAAGGAGGTCTACGCGCTTTGCCAAACCGGTCAGCGTTCCTCGGTTTCCTACCTGGTCCTACGGTTGCTCGGCTACCCGAAGGTTGGCAACTACGCGGGATCATGGGTCGAGTGGGGAAATGACGAGGCCACCCCGAAGACCCAAGGCGCGTAGTGTCAGGCACACTTTTCGAAAATGGGTAACCGAACCGGCGGCAACGCGGTAAGTGAGGTGGGTGCGCAAACGCCCGAAGTCTCGACGAAGCCTCCGGTTCAGGTTTCCCCTGCCCACCGGGGCATTGCCTCGGTGGGCACGTTCATGGTTGGGTCCGTCGCGCTCGCGTACCTCGTCACAAGTCTCGTGGTTGTGCTGAATGCCACCGGAAACGCGACCGGGGTCGTTTGGCTCCCGTCGTTTCCGGACACCTACTACCGCATTTCGGGGCTCATGTATCGCCCGTTTGCGGCGTACTTTTCGATGCTGACGCCGATCCAAGGCAACCCTTCGATCGATTACCTGACCTACGCATGGATATCGCGCGCGCCGTTCATTGGATTTCCGCTCGCGTGCCTGACGATCATGCTGTTCTTTGCCACCCGCGGGTCCCACGGGTCCAGGCGCCGTGTTGGAGATCTCGTAGCCCTTGGCGTGGCAAGCGGTTTGGTCATCACGGTTTCGGTCAGTACGTGGGCGGTACTTCGGGCGGGTGTCGCTGGAGTTGACAGCCTTGAGCAGGTCGCGACCTTCGTGCGGGGGTATGGCGCTTGGGCGCCAGTGATTTCATTCCTATTGATGAGCGTCCAGGCAATTCCGATGCCAATCCCGACGGTCGCGATCACCCTTGCCAATGGCCTCGTATATGGCCTTTGGTGGGGCGCCCTGCTGTCTTGGTCCGGTGCGATGTGTGCGTCGGTGATTGGGTTCACCCTTGCACGACGCCTCGGACGTCCGTTTGTGAAGCGCCTTGCCGGAGAGAGTGCCCTGGCACTCGTTGATCGCTTGAGTGCGGGAAACGCCACGCAGGCGGTATTCGTTGCGAGGCTGATCCCGCCAGTGAGTTTCCGGGCGGTCAGTTTTGCCGCCGGTCTCACGCCGATGCCTCTGTCGCGGTTCATCCTTGCGACCGGTGTCGGTCAAGCGCCCGCAACGATTGCCTACTCGGCGATTGGCAGTCAATTGGTCGCCGATGTGAGCGTTGCATTATGGGTGTGCGGGGCCGTTGGGATCATCGTGATCACCGTGGCGACGATCATGAGGGTCCGCGCATCAACCCGGCGGCCGGAACGACCGGCGGTGAGCGAGGCAAGTGACATCGGTCGGGTTGGCGGATCGAACGGTGGCCAGAATGGGACCAGCACGTGACCCCTGGCCGGACGCTCGCGGGCGTACTGCTTCGCCCGGTTGTCAGCATCGCGCTCCTCGGCACCCTTCTCTGGCGACTGGGTGGAGGCGACGTGTGGCAAACCCTCGCCGGGGCTGATCCGATGTCGTTGGGACTTGCCCTGGTGCTGACCATCGCGGCCGTCATCGTCAGCGCGTGGAAGTGGCAACTCCTGCTGCGATCCGTCGATCAGGATGTCAGCCTGGCTCGCCTCGCAGACGCGTACCTGGTTGGCCTTTTCTTCAACAATTTTCTCCCGTCAAACATTGGTGGCGACGTTGCCCGGGCGCACGCAATCGGCCGTCAGACTGGCCGCCTCGGGGTCGTGGTCGCCTCAATCGCGGGAGAGCGGTTGCTTGCCGGTCTCGCGCTGGGCGCGACGGCGTCGGTCGCGCTGGTCGCACGGCAGGACCTCGTCGGTGTCGTGGGCTCGGGCGTCGGCGCGGTCATGTTCGGGTTCATCGTCCTGACCGCCATGTTTGCAGTTCCACGAATCCGCAGGTTCCTTGTCGGACGGCTAGGACAGTCGGGCCGGCGCGGTTCAATCGCGCGCAGTGTTGAATCGCTGGGTCGAACCTTGTCAGACCCTTGGACCGTCATTGCGGTCTTCGCGTTGTCCGTCCTATTTCAAGCCCTCGTGGTTGCGGTTGCGTGGGCTGGGTTCCTGGCGGTCGGCGCACCGGTTTCAATCGGGGTCTGTTTTGTCCTCATCCCAGTCATCTCAGCGATCCAGTTGGTGCCGGTATCACTCGGGGGTTTTGGCGTCCGGGAAGGCGCGTACGTCTTCCTGTTCGGCCAGTGCTGCTCGATCGCGCCAACAGACTCCATTGCGTCGTCGCTGGTCTTCGCCGGGGTCGTACTGGGAGTCAGTCTGGTCGGTGGTGTCCGGTTCGCGATGGCTCGGGCTACGGACTATGAAGGGGTGGAGCCTGACTTGGCATCGCTTGCCGATCGGGACCGTCTTCGACCGGTGGTGAACCGGGTCGCCAGGGAGACGTGGTTCAACCCGGATTGGCTCTGGAACTTCTGCCGGTCAATGCACTCGGCTGGTCTGTCCACCGACCAGACCATCGCAGCCTTGACCAGACAGGGTGACGCGAACCGCCTGCCTCGATCGAAGCGCGCGTTGAGGCGGGCGCAATTGTGGGCATCCGCCCTGCGAGGGTCGTCGGCGACAGGCTAGTTTCCGAATGGAGGCGTGTCGTCTCTCAGCGGGCGTCGCGGAGGACACCTTGGTCGGTCATCGTGCGGAAGCCCTGCTCGGAGTAGTCCCGGAACCCCGCCTGCGCCTGGGCCCACGTGGCATACCCGGCAGCGGCCTCTTCCAACGTGTGCATCGGTTCCCATCCAAGGGCTTGGAGACCTGAGATGTCCGACAGGATGTGTCTCGTGTCGCCGACACGGAACCGCCCAGGCACTTCCGTTGACACTGGCACCCGGAGGCCTCTTGCGACGACTTGGGCGTAGTCGAGTACGGTGATTGCCTTCCCTCCGCCGACGTTCAGGGCGCGGAAGTTGGCTCGAGGGTCGTCGAGAGCAAGGAGGTTCGCGCGCGCAACATCCCACACTGGAACGTAGTCACGCAGCTGCATGCCATCCTCGTACACAACCGGCGACCGACCATGGAGCACCCGCTGGACAAAGATCCTGAGTGCACCTGAGTACGGGTTTGTGAAACTTTGCCGAGGACCCTGGGTGATGCTGTAGCGCATCGCCACCGTCGGAATGTCATACCGCGCCCCAAGATTGAGGGCGATCAGTTCCTGGGAGAGTTTGGAAATCCCGTACTGGTTGTGTGGTCGTGGGGGGTCGTCCTCGCGCGTGGCTTGGGGCACCATGGGTTCGCCACCAACCGGGCATCGTGGTTCCCAGTCGCGTGCGTCCAATTGTGCCGACGTGCGTTGTCCGGGAAACTGCACACCGTGCACGGGACAGAGGTACCGGCCTTCCCCAAAAACCGCCTGGGACGTCGCAACCACGACCTTCTGGAGGTTTCTCCGAAGCGTTGGTTCGGCAACGAGAAGTTCGTAGAGGAGTGCCGTTCCAGCGGCGTTGACATGAAAGAACTTGCTGAAATTTGGCAAGTAGTCTTGGTACGCGGCGAGATGAATGACTGCGTCGACCCCGTCGAGGGCGTCCCGCAGCGTGGCCGGGTCCTCGACGTTCCCGTGAATTCGCTGAACGTCTTCGGAAAGATACGCCGGCCAGATACCGGCCTGATGGACTGGTTCGATAAGTGCGTCCAACACCCTGACGGTATCGCC
>CANFGH010000070.1 GCA_947446285.1 Chloroflexota bacterium
CCCGCTGCTGCGAGAGGGGGGAACCGTAGCCTCGTGGGTTCAGTGGAAGGGGCGAACCTCGACGGGCGCGCGACAGGCGATCGTGGCCTTGCGCCCCTACTCGAGGGCTGCCTCTAGGCTTGCGACGTCGAGGACCCAGAGCCCGGCCACGTGTTCGGTCCCCTTCATGTACGGCCCTCCGTGACCGTCACGTGCCCGTCGGCATCGGTCGTCACGGACTTCGCAAGGGTGAACTTCTGCAGTCCGCCAACGAACGTGCGCACGCCGGCAGCGACCATCGCATCGATCAGTTCGTCGATGGCGTGGCCCATTTCCGGGTCGTGAACGGTCATCGCGTCGAAGTCGGCGGGATGATGGATCGCGACCCAGTACTTGGCCATGGCGTTCTCCTTTCAGGCGCGAGTGGCAGAGGGATCATGCTGACATTCGCCTCGCGCGCACCGACCATATGGAGGCGGTGGCGAAGGTCAGGTTGGGATATCCACCGCTACAACGATTGTCTGACGGCTAGAGGTCGAAGAGCGATCGTTGGACTGCGGCCGGGGGTGTGGCCGGTGCCTCGTCCGGTGCATTACCTGATGCGGTCGGCGTTTCGGGGGCGTTGGGTGATCCCGGGGCGGTGTTGCGGACGAGGCGCGCGAACTCCACGGGTGTCGCAGGTTCCGGCCACGGGTGGGCGCCGAGGCGTTCGAGGGCACTCAGTCCGGGTGACGGTTGCGGGGGGACGCGGACGTAGACGGGTACGTGGCGTAGTCTCCGGAGTTGCTCGTCGGCGCCGGCCCAGGTGCCACCTTGCTTTAATCCGGTCGCGACGACGAGGGCAGTGTCCGAGAGGGCGTAGACGTACTTGTTCCGCTGCATCCGCAACGAAGTGAAGAAACGTTGGCGCGGGTCATTCGGCGAGATGAGGACAAGGGTGTCGTTCTGTAGGTAGTCGCGGTAGGTGACGTCGAGGACGTCGCGGAAGAGGGTGTCGGACAGGACCCCGCACGCGGTGCCACCGGCATCAAGGGCCCCGGCCATCGCGGTGATATCGACACCGCGCGCGCCACCGGAAACGATCTGGCACCGCGAACGTGCGGCGCGACGGCCGACCTCGGTAGTCCACGCAAGGGTGTCTTCGTCGCAGTCGCGCGACCCGACGACGGCAAGGCCACCGGCCTCGAGAAGGTCAGGGTTGCCGCACCCGTAAAGAAGAGGCGGGGCGTCGTTGCCGAAGTGGGTACGCAGGCGCGATGGATACGCCTCATCGGTCACGCCGAGTACCCAGATGCTGCGCGCGGCCCACTGGTCGAGGGCCTGCGCCAAGCGGAAGCCCCGGCCGAGGAGGTCGTGCAGTCGTGACGCGGGCACGAGGTCGTCGTAAGCGTCGATGAGGGGCGAGGCATCCCTGCCAAGGAAGTCGCCGATTGCATGGCCTGAGTCGGCAACGCGGGCCTGTACCTTGCGGAACTCGGGGGGCTTGAGAAGGGAGTCCGCGGGTGCCTTCGCCGTGGTCGTGAGAGGTGCAGTCAGGAGCAGGGTTGCCTGAGTATCTGGTGAGACGGCGGTGGTCACTCGTCGGAACCTGTCTGCGAGAGGGCGACTGGGAAGACCTCGGCGCTGCCAGATGATCGCAAAAGCCACGCGCCAACGGTAAAGGTCCATCGAGAGTCGACCATGTCGTCGACGAGGATGACCGGTCCGGATTGAACCGCCCTCTGGTTAACCTCTAGTGAACCGTCGAGGTTCAGCAGTTGCTGCGCGCTATTGGACATGTGTTTTTGTTCTGGTCGATCGACCGTCTTGGTAATCGCGTCGATGCATGGCAATCCCAGGGCGGTGGCTAGGCGCCGGGCGAACGATGGCACGAGGCTGGGGTGTCGCAGGGATGGGATATAGGTGACCCACGTAGGGGCCGGGGTAGGCCTCCACTCGCGGATCATGCCGGCACAGGCTTCCACGAGGTCGTTGCCAAACTCATCGGCTTCATACTTGCCCCGGCGGACGGTGTCGCCCCATCCGGCGTCGCCCCATAGACTGAGGGCACGGCCTTCTTCGGCGCGATACCTGTCGGGGATGTTGCCTTTCAGGCCCCACGCGGGACTCGGCCCTGCCGGCCATTGGCGTCGTGGTTCGATCGGCAAGTGGGTGCGTCGCAGGAAAGTTACGACCTCGCGGACGGTTGTTTCCGAGACGGTTTCGGGCATGGGTGGCAGGCGTGTCGGGGGAACATCGGATGCATCACCGTCGAGGGCATCGATGAGGAAGCGCATGTGGTCGCCAAACGGGAGGGTGGCGTAGGCCTGCATCTGCGCCTGTTCGGCCTCGCGGATGTCGGTGATGCGTTTGACGCGATCCCAGAATGCCTCTGGCAATGGGGCTGGGGAGAGGAAGTAGCGCGATCCTTCCTTCGCGATCGGCGACGGCGACTCAAGCCCCAACAACAGCAGGGCGTGGTTGATGCGCCCGCGGCCGAGGTTCACCAGACGTTCGAGATCGGGGATGGACGCACCGCCGGTCGCGTTTCGGAGGGCTTCGAGGATGCCCTCGACATCCTTGCGCGCCGGGAAGGCGGCGTTGATGAACCAGGTGGTGATATCCGTGTCGCCCCGGCCATGCAGGAGAATGCCGTAGGCGTCGTCGAGTGCCCGGCCGGCGCGACCGACCTGTTGGTAGTACGTGACGACCGATCCGGGCACTTGGAAGTGGACGACGAAGCCGAGGTCGGGCTTGTCGAAGCCCATGCCGAGGGCGGACGTGGCGACGAGGGCCTTGACGTGGTTCTCCAGAAGGGCCTGTTCGAGGGCGATGCGACGGTCGTTCTCGTCACCACCAGTGTAGGCGTCAACGGCGTGCCCCTTTGACCGAAGCCAGATGGCGATGCGGTAGGCGTCGGACTTGGTGAGGGCGTAGATGATCCCGCTGCCGGGCAGGTCGCCGAGGTGGTCGGCAAGCCAGGCGAGGCGGTTGGCCCGATTGGGAATGCTGATCGCCTGCAGGGTGAGCGACGGACGGGCGAGGTCGCCCCGGGTGATCGTCAGGTCGTGACCCAGGACCTCGCGCAGGTCGGCGATGACGCGATCGTTGGCGGTGGCGGTGGTGGCAAGGAGGCGCGACTGGGCAGGCAGGCGCCTCAAGAGGCGTTCAACCTGGCGGTACTGCGGGCGGAAGTCGTGGCCCCAGTCGGAGATGCAGTGGGCCTCGTCAATGACAACCATGCCGACGCGTGAGGCGATGGTGTCGAGGACGGTGGCTTGGAACTCGGCGTTCGCTAGGCGTTCGGGGGAGATGAGGAGGATGTCGACCTCATGGCGCCTGACCCGCTCTGCCACCGGGTGCCAGTCATCCTGGTTGGTGGAGTTGATCGTCTCGGCGACGACACCCATCCGGGAAGCCGCCTCGATCTGGTTGCGCATCAGGGCGAGGAGAGGCGAAATGAGAAGGGTTGGGCCGTTACCGGCCTCACGCAGGAGTTTGGTGGCAATGAAGTAGACGAAACTCTTGCCCCACCCGGTCTTCTGGACAACTAGGAGTCGCCCGTCCCCATCGGCGAGGTGGCGGATGGCATCCCACTGGCCATCGCGGAAGGTGGCGTTTGGGTTGCCCGTGCCGGCGCATAGGAGGTCAAGGGCGCGGGCGTGGAGTGGGTGGGCGGTAACCATCTTCGTCCGGATTGTGTTTGGCTACGACTTTACGGCGCCTGCGGTCATGCCCACCACGATCTGGCGTTGCACCAGGACGGTGACGATCAGGACGGGAAGAGTCACGAGGATCGCGGCGGCAGCCAAAGGCCCGAAGGCGAGGCGTTCGAAGGTCAGGGTGTTGAAGACCAAGACCGGCAGGGTACGTGTCTCGCGCCCGGCAAGGACGACGGCGAAGATGAAGTTGTTCCACGAGAAGATGAAGGCGAGGAGCGAGGCAACAACAATTCCTGGCCGGCCAAGCGGTAACGCCACATGCCAGAAAGCCTGCCATGGACTGGCTCCATCGACGGCAGCGGCTTCCTCCAGGTCGCGCGGAAGCCCGTCAAAGAAGCCAACCATCACCCAGATTACGACTGGCAACCCGATGACGAGGTGTGTGATGACGAGGGCTGTCAACGTGTTGTTCAGGCCAATTGCTCGGAACATGATGAACCAAGGGATCAGATAGGAGAGGGCAGGCGTCATGCGGGCGATGAGGACAAAGCCAAGCATGCCCCGTTGTTGCGATTTGGCGATGCCGTAGCCAGCCGGGACACCGAGGATCAGGGCAATCAATGTTGATCCGCCGGCAACAACGGCAGAGTTCATGGTGTATCGCCCGATCGGACTGCCGTCGAGGATCTGCCGGAAGCTGTCGAGGGTCGGACTGCGTGGGATGAAGATTGGCGGGTAGGCGGTGTTCTCCACGTCTGGCTTGAGGGCGAGGGAAAGCATCCATAGGAAGACGAACAGTGCCGGCATGACCAAGATGAACACGGCGACGCCAAGGATGAGGCCTCGCCGGGCCTGCGCCCTGAGGCGCGGCCACGGAGACAGTGATCGGAGTGGTGCGACGGATGGCCCAACGGCCTGCATCACGTCCATCGCGTGCGTTCCCGGAGCGCAAGGGCACCGAGGCTGAGGGCGACGATCATCACGAAGAAGATCACGACAATCGCCGATGCCTGCCCAATCTGGTAGAAGCTGAATGCTTTCAGGTAGAGGTAGATATTCAGCGTTTCGGACGCGGTGCCTGGGCCACCCTGCGTGATCGTGAAGATCAGGTCGAACGCCTTTAGCGCATCGATGGTGCGCAGGACGACGGCGACGAGAATGACGGGCATCACCAACGGCAGGGTGATATACACGAAGGTTTGCCATGGTTGGGCGCCGTCAATGCGCGCAGACTCATACGGTTCGACCGGCAACGTAGCCAAGCCCCCCAGCACGATCAGCATCACGAGGGGCGTCCATTGCCATGTCTCGACCATTGCAAGGGCAGGGAGGACTGTGTTGGGCGAGTAAACCCAGAGGGACGGAGGCAGTCCGACGCTTTTCAGGAGGTAGTTGAGCACGCCAAGCTGCGGGTGAAACATCATGGCCCAGACGAGTGCGACGGCGACAGGAGTGGCCATCATTGGCATGATGAAGATGCCACGGAGAAGTCCCCGAAGTGGGAACTCATGGTGGAAAACGGTGGCGGCAGCGGTTCCGAGGATGACAGGCAACGTGACCGAAAAGACGGCGTAGAGGCCAGTGCGCCAGATGGCGGCGATGAATCGTCGGTCGGCGAAGGCACTGACGTAGTTGTCGAGGCCGATGAACGTTCGCGCACCCGTGACCTGCCAGTCGTGCAGGCTCATGTAGATGGTGAACATCCACGGGAAAATGATGATCGCGACGGTGACGATCACCGCCGGGGCGATGAACCAGATGTAGCGCGTGCCCATGGCGCGAGTTTCCCGGTGCTGAGGTGAAGGACTGGGGGCCGGCGAAGTGTACGGCGCCAGGCCCCGATTGCGGTTATGAAAACAAGGCTCTTCGGCTGTGACTATCCCTTGATTGACTTCTCGAGGACCGGTTTGAACTCTTCGGTTGCCTTGGTGAGTTCAGCCTTCGGATCGGCGCCGCTGATCATGTTGGTCAGGGCGACGCCGAAGATGTCTCGGAACTCGGTGACGGGAATGATCTCGGGCAAGCCCGGGCGTCCAACCTTCGTGCTAGCGACGAGGGTGTCGAACCATTCCTTCGGAACGGTCAGGTTCTTCGTGGCGTCGGGGCTGGTGTAGGCCGACTGGCGCGCCGGCGACCCGCCACCTGATGATAGAAGGCGTGCTTGATTGGCCTTGTTGGTTGCCCACTGCAGGTAGAGCCAGGCGGGACCCTTCTTCTTTGACGCGTTCGTGATACCGATGCCATCGCCGAACATGGCGGCGTGCTGCGCCTTCGGGCCCTTGGGTGTGAGGATGTAGCCGACCTTGCCTACCACCTTGGACTTGGTGGCGTCCTCAAGCGGTGTGGCGAAGCCGATGCCGTCGTACCACAGGCCGACGGTGCCCTGCATGAAGGCGGTCTGGCACTCGTTCCAGTTGAAACCGGCCACGCCCTCGGGTGAGTACTTGCTGAGAAGTTCCTTGTAGAGGGTGGCGGCGGCGATGGCTTCGTCGGTGGTCGTCTTGAGCGACATGTCCTTCGGATCGAGGGTGTCGGCGCCCCAGCCGTGCAACAGGCCGGTCCACACAGGCACGTTGGCGTTCTTCAGGCCGCGGGCGGCGAAGCCATACATGCCACCCTTGGGGTCGTGGATTGCCTTGGCGGCAGCGACCAACTCGTCATGAGTTTGAGGGGGTTTGAGGCCCTTCTTCTCGAAGATTTCCTTGTTGTAGTAGAGGATCCAGAAGTCCAGGTTATTGGGCATGGTGTCCATGCGCCCGTCGGACTGCGTGCTGTAGCTGACGCTGGGCTTGCCGAAGTCGTCGAAGGCGAGGTCGGGAGTGGTCATCGACGCGTCCTTGAGCAGCGGGTTCAGGTCGAGCATCCACTTGCCCTTCCCAACCAAGCTCTTCTGGACGTGCAACGAAATCTGGGTGATGTCGAAACTCGGGTTGCCCGACGTGAATTCGATCACCGTCTTCTGACGCTGCTGCTGCTCGGGGACGACGTCGGCCTCGACCTTGATCCCAGTGAGTTCCTCGAACTCCTTCTGGTTCTTGGTGAGGACGTCGGCGCGCGGACTGGTGACAAGCAAGACGCTGAGCGACTCGCCCTTGTATTTCTTCCAGTCGAAACCACCACCGGCTGCTGCTGCCGGGGCGGTTGTAGGAGCGGCGGCGGGTTTGGTTGCGGCGGCTGCAGCCGTCGGGGCAGCCGCCGGTGCCGTAGTTGGTGCGGCGGCTGGGGCTGTCTCGCCTCCACACGCGGCGAGGCCCCCAGTCATTCCGACTAGAGCTGCGGCCTGCGCAAACAGCCGGCGCCGACTCTTGGTGGATGGTGCGGTCTCGTGCGTCGCCATGGGACTCCCGTTCGCGGTGCGCAATTCCTGACGAGATCGCACCGAATCTTGCAACCGCATCGTAACGTCTCGTGGACGCACACGCAATCAATCACTGGTTTGCGCAATTCTGACCGGTGGAACGATGTGCGGGTATCTCTCTGATCTATCGCGCCCCCTGCTTCGCCCACCACGCGTCAAGCACCGACTGGATGCGGGGTTGGAGGATCTCGAGGGCGTCCTTGGCGGGGAGGGTGCCGAAACGCATCCGGTCAAGCGTGCGAGACAGGTCGGCGTCGCGGTCGAGGACGGCCTCGGTGACGGCGCCGACAAGATTGATCGTGGATCCCTCGATGGCTTTCAGGAAGGCTTCGGCATTGGCCACGTTGTAGCGCTGGGTCGCCAAGGGAAGCCAGAACCGGCGGTTGGTCTCGGGAACGTTGCACATCCGTCCGCCCTCGGCGATGCGCTTCTGTCCGGCGTCACCGGCAATCCACTTCATCAGGCCCCACGCGGCATCGGGAACCTTGGACGCCTTGGTCATCACCTGCCCCTCCACCAAGTTCAAATGGACCTTCTTGCCGGTCCGGCCGGTCGGCAGCACCTGCACATCGAACGCGGTGCCTCCCGGACGCTTGGCCTTGTCACCCCACATGCGGGGCAGGAACCACGGACCTTCGACCTTCATGGCGACGTTCCCGAACTCGAGACGGTTTGCCTCCGGATTCTGTTCGAGGGTGGCCTGCGTGGGTGCAACCTTGAAGGTGTATTGCGTGTCGAATAACTGGTATTGGAGGGCCTCGACGATCTCCGGTGCCGTCCAGTTGGCCTGCTTCGGTTCGGCGATGCGGTCCCACTCGAGGCGCCCGTTCATGCGCCACCATGGCGTATTCCGCAAGTAGCCAGGGTTCCACTGGTAGCCGTACACGGGGCCACGATCGGTGGTTCCGGTCAGTTTCCGAGCGGTTTCCTGGAAGTCGGTGACGGTCCAGTCCGGTTTGGGATACGTGACCCCGGCACGGTCGAAGTGTTCCTTCACATAGAACATCACCATCGTGCCGATGTTCGATGGCGAGAGGTAGCGCTTGGCACGGAACTTCGTCTGGAGTTCGTAGGCATCATCGTTCGGCCAGGGCGCGGTCCACTTGTCGCGCGCGGCCCGGTCATCAAGTTCCTGCAAGGCACCGGAGACGGCATAGGACTGCCATTGCCATCCCTGGAAGTAGGCCAGGTCTGGAGGGTTGCCGGATGCCACGCCACTCTGGAACTTGTCGTAATACCCCGGATTGCCGTTGCCGTTCACCTGGTGGTCGTTGGCAACCTTCACGTTCGGGTTGGCGGCGGTGTAGTCGGCGGCAATGGCGTCGTAGACGTCCTTGTCCTGGATGTCATCCCACACTTGCATCGTGATCGTAATCGGCTGGACGGCGGTGGGACTGAATGGCAGGGAGATGTCGGCGGGACTGCAGGCGGTGGCGAGGGCGATTGCGGCAACAGTGGTTCCGAGGGTCGCCTGCCGGAAGAGGGCGCGGCGTGACGTGCCTGCGCTGCTTCCGTCGCACCCGATTGAACCCTGCATCGTCATTCGCGTGATCCTTGCCCCACCACGTTGCCCCTGATTGGGAGACGCCTCGAATGATTTTTGGCACGCGTGAAATTGCCTGTCGTTCCAAGTATCGCCGGGACCGGTGGGAGGCTATCGTTACGTGGGAACCGACGACATCGTGTCGGCGCAGCGCACCACTGGTTGCGTGATTGCGAAGCGACGCGGTCGGGTGACCACGAAGGAGATCGGGCCGATGAGCGAACAGGACCAGATGAATGCCTTGGCGGCGCAGTTGCCAATCGGGGCACACGCGTTGCATGGCGTCCTTTCAGGCGGACAGCCGGAACCGGAACACGTCGCCCTCCTGGCGGCGGCGCACATCCACACCGTACTTGATCTCCGGTTGCCGGAGGAAGAGCGTGGGTACGACGAGGCGGCAACGGTCGCGCATGCAGGGATGGAGTACCTGAACATCCCGGTCGGGCCGGCCGGTCCCGATGATGCGGCGTACGACAAGGCCCGTGAGGTCCTCCGCGATGCCGGACGACGCCCAATCCTGATCCATTGCAAGAGTGCAAACCGGGTTGGTGCCGTGGTTCTGCCCTACCTCATCCTTGACGAAGGTCATTCCGAGGCGGAAGCCGTGGAGATTGCGACGGCGGCGGGCCTCAAGGTTCCGGCACTGCGGGAATCGGCCCTGGCCTACGTGGCAAGGCACCGGGGCTAGTCGCGCCAAGCCATCACGCAATCGGTATTGGTCTGTGGTTTACCGAGGGTAGTGGCTCAGGATCGCTACCCTCCGGAGCGATGATAGACGGCTCGCGGTGATGGATCGCCTGATCGGTTTTGCCGTGGTGGCAGGCATGCTGACGATGCTTCCTGGCCTCGACACGGCGCAGGTGCTGCGGTCGGCGACGCTTGGCGGACCGCGCATGGCCTACGCGACCCTTGCCGGGATCCTCGGGGGTGTCTTCGTCTGGGGAGTCGCCGCCTCAGTAGGCATCGGTGCCCTTCTTGAGGCCTCGCGGACGGCATATGACGCCCTGCAACTCGCGGGCGCGGGATACCTTCTGCACACCGGCGGTCGGATCCTTTGGGACGCGCGTCGACCAGTGGAGTCGACGGACTTCGGTGCCGGCGACGGCAAACGTGTGGGGTGGTTGACCACCTTCGCACGCGCGTTGATTGTCACGCTGACAAACCCGAAGGTCGGCCTGTTCTACGTGGCGATGCTTGCGCCGTTCCTTCCGGAGGGCGTGCCTCCGATCCTTGGGGGACTGCTGCTGGCGGGAATCCACAACCTCGAGGCGATCGCGTGGTTTAGCGTCCTGATCTGGGGGGCAAACCTGGCCCGGGAAATGTTTGCGCGTCCGCGGGTGCGCCAGTGGATGGAACTGGTGTCTGGCATGGCGCTCGTGGGGTTCGGCTTACGGGTGGCGTTCGACAGGTAGTTCGGGGCGCGGGTCGTCAGAGTTGCTCGCGCAACTGGGCAATGACCGACGTGGTGATGCCGGGGACGGTGAGGAGTTCGGCGTCGGTGGCGGCCTTGATGCCGGCAAGGCTGCCAAACCGAATCATCAGTGCCTTCTTTCGCTTTGGTCCGACGCCATCGACACGGTCGAGGCGGCTGCCAATCTGCCGTTTGCTTCGAACCAATTGGTGGTAGGTCACGGCGAACCGGTGCGCCTCGTCGCGGATTCTCTGGACCAAATAGAGGGCCTGGGAGGTGCGGGGCAGCAGGACTGCCTGGCTGTAGCCGGGACGGAAGAGTTCCTCGTACTGCTTGGCGAGGCCCACGATCGGCAGGCCTCCGGTGCCAACGGCGACCCCGAGGGTTTCCAGTGCCTCGACGGCGGCCCCGAGCTGGCCCTTTCCTCCGTCGATGATGACGAGGTCCGGCCAGACACCCCACCCCTTGCCGTCTGACGATTGCGAGGCATCGACATCGGTCTGGTCGGCGGGGCCATCGTCGTCGAGCGCAAGGAGACCGGCTTCGCCGGCATCTTCGGGAAGGGAAACGGTGTCATCCACGGCCTCCGATGATGGACGGGATTGCGCGCCTAACCCCCCGGCCCCGTTCCCGGCGCGGGAAGGGGGTGAGAGGTGACTCTCACTCCCTGCCTCGGGGTTCGTTTCATCGGCGATGGGAGTGAGAGAGCCCCCACCCCCTGCCCCTCCCCCGTTGCGACGTGAGGGGGGAGAGGTTACCCCGACGTCAGTCTCGTCCCCCGGTGCGCTAGTTGGCGTCGTCGTCGGTTCGACCAGCGAGGCAGCTTGGGCACGGCGGAAGCGGCGTTCGATGACTTCGTACATCGACTTGAAGTCGTCGTTCTGGTCACCGGCCTTCATTTTGAATCGTCGGTACGCGTGCCGGGCGGGCTTGCCATCCTCGAAGACGACCATTGAGGCGACGGTGCTTGTGCCCTGCACATGGGAGATGTCGTAGCACTCGATGCGACGGGGCGGATCGGAGAGGTTGAGGCCCTCGGCGAGTTCGCGCAGAGCCTCGGTGGTCTTGCGCCGGTCGGCTAGCCATTCCACCTGCATGCGTTTCAGTGCCAGGGTGGCGTTCTTGTCGACGAGGTCGAGGAGGTCCTTCTTTGGGCCACGCTGCGGTACCTCGAAATGGACGGCACCGCCGCGACGGGTTGCCATCCATTCGCGCAGGGTCCGTTCGCCCAATGGTGACGCCTGGACGAGGACGAGCGGGGGGACGAAGGTGGCGCGTTCGTAGTACTGCTGGACAAACTGCGCAACGATCTCGCCCGCCTCGGCCCCGGCGGTGTCGGAAAGGACGAACTCCTCGCGACCGACGACGTTGTCGTCGCGGACGGTGAAGACCTGCACGACGACTTCGTCACCATCGGCGGCGTAGGCGATGGCATCGAGGTCACCCCGACCAATCGATGTGATGCGCTGTTTCTCGATGACCTGTTCGGCGGCACGGATGCGATCGCGCAGGGCGGCGGCCCGCTCGAACTGGAGGTCGCCGGCGGCGGCTTCCATCGCGATTCGCAGGCTGTCCAGGGCATTGCGCCCGCGTCCTTCCATGAAATGGATCAGGTCCTGGACCGATGCGCGGTAGGCGGTCTCGTCGATTGCCCGCACGCACGGTGCGCTGCACCGCTTGATATGGAACAGCAGGCATGCGCGCTGGTAGGTGCGATCCATGTCCAGGGTGCAGGTCCGGAACTGGAAGAGGCGCTGGAGGTGCTTGACGGTCTCGCGGAGGGCTGTCGGATCGGAGTACGGCCCGAAATACCGCGAACCATCGTGACTGGTGCGACGCGCCGTGCTGATGCGCGGGTATCGCTGGTTCATCGAGATCTTGAGGTAGAGGTACTGCTTGTCGTCCCGCAACTTGATGTTGTAGCGCGGATGGTGTTCCTTGAGGAGGTTGTTCTCGAGGATCAGGGCTTCCTGTTCGGTGGCCGTGACGATCCAGTCGAATGAGGCGATGCGTGCGACGAGGTGCTGCACCTTGATGCCGAGATCGTCCTGCTTCTGGAAGTACGACCGGACCCGGTTGCGGAGGACACCGGCCTTGCCGACGTAGAGGATGCGTCCCTGCGGATCGCGCATGAGGTAGACGCCGGGTTGGGTGGGGACGAGGCGCAGGCGTGCCTTGAGGTCGGCAAGGGGCAGCAGGCACGGACTGCGGGGTTCGTCCGGTGCATCGCCGGGCAGAGGGGTGGGTGCTGGTTCCAGGGTGACAATCCGTTCGGGGTCGGTTGCCCCGCCCTGCTGCCCCTGATTGGACGAAGCTTCGCTTGGCCCACCCGGACCCTCCGGATCCTTCGGTTTCGCCCCCGTAGTCATCGTGCCCGTCGCATCCCGGCCAATCGTACCGGGCATCCCCACCCCGAATGACGGCGCGACGTTGGCAGTGCCTGGTCCGTGCAGTACTTGACTGCCAGTTTGTCTGCGTTCGTGCCTATACTTGGCGATTGCTGCCCAGTTCCGATCATGCCGGTCTTGCCGGATATCGTTCGGGGTCGGCAGATGAAGGAACGGATCGCGGCATGAACGGCAAACTCGTCTTCTCCATTCTCCTAGTGGTGTTCCTCGACCTGTTCGGGTTGAGCCTCATCATTCCCCTTCTACCGGGCTACGTGAAGATGTTCGGAGCGGCGGAGACGACCGGTGGGCTGCTGTTCGCCGCTTACGCCGTCATGCAGATGATTGGTGCGCCGGTGCTGGGACGGCTTTCCGATCAGTACGGGCGTCGTCCGATCCTGATCTTCTCCATCGCTGGAACGGCTATCGGGTTCGTCCTGATGGGCTTGGCGACCTCCTACTGGAAGTCCTTGGAACTGCTGTTCGTGGCCCGGATCATCGCGGGGATCAGCGGCGGAAACCTCAGTGTTGCGCAGGCCTACATCTCCGACGTCACCGATGCCAAGAACCGGGCGAAGGGACTGGGGTTGATCGGTGCAACGTTCGGTCTCGGGTTCATCTTCGGTCCGGCAACCGGAGGCATCCTGGCCGACTTCGTTAATGTGTCATTCCCGTCGTACGTGGCGGCTGTCCTGTGCGTGATCAACCTGATTCTGGTGCTTTTCTGGTTGCCGGAGTCGCTTTCCTCGATGGAGCGGGCAGCGCGGCGCCTCGGGGCCGGCAAACCTGGACCGATCTTCTCCTTGGAGGCACTGACCTCGGCCCTGCGCCGTCCGTTCGTGGGGTCGCTGCTGGTCACCCGGGCTGGTGTCACGTTGGCCGGTGGGCTCTTGCAGACCGTCTCCGGCTTCTACATGATCAAGAAATTTGATTTGACACCGAGTGAGATCGCCTTCGTGCTGACATACATCGGCGTCTTGTTGGTGATCGTTCAGGGCTTCCTGGCTGGTCGAATCAGCGCACGGGTACGTGAGGATGTGCTCATCTTGGGGTGCGTTGGTCTCATGGCTCTTGCGATGATTGGTTGGGCGCTGGCACCGACACTGATCCTGTTCAACCTGAACCAGATCCCGATGTCGATCTCCCTTGGGCTGCTGACCACCCTGATGTCTTCGACACTTTCCAAGTCTGTCCAGCCGCAGGAGATTGGTGGCATGCTTGGCCTCGGCACGTCGATTGACAGTGCGATGCGTGCGGTGGCACCGATGGTTGGCGGGTTCATCCTGGAGACGTACGGCACCGGGGCACCGGGCGGGTTTGGCGCGATCGTGATGCTGATTTGCTTCGGATATGTCCTGACGACGGTCTACAACCATCCAAAGGCACTGCAACTGCGCGCGGTGACTGCGGGGGCGGGGCCGTCGATGGAGTAGCTCTCCGGCCATCTGCTCCCGCATTCTTAGGCGCTGCGCTTCGTGTCCCCCGTCGCCACGGTTTGGAATATGCTTAGCGTGGGAGATCGGTGAGGCGCTGCCGGGATGGGCTGGTGAGTGACTGGCGGTTCCGTAACCGCCCATGATCGTGAGACTTCGCAGATGATGGAGACGACCCACTACGAATTGCCTGCGGAGGGAATTTCCCTGCTTGGCTATGTAGTGCGCCGGATGCACAAGACCCGGTGGCTGATGCCCGTCAGGACGATGGCTGCATCTGGTCAGTCCCCGGAAGCGCTGGCGCACGTGGCGGTCTACGCCATGCTTTCCTCCACGTCATACGGCCGGGCGGGCTACCAACCGGCCTTCAACCGTGCTGGAGATGTGGAGAGTGAGGCGGACCCGGCGACGGGTGCGTCGGTAACGGCGCGGGTAGTCGCGCTGCGTCCACGGATTGCCATCGACTACGACGCGGTGCTGACAGGTGGCGAGACCTTTTCCGGTAGCGAGGAGATCCTGGGGACGACGTTCGGCCTGCGGGGACTTGGGATGCCGGCACCATCGCGGTTCACGTTCACGGCGCCGGGCTACAGTGCATCGCTTGACGGAACGATTACCAGTGAGTTGACCCTCGCAATCTTCGGTGGCACGCGAGTCCGTGGCTACGGGTCTCTCGCGATGTCGGACAGTGCCGGGAACCGCGGCGAGATCACGATCGATCGTGACCAGAAGATCGTCCTGACGGTGGCTGGTGAACGGTATGGGGTCAATCTGGCAACGTGGACCGTGGCCCGTCCTGCGGAGCCAGTGCCCCGCGGCCTGTAGCTGTCCACCCCAGCTTGTCTGATTTGTCGTGCCACCTCTGGGAGGTCCCCACCCCACGCTGGTTCGGCCAGTTTGAAGTTGCCACCCAAGCCCGACGCGGAAATGGGAAGCGGGGTATCACTCGACCGGGAATCCGCGGGAGTGGGTTCCACCCTGGTCCGCGGGCATCCTTGCCCCATGTGTCCCAACTAAATCGCCCGGGCGGAGGCGATGGCACGTTGGTAGCGGGGTTCCCGGGTGGTCGTGGCCTGGGGATCGAGCGGAGTGTAGGCACCGTCCGGCACCTCGGGGACCTCGATGGTCACGCGCCGGCTCGGGCGGATGACCCCCAGTGCCCGGCCCCGCTCGACGAGTGAGGCGAGCGGGTCGGGGTCCCCCTGGCGGGCGA
>CANFGH010000071.1 GCA_947446285.1 Chloroflexota bacterium
GTGTGGCATCTACCTCGCCGAGTACGGTCGGGGATCGGACGTTGAAGGTGTCCGGTTCTGCTCTGACCTTTTGGCGGGCCTGCCCAGCATCGTGGTTGGCGTGTTCGTCTGGGCAATACTCGTTCGCCACGTGGTCGGGAACTTTTCCGGCATCGCCGGAGCCGTCTCACTGGCGATCATCATGGTCCCGATCATCGTGCGTACCGTTGAAGCAGTGCTTCTCCTGGTGCCGTATACCCTGCGTGAAGCTGCCCTCGCCTTGGGTGTTCCGAAGTGGCGGATGGTGATCAGCGTGGTTCTGCCAAGCGCCCGGGCCGGCATCATCACCGGCCTCGTCCTTTCGGTTGCACGGGCTGGTGGCGAGACGGCACCACTGCTCCTTACCACGCTTGGCAACCAGTTCTTCAGTTGGAACCTCCTGGAACCGATCGGAGCCATCCCGATACAGCTGTACAACTATGCTGTCGCACCCTATCCGGATTGGCACACCAAGGCATGGGGGTCAGCACTTGTCCTGATCAGCGTGATTGGCATCCTCAGCACCGCCGTGCGCGTGGCGACGCGGGGACAGAACCGGTAGTCCGGATCAACCAGCGCGTTGCAAATGACCTGCGACGCCTCACTGCAACGGGCCGTCGCAACGGAGAACCATGGGCATGACGATGAGTGAGCGAGTCCCGGGAACCAACCGCGCCACGCAACCCGTGACTGATCAGGGATACTCCACCCTGGAGACCGCTGGCGGACACTGGATGCAGGTGACCGATGTCGCCGCGTACTACGGTGATCGGATGGCGATTAGCGAAATCTCGATGACGATCAAGCCGCGGTCGACCACGGCAATCATCGGGCCCTCCGGCTGTGGGAAGAGTACGTTTATCCGGTGCCTGAACCGGATGCATGAGGTTGGCCTCGGAAACAACCGGGTCACCGGGAGCGTCCTTCTCGACGGCCATGACATTTACGGCCGTGGCATCGATCCCGTGCAGGTGCGTCGCTACATCGGGATGGTCTTCCAAAGGCCAAACCCGTTTCCATCGATGTCGATTTACGATAACGTCGTAGCCGGCATCAAGCTGACCCGTTCCCCGTCGCGCACCGAACTCGATGAGGCCGTCGAGCGCTGCCTGAACCAGGCGGCCCTCTGGGACGAAGTCAAGGACAAGCTCAAGGCCTCCGGGGCATCGCTCTCAGGAGGTCAGCAGCAACGCCTCTGCATCGCCCGCTCGTTGGCAATGCAGCCGCACATCCTGCTGATGGACGAACCGTGCTCGGCGCTTGACCCGATCGCGACCTACAAAATCGAAACCCTCATCAGCGAACTCAAGCGCCAGTACACGATCGTGATCGTCACGCATAATATGCAGCAGGCGTCACGCGTCGCGGATGAAACGGCGTTCTTCCTCGCCGGCGAGGAACGCGTCGGCAAACTCGTCGAGTTCGGCCCCACAAACCAACTCTTCACCAACCCGACCGATTCGCGCACCGAGGCGTACATTACCGGCCGATTCGGGTAGGCGCATCGCCTGAGCAACGTGTCCGATCTCCCGGAACCGACAAAAGCGTACGGAGCGAGAGTTCACCTCGCGCTGCGCTGCGCACTGCCCCCCGGCACGCCGTACCATTACCACGTCAGCACAACCGTATGAACGTTCTGGCAATGGTCAGGCGAAAACGTACGGCCGGCACTCGAATGGCGGGCACGCAAGTGTGTTGGCCACAGAGCTGCCGGGTATCCGGTGGCGACGCCTCGAGATGCATCGCCCCGCGCGGGAGGAACCGAACATGACGACCATCACTGATCGCCCCGTCGCATCCCAAGTCTCGGCAAACGGCGCCACTGGCGTTCATGACCGTACCGAGAGTACCTGGGCCGTCAAGCGCGGGCTTGCCCAGATGCTCAAGGGGGGAGTGATCATGGACGTGGTGACTTCCGACCAAGCCAAGCTTGCCGAGGACGCCGGCGCTTGTGCGGTCATGGCGCTCGAGCGGGTGCCCGCGGACATCCGCAAGTCAGGCGGCGTAGCCCGCATGAGCGACCCCGACCTGATCAGGGCAATCTGCGAATCGGTCACGATCCCGGTCATGGCCAAGGCGCGTATCGGACATTTCGTCGAGGCCCAGGTCCTCGAGGCACTCGGTGTCGACTACATCGACGAATCCGAGGTCCTCACTCCGGCGGATGACGAGTTCCACATCGACAAACACGGTTTCAAGGTGCCTTTCGTGTGCGGTTGCCGGGATCTCGGAGAGGCACTTCGTCGTGTCGGCGAAGGCGCGGCCATGATCCGAACCAAGGGCGAGGCCGGAACAGGCAATGTCGTCGAGGCTGTCCGCCACGCGCGCGCCGTCCTCGGTGAAATCCGCAAGATCCGCAGCCTACCCATCGAGGAACTGATGACCGAGGCGAAGCGCCTTGGGGCACCGTACGAGCTCATCCGCGAGATCCACTCGACCGGTGTCCTGCCGGTCGTCAACTTCGCTGCGGGTGGCATTGCGACACCGTCAGACGCAGCCCTCATGATGCAGATTGGCGTTGACGGCGTCTTCGTCGGGTCCGGGATCTTCAAGAGTGAGAACCCTGCCAAGATGGCGCGGGCAATCGTGATGGCGACCACCCACTTCCGTGACGCCGGGATCGTTGCCGAAGTCAGCCGCGGGGTCGGCGAACCGATGCGCGGCCTTGAAGTCGCAAGCATGCCCGCCGGGGAGCGACTTGCCAGCCGGGGTTGGTAACCATGCCAACCGGCACCGTCAATCCTCCCTCTACCCAACTCGGGTGGAGGGAGACGTCCTTTCCTTCCGGAACCGGGCTAGCCATTGGCGTACTTGCGATGCAAGGTGCCTTTGTGGAGCACGTCCGCGTCCTGACCAAGCTTGGTGCAGCCGTTCGGGAAGTCCGGCTACCGCGCGATCTTGACGGTCTTGACGGCATCATCCTGCCAGGAGGCGAAAGCACCACCATTGGCAAGCTTCTGGAGGCCTGGGGTGTCCTCGTGCCACTCAGACGCGCAATTGCCCGGGGCCTGCCAACTTGGGGAACCTGCGCAGGGGCGATCCTGATGGCGAGGGACGTGACTGACACGTTGCCCGGCCAACCCTTGCTTTCAGTGATGGATATCTCGGTACGACGCAATGCGTTCGGGCGTCAGGTCCAGAGTTTCGAGACCGCTATCGTCATAGACGGGATGGACACCGACGTGCCATTCCCAGCCATGTTCATACGCGCGCCGAAAATCGAATCCGTCGGCCCGGATGCCACGGCAATTGCGACCCTCGACGACGGAACCATCGTGGCTGCTCGCCAAGGCACTTGGCTTGCGACATCGTTCCATCCTGAACTCACGTCCGACACGCGGTTCCACGCTTGGTTCCTCGATATCGCCCGGGCCAATCTTGAGCACTCCTTGGACTCGGGCTTCGCCGGCGCAGCCATGCCGTAGTATTCGCCTCAGCGTCACATCGCAGTGTCGTGATCGCTGACGACCTCCCGGTGCGTGGGAGGCGCCCAACCAAATACCTGCTAGGGGAGCCTGAGGGCTGAGAGGGCGTACGCCGGAGAACCGGCAAGCGCCGACCCTGCGAACCTGATCCGGGTAATGCCGGCGGAGGAAAGCATGAACGAACCGCAAGCGGTCAGACCGTCCCGCCCAAAAGGGCCCGGGACTTCCCAAGCATGGCGTACCACTGACCTGATGGTGGTGGTGGTGGTCGCACTGGTCTTTGGGGCCATCTATGTCGCATGGGCCGGTCCCTATGAATGGGTCGCCGCATTCGGTGGAACACCGACGCAGGAAGCTGCAAACGGACTCTGGTTTGTTGCTGGTCTCCTCGGCCCCTATCTGATCCGACGCCCAGGTGCCGCGCTGGCCTCAGAGACCCTCGCGGCGCTTGCCGAGATGCTGGTAGGCGCTCCTTGGGGCCCCAGTCTCGTTATTTACGGTGTCCTCCAGTCGATCGGTGCCGAGGCGGTGTTTGCGATCTTCGGCTACCGACGCTGGACACTCGTCACCATGGTCATTGCCGGAATCGCTGCCGGGCTCGTGTCATTGCCGTACAGCTGGTGGGAATACGGCTACTTCGAGCTTGACGTGCCGGTTCTGGCGACGATGCTGGTGACGCGCACCGTCGGCGTCGCCGTTGCGGGCATCATCGCCAAATATCTCGGTGATGCGCTTGTCCTGACCGGGGCACTCAAGGACACGGCAATCGGTCGTGCCCGCATTGAAGAGGTGTAGGGGTTCGGCGGGTGACCGAACGAATCCCTCACGGGCGTCAACGAGGCCGTGACTGGCGACCGCGTGAACGCACCGCGGATTGACGTCCGGGATCTGACGATCAGGCACTTCGGACGAAAGCGCCGTTGTCTGGAACACGTTTCGCTGATCATTGCACCAGGCGAACGCATCCTGATCTCCGGACCGAGTGGCGCGGGCAAGAGCACCCTTGCCCTCTGCCTGAATGGCTTGGTTCCGCAGTCGGTTGACGTCCATTGGGTCAGCGGGTCCGTCGAAATCTCCGGCGAGGCAACCAGCGCATTGCCTCCCGGTGACCTGACGAGGCGGATCGGGATCCTTTTCCAGGATCCCGACGCACAAGTCGTTCTTTCCAAGATCGACGAGGACATTGCATTCGGACTTGAGAACCGTGGAATTCCACGATCCGACATGCCCGAATTGATTGCACGGGCACGGTTGGCGGTTGGCATGGCGCGCACCACCGACCGTCAGGCAGATGACCAGGTCCGGGTACCCGAAGAGGTGAACCGGCTTTCCGGTGGCGCCCGTCAGAGGTTGACCCTGGCCGGACTCCTTGCTGGCAATCCAGAGGTGCTCATCCTCGACGAGCCGGTCGCAAACCTAGATCCGGTGGGTGCAGCAACCGTGTGGTCGACGGTGGCTTCGCTTCTTGGAGGCGATTCCGCAAGACCCCAGATCATCGAGAACCACATTTCGCAGGGAACCGGTGCGCGGTCCTCGAACCAGTATGAGACCGGGTACGCACACGACACACGACACGGGTCGCGTTCTCTGGTCGTGATCGAACACACCGCGGATGACGTGTTGCCATTGCTTGACCGTGTCATCGTTCTCGACCAAGATGGGCGGGTCGCCCTGACCGGCACGCCCGGCGACGTGTTCGTGGGCAACCGTGAAACCGTCCGGTCGCTCGGGATTCGCCTGCCCGTCTGGGCCACGGTGGCGCACCTCACCGGGTCGTCCTCCCTTCCGAAATCACTTCACGAGGCCGCGGTCACGTTCGGGGAGTGGGCACGGAGAACGAACTCACCTTTACCGCCCGACATTGACCCGGAACCACACGTCCACAATACACCGATGGTGCCCCCTTCCATGCGACCCCGGATTGCGCTCAATGGGGTTTCGTTCCGGCATCGGGAAAGTGATCGGGACGCGGTTTCGGGTGTCACGATGACGTGTGCTCCCGGGGAACTGATCGCAATCGTGGGAGCGAACGGTGCCGGAAAGAGCACGCTTGGACTGATGCTTGCTGGTGTCGTGCACCCAACGGCAGGAACGGTTGCGCTCGATGGCACGCCGCTTGGGGAAGTTCCCAGAGGCGACCAGCGTCGGCGCCTCCGCTATGTCTTCCAGTATCCGGAGCACCAATTCGTTGGACAAACAGTTCGCGCCGACCTCGAAGCTGCATTGCGTGTCGAACAGCTTGTCGCCAGCGCCGTGTCGGAGCGGGTCGATGACGCACTCCGACGCGCCGACCTTGACGGACTGGCACGCGCCAACCCGTTCACCCTCAGCCACGGGCAGAAACGGCGGCTCTCGGTTGCCGGGGCACTCCTGACCAACCCGGACATCCTGGTGCTTGACGAACCGACGTTTGGGCAAGACGATCATCACACCGAGCAACTCATGGCGACCGTGACTGGGCGGGTGGCTCAAGGGTGCACCGTCATCATCGTCACGCACGACCTCGACCTCGTTGCGTGCCACGCAACCCGGGTAATCGCAATGCGTGAGGGATTGATCGTCTTCGACGGTGCACCTGCCAACCTGCTCGACAATGACCCACTCCTCAGAGCATGCTCGCTGAGGCGTCCACCTGCAGCCGAGTTGGCGTGGCGAGCACGCCAACTCGGGTACACGACCCCACCGGTCACCTGCAGACGCGACCTCGAATCGCTCGAACCGGCCATGCACACCACGATCAATGGCTGTTTCCACCCGGTGTCACTCAATGCGGAACCGATTGTTGAACCAGTGGGATCATCGACCCCGCGCGGACCCATATCGTTTGAGACCCACGTTGACGGGAAGGGTCCGGGCTCACACGGCACCTGGCTTGAACGGCGCAACCCGACAGTCAAGTTTGGTGTCGTCGTCATGCTCGGGTTCATGCTGACGTTCGTATTCAATCCGCTCACACCGCTGGCGTGGCTTGCCGTGGTCATGGTGGTGGCGTGGACGACTGGCATCGGTCCCTACAGGCTTGCTCGCCTGCTCGGACCCGTGATGGTGTTTGCGTTCAGTCTGCTCTGGACCAACGCATTCCTTGCCTCGGTACCCCAGGGTGAACCCGTCCTTTGGCGGTGGGGACCCTTTCACCTGACGGTCCACGGTCTGGTGCAAGGGTTGGCGCTCGCGCTACGCGGCGTCTCAACCGCGGCCGTCGGGCTGCTCTTCATCCTCACCACCGATCCAACATTGTTGGTCGTGAGCCTTGTGCAACACGGCCGATTGCCGTACCGCTGGGGATACGCACTTCTTGCGGGATACCGGTTCATGCCCGGGCTTGCCGATGAACTGGTGCAAATCCGCCTCGCTCGCCGCGTCCGAGGTGAGGATGTCACCGACGAACGCGCCATCTATCGGACATGGGGCGGCGGGCTGAGAAGGCGCGTGAACGGGATTTCGAGGCCGTTCCGTGAACTTCGGATCCTGCTCACCGTTGCAATCCTCCGCGCGACACGTCTTGCAATCGCGATGGATGCGCGAGGGTTCGCCGGGATATCCACACGCACGTATTTCCGCACCGCGCCGCTGAAAGCGGCTGACATCACTTTTGCCGTGGCGTCATTCCTCACCCTTGCACTTGTCTACATCGTGACCACGTGGATTGTGCGGTATCCGTAGATGTCTCAGGCGTGACGGGCTTACTTGCTCCCAATCCGAGGTCGTTAACGGCGTGGTTACCACATAACGGGAGACTTATCTGTCTGAGTAGAACCACATCAGCAAATCCGCCCAAGTCCTATCCTGCGGAGCGCACATGGAAATCCGAGGTATCCTGTTTGATGTCAACGGTACGCTAATCGATATCGAGACCGATGACTGGGGTGAGGAAACTCTTGCCCCACTCAAGTACTTTCTGAGGTACCACGGTGTCAGGCTTGGAAGGCAGGAACTGCGAGCCCGACTCGAGGCCGGCGTCCGTCACCACCTCGGAACGATCCCCCAACCGTTCCCGGAACTGGACTGGACACTGATCTGGCGGGATGTCTTGGCGAATGCGGGAGTGTTCGACCACGGCATCCTCAGTGGCGACCACCTTACTGCGACTGAACGCCGCTACCAGATTTCCGTCGACTTGGCTCGCATGCATCGCTCGCTGGCTCGCCGGCGACTTCGGGCGTTTCCGAAGACCCACGAGATGCTCGACGACCTGAGCCGTCGTTATGCACTCGCAATTGTCACTGACGGCCAGTGGGCATTCGCGCGCGAAGAACTCACTGAGACTGGTCTCATCGGCTACTTCCGGCACGTGACGGTCTCCGGGGACATGGGATTACGTAAACCGGACACACGCATCTTCCACGATGCATTGAATGCGATCGGGGTCGACGCATCCAACGCGGTGTACGTTGGCAATGACCCGTACCGGGACGTGCATGGTGCACAGGCAAGCGGGATGCGGGCAATTCTGGTCGGCGACAAATCGCTCCCGAATTGGGCGACGTCGGGTCGGCACCCGGACTATCACATCCGCCACATCCACGAGGTCCCGAATGCCCTCCAGGCCATCGCAACCCGCTAAGCCCAACCCCCTGGCCCCTGGCCCCTGCTCCGTCGCCACGGACGCGCAGGGGTGGGGGCACCAGAAGCCAATCCTCGGGAACCGGACCAGGCAGCCTACCCTTCGATGCGTCTGAATTTCTGGACGGTGTGGCAATCTGGCCCGGCCAGGCCGATCCGCCCGAACTCGGCAAACGTGACCTCGCCGATGTACACGTCACCGTGGGAATCGACGGCAATGTCATGTGGCGCCGTGAAGTTGCCGGGCAACGTGGCGTCTTCGCTGGCGGTCTGGCCCCAACGCGCACGCAAGGTCCCGTCGGCGGCGAACACACTCATGCGACTGGCATGCGCCTCTCGGATCTTGCCGGTCTTGAACGACTGCATTCCCGGCTTCCAATGCAACTCTGAAACATAGACGTCGCCACCAGGTCCGACCCGTACCTGCGTCGGACGCTGAAGGTCGGTCCACTCGAACAGGTACTCGCCTGTCGCCGAGAAGAACTGCACCCGTTCGTTTTCGCGGTCAGCAACGAGGACCCGTCCCTCACTGTCAATTGCGATGCCGTGCGGAAGGTTGAACTCGCCGGGGCCAGTACCGGGGCCACCGAAGCCACCCAAGTACGTGCCATCGGGGGCAAACCTGTGCACGCAGGCGTTTCCGTAGCCATCGGCAATATAGACCACGCCGTCGGGCGCAACCGCGACCGTGCACGGCATGTTGTAAGGACCAGCGGCCTGCTGGATACTCGCCGATCTGCGCGCCTGATCCGGAAAGACCTTGACGTAGCCAGTCTCCGAGGTGATCCCTTTGGGGCCAAACGACTGGACGTGCCGACCATCCGTCGTGAATTTCTCGACCGAATGTCCACCGCTATCGGTGAGGTACAGCATATCGTCGGGTCCGACCGTCAGACCGTGGGTGGTGGTCCACAGGCCGTCACCCCAGGAGTTCACATACGTTCCGTCACGTTCATAGACAAACACGAGGCTTTGCTGCCTGCCGAAGATGTAGACGCGGTCGTGTGAGTCGACCCCGACCCCGGGTGCATCAAGGTGCGACATCCCGGCAGGCAGTTTCTCCCATGCCGGGACAAGTTCGAAGTGCAGTTCATGCGACGTGGCCATCTGGTCTCTCCCCGTCTCTACACTACCCCACCCCCGGCTCTCACGGTCGACTAAATGACCCGTCAACGTGCGCATCAAGCCAGGCGGTGAGCTCAGCGACGGAACCGAAACAGTGCCATCTTGGGTCAGCGACGACGCTGGCGGTTTTGGCCCATGCGGCACCAAGCCCGGTCACACCGGCCTCAAGGCACGACTTCATGTCATCGGGGGTGTCGCCAACATAGGCAACCTCGTCAGCCGCAAGCCCCCACGCCTCACGGACACGCGTGATCCCGTGCGCCTTGGCAAGGCCATCATCGCTACCCGTTTCAAACCCTTCGAGCAATGGGCCGAGGCCAGTGCGTCGAACCGAAATCTCGGCACTGTCACGACCCTTGCCGGTGACAAGCCCGACCCGGATCCCACGGGCCCGTAATGAAGTCATCAATTCGACAACTCCATAGAACAAATGATCGTACGCGCCATGGTCGCGTTCATACGCCGCGAGGTACACGCGATACGCCTCTGGCCAGCGGTCCCCGACCGCACGCCGGAGCATCCCGGCTTCGGTCGGACCGAAATAGTCGTACACGTCGGCATCGGTAAAACTCGGGCCTCCGACGGAGACGACCGCCTCCTGGAAACCCGAGATGACCAATCGAAGGGTGTCGGCGACGGTCCCGTCAAAATCGAAAATCACGCCACGGATCTGTGGATGGTGCGCCGTCGAGAGTCCCGTCATGTCGCGTCGTTCCTCGCTGGGTGAACGGTCTGGAACATGACGGGGCGACGCGTGGGGATGTCACCGCGGGCATAATGCTTAGGTCAGTCGATGGGCTTCCAAGCCAATCCGGCCGGTCTCCACGACTGACGCAGATAGCGAGAAGGAGCGTTCGATGGTCAAGCCACCACTCAAGCCGGGGGTCAAGATCGCCATCCAGGCGAACCCTGAACCCACGGAAGAGGATTTGCAGTTCTGGGAACAGATGGGATTGCGCTACGCGGTCCTCTGGACCGACCAGACGAAGTCCGGGCCGGAGTATTACGCAAGCCGGCGCGAGATCTTCGCCAAACACGGCATCGAGGTGTACGGATTCGGCAATGCCGACGTGCATAACCAGCCCTTGCTGGTACTCGGTGGTGAGGGGCGCGAAGCAAAGATCGAGCAGTACAAGAACCATATCCGGGCGCTTGGCGCTGCGGGAGTGCCCTACACCACCTACGCACACATGGCGAACGGGATCTGGAGCACTGAACCGGAACTCACCCGTGGTGGTGCGCGCGGCCGGGCATTCAACATGGCGACCGCAACCCACGGCACATGGCGGACAACGAAGTACGAGCTTCCGCTCACCAATGATCGCGAGTATTCCGAAGACGAAGCATGGACGAACTTCGAGGAGTTCATCAAACAGGTCGTCCCAGTCGCTGAACAGGCTGGCGTTCGTATCGGCATCCATCCCGACGATCCGCCGGTCCCACGCCTCGGCGGAGCACCACGCATTTTCAGCCGCTTTGACGACTACAAGCGCGCCCTTGCGATTGCCAACAGTCCCAATATTGGCGTCTGCCTCTGTGCGGGTTGCTGGCTGGAGGGTGGTCCAGACATGGGCGCCACGGTTGAAGAGGCGATTGCCCACTTCGCGGCGGAAGGCAAACTGTTCAAGGTTCACTTCCGCAACGTCGACAAGCCATTGCCGCACTTCGTCGAGACATTCGTCGACGATGGGTACGCCGACATGTTCAGCATCATGAAGGCGCTGGCAACTGCCAAGTTCGACGGCGTTGCAATCCCTGACCATATCCCGGCGATGGCCGGGGGACCACGCGTTGGGACAGCCTTCACGATTGGGTACATGAAAGCGCTCCTGGACCGCGCAAACGCCGAACTCGGGCACCACTGACACTACGTCACCGTGGTACGCGCCCGTGAACAAAGAAGGGGCGATGCCGATTGGCACCGCCCCTTCCGATTCTCGATTGCCCGAGCCTGTCAGGCTGGTCTGCGTCGGGGTGGGACCGCAGATTGGTGCACGGGCCGGCTGCCACTGTGAACGACCTCGTTGAAGATGATGTCGCCGTTCTTGATCTTGATATTGAAGCCGCAGTCCGGCGAGGTGCAGACCCATGCCTTGTAAAGCACGGACGCACCGTGGCTGCTGAAATCCGATAGCGGAACTAGGTTTCCCCGATTGCACTGCTGGCAAATCGGAAAACTGACCGGAGCGTTCATCGGTGGAGTCCCTCCATCATCACCTCAATTCGGTGAGCAGTGCACGCACCGCATCACGACCCCCAAACCCCCACGCGGGACGGGCCGCCACCAACCAGGTTGCGCCTCAATTACCAAGGTCCTTCAACCACGCGGTCACTTACCACGTGCCTAGCAAACCCGGTGCCCTTCTTTCTCGAGTGTTGTCTCGTGGACCCCGATCATGACTCTCGTTCAAGACCGGAGCAGTCGTCAGGGCACGCACGAAAGTGCTGTGGGCCCTACCGGGACAACGTTTTGAGAGTACCTGTCACGGCCAACTTGTGCAACGCGCACTAAGGGTCGAGTGAAGTGAGCGGGCTACCATGCAGACAACCCGAGCCGACCCGGTCTCACAGTCCCGAAAGGCGATGAAACGCATGCAACTTCCACGCTACTTCGACCTCACTGGCCAATCCGCACTGGTGACTGGTGGCGGTACGCACCTTGGCCGTGCAATGGCAACCGCGCTGGGCGAACTCGGTGCGCACGTCCACATTGCAGGCCGGCGCCTGGACGTTTGCGAAGCAACCGCCGCGAGCATGCGAGATGCCGGATTGGACGCGCATGCCCACCGCGTCGATATCACGGCCGATGGCGAGGTCGATGCGGTGATTGACGCGATTGCCTCGACGCATGGTCGATTCGACATCCTCATTGCGAACGCCGGAGGCTCGTTCACGCGGTCGTACATGCCCGATGCATCCATTGAAGAGTTCCGGCGCACGCTTGACTTGAATGTGACCGGGTTGTTCCGTTGCGCTCAGGCGGCTTCCCGACACATGATCTCGGCCCGGCGGGGCAAGATCATCACCATCGGTTCGATCCACGGCCAACTCACCGCCGACCTCCGGCTGTACGAGGGGCTTGAGTTCTGGCGCTCCGGTCCGCCCTACCACGCTGCCAAGGGCGCAGTCGTAAACCTGACCCGCTCATTGGCCGCCGAACTCGGCCGACACAACATCCAGGTGAATTGCGTCAGTCCGGGCCAGATACCGCAGCTCAGCTCGGATCCGGAGTTTGTGGAACGTTGCCGAGTCAGCAACCCCTTGCAACGCACCGGACAGGCGGACGATCTCAAGGGCGCCGTCGCACTCCTTGCATCACCGGCTTCCGACTGGATCACCGGGCACAACCTGCTTGTCGATGGCGGTTGGAGCATCTGGTGACGGGGCAAACCCAAGACTGCGCGTATCCTTGTTGCGAACGTTCCGTCAAGAGGAGAACCGACCGTGGCTGACCGGGGTGTCGTGTACATCGTCTGGGGGGAGAAGATCCAACCCGTCCTGCAGCGTTCGATTGCGTCGGTAAACAAACTCCACCCGGAGCTGCCGATTCACGTCGAGACCATTGCGCCGGACAGCACGCTTCTCGACAAGGCCAGGATGCACCGGCTTACCCCGTTCGAAGAGACGGTCTTCCTTGACAGCGACACGGTTGTCCTGGGTCGTCTTGACTACGGGTTCGACATGGCGGCCCGCCACGGTCTGGCACTTTCGATCTGCGAGTGCCCGTGGGGCCGCCGGTACGGTGGCCTCGAAGGTGACATCGTTGAGTACAACACCGGTGTGCTCTTCTTCACCGAGAAAGTGCATCCGGTTTTCGATGCCTGGGAAGCCTGTGCACGTGAAATAGATTCATCAATCCTCTTTTATCAGGGGACGCGGCTCGTGCGAATGCCATTCAACGACCAGGCGGGTTTTGCGAAGGCCGTTGACGATACGGGCTTCAACCCCTTTGTGCTGCCTTTCAACTGGAACTTCAGGCCGTTGTGGCACCGGTCATTCTTCGGCCCCGTCAAGATCTGGCACGACTATTCCGATCCACCCGCACATGTGGCCCAATGGTCACTCAACCAAAGTGACCCGGGGGCGATCATCCAGTACGCAGACCTCGGACCGCGCCCTGACGGGCAGTAGCGTTTGCCGGGACCGCCAAATTACTGGCCCGTCATCTGGGCGAACGACGGCCCAAATGACGATTCATGCGCGTCCGGAGTTGTGGACGGGTTCAAGTACCGCTCGTCCTTGAACAGCACCGTTGTGCAGCCCCGAAACAGATACCCAGGCAAGAGCCCCCAGAAGTCGATACGGCGCCATCCTAAAGCTGCAAACATTTCAATCGCGACGGCGCAAGCTTGACGATCACTATTTTCGACAATAACGATCCCAGTGTCGCGAACGTGCCCGAGCGTCGCCTTCGCACACCCGTCGAGGTCCTCGCCGCCGATCACTGCGACATCGAACGGACCATCAGTCCCGACTGACCCTGAGTAGTCGCGCCCAACTGGAATGCGGGCGATTGTGACGTTCGGGCCATAGTTCATTTCTGGTCCTTGGGTTTCGGTGACGACACGGACAGCATTGACACGGCCCGCCCACCAAGTCGCCACGGCAGGATCCCCCCAAACGTGGACGCGCCATGCCGAACGCAAGTGGGTCTCGACAAACTCGGTGGCAGGGTGGGTGAACGACGGAAGAGGCCGACCCGCGCCGTCGACTGGCGTACTTTGGACGAGGGAACCAACCCAACCGGTAGCAACCAATCCATTCATCGCCGCCGGCACGTATGCATTTGCTGAACCCCAATCAAACCCGGCGACGATCTGATGTGCTCGGACAATGGGCGGGAGGCCATCGGCGTCGGCTGGCTCATCTGGAGTGGCGCGTGTCTCGGCGTCGACCAACCCCGACTCGATAGCTCTCACCTGGAGGGTGTTCGTCACAACCTCAGGAGCCACTGGAACCGAAGCTGTTGGCTCAGTCCGGCGGGTGTAAAGCCACGGGACGTCCCGGTCCGCGACCCAGCCGAGTTGTGCGAGGAATGCAAGCCTCGCACCAGAGATTGGCTGTCCGTCGTTCACAACCGCAATGTGCCCGTGCTCAAGGCGGATGATCCGGTTCATGACATCAAGGTTTGACAAGTCTTCAAACCCTGCGACAACGAGATCCCACTTCCCTTCGAGCACGGCGTCCAGATCAACTGCATGGACTTGAGCTGCGACGCCAAGTACCCGCAATTTCTCCCAGACTTGCGGCGCTTGATCCGGGAAAACGGCAAACGCGCGATGCAGGCGGGAAAGGTCCGCGGAATCGGCCACCGTGACGGGGTCAACGCCACCGAAGTACAGGACACGCACGCCCGACCGGACGCGCACCTGTTCCTGCAACCACTCGTACACGCGCATCCGCTCGATCAGCGCGGATCGCGGAACTGGGCCAGCCGTGATGGCATGCGCGACGCGCGGTTCATAGTCTAGGAGCCGGATAAGTTCATCGGACCGGCCGTTGACGTGGTCCCACAACTGTCGCACCCTGATTTCCGGCAGGTGCTTCGCGAGATACTCCTCATTTCCACGACGGGCAATCTCCACCGCTTCGCCGGGTTGGGAAAGTGCCCACCTTACCTGGGCGACGAGTTCGTCGTCGTCGTCATAGCCAA
>CANFGH010000072.1 GCA_947446285.1 Chloroflexota bacterium
AAATCATCTTCGACATGGTGCGCCGTCCCCGGCTTAGTCCTGAGGACTTCCTGATAGAGCGCGATGTGGTCATCGAAGAGATCAAGCAGGATGCCCAGGCCAGCCCGGTCGTTGCGGAAGAGGCCCTAGACGCCCTGCTTTGGCCGGACCACCCATTGAGCCGGTCTCCCGCGGGCAAGGAAGCAACCGTCGCCGCACTTGTCGCTGGCGATGTGCGTCGAGTTTGGGAATGGGCCTACGCTCCCTCGCATACCGTTGTCAGCATCGCCGGTGACGTTGATCATCTGGAAGTCTGCGACCTGGTGGCCCGCCTTGTCGCCGGGTGGGAACCCGGGCAGGGGTATCCGCCAGATGTGCCGATGGCCCCCGAACCTGCCGCCCCGGGCCTCGACTCCCGGTGGGCCGAAGGCCAGACTGCTTATGTGTACGCGGGTGTGCGGGGCGTGCCGTCTACCCATCCGGACCGTCCGGCACTGGAGTTGCTCAGTTGTGCCGTGGGCGAACTTGCGTCTTCCAGATTGTGGGCGGACCTCCGCGATGCGCGTGGCCTTGCCTACGACGTCGGTTCTGAGGTGACGTCTTTCGGTGACAGTGGCGCACTCCGGATGTGGGCGGGTGTGCCACCGAAGCGTCAGGCGGAAGCCGTTGAACGGATGCTGGCGCAGGCTGCTGCTGCGCGCAAGGGATTGCTACCAGAGGAGTTCAGCCGGGCCAAGAACTTTGTGGTTGGCGAACTGACAATGGCCTGTGAGACATCAGAAGACATGGCGCACTGGCTTCTCTGGGGTGACCTGGCTCATCGCCGACTGATCCCACCGGGGGCGGTCCGTGCGACCTATGAACAGTTGACGCCGGCGGATATCGAGCGCGCGGCCGCGCTGTGGGCACCTGAACGAGTTCAGATCGCAATCGCGGGACCGGCGCCACGTCGCGGTGCGCGCCTCCTGAAGATGGTTCAGGCGCAATCGGCGAGCGCGACGCAACCAAGTGCAGAAGGGACTGCTGTTCTGCACACAACCCGGCCGAGAAGTCGCAGGTCGTAGGGAATGCACCGGCGCATTTGGTGCCGATTAGTTGGCGGTGCCCAACAGTGCAGTCGGCAGGGTGGGCACGCAGGGACTCGAACCCCGGACCTCTACCATGTCAAGGTAGCGCTCTAACCAGCTGAGCTACGTGCCCCGGAACTATTGGCCTGTAAACCGCGTGGGCGTTCTGCGGGGAGCGGGCAACGGGGCTCGAACCCGTGGTCTCAACCTTGGGAAGGTCGCGTGTTACCACTACACCATGCCCGCAGAGTGACGAAATAGTACCAACCTCTGTTTGCCGACGCCAGTCGTTCGTTTCGCAAGGCTACTTCACGGTTGCGATTCCCGTCCCTACCGGCAACTGTCTCACCTGACCCGCGCTGACGGGCAGCACGTTCTTCCACTCGAAGCGGGCGAGGAAGGTTTCCATGTCGGGAATGTGATGGAGGGCACCGTCGTCGCCGACGACGAAGATGCGTCCACTACCCCGGAAGTCCCACAGGAGCCACCCGATTCGCGGTTGCGCCATAGGTGCGCTGGTCAGGGCGCTGTCTGGAATGGTCTGCACCTTGCCCCAGTCGATGTCCGCGATGTCGTTGGTGTCATCAGGACTGATCCACTCAAGGTGACCCGCGCCACCGACCCCGAAGATTGGCCCGGAATCGGATCGCAACCACCCCCGGAAGCGTCGCAGCCCGGATACGGGATCGAGGTAGGCCACATCCGCCGAGATCAGACGGCCATCGTTGCCCGCAATCTGGAGCGCTTGGCCCAGGACGATGGTCGCACCGTAACGCTCGGCGGCGACTGGCACGGCCGGCGCAGTTGAGGCCGACACTGCTGACGGTGGGGCACTCGAGACTGATCGCGCCGGCGCCTGCGCCGGCGCAGAGGCGGAGCCACCTGTGCTGCCACCACCACCTCCGCCCCCGGAATTAGTGACTGCGTTGGCGGGAGCAACCGTCGCCGTGACGGTTACGGTCGCGGTCCTCGTGGGAGTGACGGTCATAGTGATGGTCACGGTGGCAGTGGGCGACCTTGTCACGGTCACCGACGGGGTTGCGGTCGGCGTCATTGTCGCGGTGCCGGTCGGTGTCACAGTTGGCGTGACCGTGACGGTGCGGGTCGTTGTCACGGTTGGTGTCTGCGTTACCGTCGGCGTGTGGGTTCGGGTCGGGGTCACGGACGGCGTACGGGTGGTCGTAGGCGAACTTGGTGCCGGAGTAGGCGTGCAGGCGCACGCGATCTGGGCGAGGCTCAGGGCGCCCGGGATGTTGAGCAGACCGGCGCCATATGCGTTCGTGTTCTGGGTGGCCGCGGCGGTGACCAGGACTGAGGAACGCAGCGCGGTCCGCACCTGTTCGCGGGTGAGTGACGGAAAGGTCGACAAGATCAGGGCGGCGGCCCCGGCCACGTGGGGTGACGCCATCGACGTTCCACTCATCGAGGTGTATGTGGATGAAAGATACGTGCTTATGATGGAAGAACCCGGAGCAGAAATCCCATTGGTTGCGACATACGTCTGCTGCGTGGAATATGAAGCAACCGTGTTCGTGCTGTCTACCGCCGCCACCGGGATCAGCTTGCCGTCACCGTTGCTCCCGGCATCCGCGTACGCGGCCGGGTAATCCTTCTCGTTCTGGGTGTGGCAACCATTGGCGGCGTAGCTGGCTCCACCGCAGTTCCCGGCGGAGACGACAACCAGAACCCCGGCAGAGTACGCCGCATCGATGGCACTGTTCACCGCCTGGGTGTCCTGATCGCCGCCGAGGCTGAGGTTGATGACCTTTGCGCCTTTGGCAACCGACCATGCAATTCCCGCGGCGACGCCATCGGTGGTGCCATTTCCGCTGGCATCCAGCACCTGGACCGGCATGAGCAGCACCGGACGATCCCCGGCGAACCCGGCAACCCCGATGCCGTTGTCGGTCTCGGCGGCGATGATCCCGGCGACATGGGTGCCATGCCCGTCGCCGTCGGATGGGTACGTCGACGAGTTGGAGTTGGAGTAGGCGGTACATGCACTCGACAGGCACTTGCCCCAGGTTGAGTTCGGTGCGAGACGGTTGACGAGGTCGGGATGGTCCAGTTGGACGCCGGTGTCGATAACGGCCACGGTGACCGGGGTGCCGGCATTGATCGCCCCGGCGACTGGCCACGCTGACTTGGCGCCGCTGTTGACCAGTCCCCACTGGGACGCAAACCGGGTGTCGTTCGGTTCATTGAGCAGTCGCGCGCGTACGGGCGCCCCACCCGTGGCAGTTGGCGTTGCGGTCGTGGTTCCCGCGGTCTCGTGCTTGCGGACAGTGGCGACGCGTTCGACCCATTGGATGTCGAGTCGCGACGCCAAGGTGGCGATGGCCTGGTCGGCCTGATCAGCGGGAACCTCGATGGCGCGGAGGTCAAGGTCGGGCAGACCCGGCGTATAGGACGTGGTCGGAGGCGCCCCGACCGATGCCTCGGGCGAGACCCCGAGGGCGGCTACCCATGCGGTGGCGCGACGGACCAGTGACGAATGCACGCGGAATGTCAGGCGAACTGTGGCTCGCCCAGAGGTGGATACCGGAGATGGCGTGGTGGTTGCTGCAGTCCGAGACATCGAGTGGGACGGGGATGGCGATGGGGTCACGGTCAACCCGTCGGCCAGACTGACCCTGGAGCCTCCGAGTATCGTGATCATCACAAGTAAGGAAACCCAGATGGCTTTCGCAAGTGGGCGTGAGCCAGCGCGCCGTGCGCACTTGTCCGCTTGTTGCCTTGGTGCCGGTTGGATGTTCTTCACTAGCAGAGACTCTACGGGGACTTGACGGCGGTTGAGACTAGCAGTGAACGGCAAATCTGATCGAGCCAGGGTGCAGATGCTCGCCCCGACCAATGGTGGCCGCGCATCCGCCAGGTCTGGGCTGAAGCCATCGTAGGTCCGAACGCATCGTCCACTGAGAATGATGCGTCGGCGCGAGGTTGGGTGCTCATCTTGGTGCGACGGTGTTTCACAACTGCTGTTGTGACCGTGATATCCCCCAATGGAACCTGCGTGCAGAACCGTGAGATTGTTGTCGCAGGCTGTCTGTTGCCGATCCGGTTACCCGCGCCTCGGTCCGGCCGGGACCGTTAATAGATCGAAATGGGTCGACTGTGGGCCGGTGCCGGGCTGTTCGTCGTGGTGGTTGCAAGTGGGCAGTAGTGGCTTGCAACCAAAACGAATTGTCGCATTGCGTACCCGGCGAGACGTCATGGCACGGATTGCCACGGCATTCGCTCCCGTGCTGACCGTTGGTGTCGGCATATCCGCTTCAGCCTGCGACGCAGTCCAGGCGCTAGTGCCTCCGACGCCGACGCGCGAACCGGGAGGTGCGGGGACGCCCGAGGCGGTTGCATCTCCAACGGTCACTCCCCGGCCCGCGGTCACCATCAATCCCGCAACCCTTCCGGGCAAGCTTGTCTTCGTGAGTGATGCGAATATCGCCGTCTGGGAACGGGGAGCGATGCGGAAACTGACCGGAGACCGGATCAGTCGGCAACCGACGTGGTCTCCTGATGGCACCCGCATCGCCCTGGTCAAGCTTGATGTGAATTCGTCCGACCTCTGGTTGATGAACTCGGATGGTGCGAATGCTCGCCAGTTGACCCGAAATGAGAGCCGGGCCTTAAACGAGAATTCTTGGGCCTTCCGTCCGACTTGGTGGCCCGATGGTTCTCGCCTGCTGTATCTGGGCGAACGGACCACGAACGACCTGATGGTCTGGGAGATCGGCCTTGATGGGCGGAACAACAAGCCGTTCCTGATCGCCCGCGACTATGACGGAGGCCTCGACCGCCCGGGGGTCACTCCCGATGGCAAGACGGTCGTGCTGGTGAGTTACCGGGCAGGCGGTGGGAAGGCACAGGTGTGGTCCACGGGGTTGCCGAACGGGCCTTGGAAGCAGTTGACCGAACATGCAGACGGTGCCTACGACCCATGCCTGTCACCGGACGGCACCAGAATCGCCTACACGGTGAGAGCTCAGTCGTCCCACGACATCTGGGTCATGAACGTTGACGGCTCGGGTCAGCAACGGGTGACCTACCACGGGGGTGTCCGCGGACCGTGCTGGTCACCGGATGCCCAGTATCTCGCGTATGTTGCGGCTGAGGCGAACCAGTTTGACCTGTGGGTTGCGACGGTCCCGGCGGCGTTGCCTCTCGCGCCAGTCACAGCAACCCCCGCTCGGAAGGCTGGACCTGGGACCCCGGTTCCAACCGTGGAACCAACCCCGACGGCGCCACCCGTTCGTGATGTCCGCCCGGTAATTACGCGCCAAGTCACGCGCCAGGCGCAGATCGAGGCCGTTTCAGGAGTCGCATGGACACATTGAACATCGACCCGGTTGGCTCCGCCACCACAACCGGCAGTCATCGTCGGATAGGGGACGACGGACCTGGCAGGCATGGAGGCTCGGGGGACACGGCTGAGATGGACGCCTCCCATGAACGTGATGAGGCGGTTGCCGCCCCTGTTCCACGCCGGTTCATGTTTCTTGGCAGGTTTCTAATACGCACGGCACCCCGTACGATCTCTCCGATGATGATCGCGGCTGGTCTGCTGATCATGGTTGGCGGCTCTCTGGGGACAGGGTTCTTCTCGGTTTCCCTTACCGGTTACCAGATTGGCCTGCGCGCCGAAGAAATCCGCCAAGATATCATCAAGCGCGAAGGACGGGTTGCTGCCCTCAAGACTAGGATTGCCTATCTCGAGACAGATGCGTTTGTCGAAGTCGCTTCGCGCGAAAAGCTGAGCCTTGTGCGTCCCGGTGATCACGCCGTCATCATGCTTCCCGAGCGGGATGAGGTGGCATGGGTGCCCGATGCACCTCCTGTTCGACCAAGAGGCCCGTTTGGCCACGCTTTCGGGCAACTCGATGCGTGGTTCCGTCTCTTCTTTGGTGCACCCGACGAGGGCATCCTCGGTCGTCGGCCCTGACTAGATGACACGGCGTGTCTGGACTGGGAACGCGTGACAACGTCAGCCGTCTCGTCACGCGCACCGGCCGTTCGGGTTATTGAGCGATCGCTCGCCTCAACCGGAACTGACTATCGCGGAGCTCTGGTGATTGCCGCCGTCTCCGGCGGTGCGGACTCGACATTCCTCGCCTGCAGCCTCGTCGCACTCCAGAGACGCTTCGGGTTCCACATCGCCATCGCGCATGTCAATCATGGGTGGCGACCGATTGACGCTGCCGAGGATGCAAGGTTTGTGGCCCGTCTCGGCCGGCGCCTCGGTCTTCCGGTCCACATCCAAGTAATGGCCGGAAATCCTGATGCCACCGCGCTTTCCGGAGGTCCGGAGGCGTCCGCACGACTTGGCCGGTATCAGTTCCTCGCAGACCTGGCGGAGTCGACCGGGTCGTCCGCAATCATGACGGGCCATACCGCCGACGACCAGGTTGAGACCGCACTCCTCGCGTTGTTACGCGGGCGTGGTCCCACGTCGGTCGCGGGAATGGCGACCGTTTCCCCCGTTCCTCGGTCATCGGTCTCGACATCCGCTGCCTTCCATGGCAATGGGGTCCCGGACGTCGAATGGTCTTCGTCGGGACCTCCATCGTCGGCGCAAGTAGCCCTGGTCAGGCCAATGCTTGGGCTCCGCGCCATGGTCGTGAGGAAGGCGCTTCGTGACGCGGATATCGAATGGCGCGAGGATGTGACGAACCTTGAACTGCGCCATCCCCGCAATCGCCTCCGCCAACGCGTCCTTCCCGAAATGGAGGCAATCTCTCCCGGATTCCGCAACGCATTCCTGCGGTCGCTGGCGATCACCAGGGAAATGGCGGAGATTGCCAGCCACGTCGTCGAAGCCGCTTGCCAAAACTGGAACCCTGTCGATCATGGATTCCAGATGCCAATCCAGACACTGACCGGCTACACACCGTTCGTCCAGACTGCGTTGATCCGGATGGCCCTGGTTCGGCTTGGTGCCGATCCCGATCGCATTGAGTCGTCGCACCTTCGCGCCGCCACCGCCATGATCAGCCGTGGCCGTGGTGGTACACGCCTTGCGATTGCGAACGGTTTCCAGATTGCCGTGAGCAAGGGAACCGCTGCTGTTACGCGTCCCGGCCCAATTCCGAGACCCGTTGCCGGGTCAAATTGGCCATAAGGTGTGGTAAACCCGGCCGTGTGATGTGATCGCGGGTGGCCGCCTGCGCTGATCGGAGAGACGATGACTGACACACTGGCCCACCCGGACATCGAGCAGGTCCTGATAAGTTCGGACGCGGTTCAGGCCCGGGTGGACGAACTCGGCGCCCTGATCACGGGCGCGTACGCCGGGCGTGCGCCAATCCTGATCGGTGTGCTCAAGGGGGCGGTCGTGTTCATGACCGATCTGGTCCGCGCGATCCATCTCCCCGTCGAACTCGACTTCATGGCGGTGTCCAGTTATGGCAATTCCACCGAAACCAGTGGCATCGTCCGCATTACCAAGGATCTGGATGCGACGATCGAGGGTCGGGACGTCCTGCTGGTCGAGGACATCGTAGACAGTGGCATGACCCTCAAGTACCTCAGGCAGTACCTGGAACGCCGAGATCCCGCCTCGCTGAGGATCTGCACGCTGCTCGACAAACAGGTCGTGCGGAAGGCCGACGTGACGGTCGAGTACACGGGATTCCAGATCCCGGACCGGTTCGTCGTCGGCTATGGCCTAGACTATGCCGAGAGATATCGGAACCTTCCGTACATCGGCATCCTGAAAAAATCCGTTTACGGCGGGTAAACGGATGCTCGCAATTGACGCAAGAAGTGACAGGTTCCGTGAACTCGTGGTACCCGTGGCGTGCCGGTCATCGGTTCGACATGCAGTCTCCGTATAATTCCTTGGAACCTGTCGGGAAACTCAACCCGTGAAGATGGACGCGCGCTGGTTGCGCAACAGTTTTGTCTACCTCGTGATCATGGTCGCGGTCCTCGCGATCTTTTTCACCTTGTTCAGTCCGCAGTCGCGCGAGACTCAGGTCCCGATAACCGACCTGATGGCAATCGTGGTCCGCGATGCGAAGCAGAACCGGGTTGACACCCTCGTGGTGCAAGGCAACCGCCTGCTTGCCGACACGAGCGAGGGACGCAAGGTGGCCATCAAGTCTGACAAGACTGATGTGCTCGACCTGCTGAACCAGAATGGCGTGCGCTTCGAACAAGTGAAGGTTGAAGTCCGAGAGCCAAGCCAGTTCACGTCGTGGCTGGGAATAATCGGGTCATTCCTGCCGGTGATCGTCTTCGGTGCCCTCCTAGTATTCATGATGAGGCAGGCGCAGGGCTCAAACAACCAGGCAATGAGCTTCGGCAAGAGCCGCGCCCGCGTTTTCACTGGCAACAAGCAGACCCTGACTTTTGGCGACGTCGCCGGGGTTGAGGAGGCGAAGCAGGAACTCGCCGAAATCGTCGAGTTCCTCAAGTATCCCGAGAAGTTCGCCGCCCTCGGAGCGCGCATTCCGCGTGGGGTCCTTCTTGTCGGCCCTCCTGGTACCGGCAAGACGTACCTGTCGCGCGCCGTCGCGGGCGAGGCAGGCGTGCCGTTCTTCTCCATCTCGGGGTCCGAATTCGTTGAGATGTTCGTCGGTGTCGGTGCGAGCCGCGTCCGTGATCTCTTTGACCAAGCGAAGCGGAATGCGCCGTGCATCGTATTCGTGGATGAAATCGATGCAGTGGGGCGTCAGCGTGGGGCCGGCCTGGGTGGAAGCCACGACGAGCGCGAGCAGACCCTCAACCAGATCCTGGTGGAGATGGATGGGTTTGACACGAACACTAACGTGATCGTCCTCGCCGCCACCAACCGGCCCGATGTCCTTGATCCGGCGCTTTTGCGGCCCGGACGCTTTGACCGGCGAGTGATCCTCGACAACCCGGACAGCCGGGGCCGTCAGGCGATCCTTGATGTCCATGCCCGGGGAAAGCCACTCGACAAGACCGTTGACCTCGGTGTTCTCGCCAAGCAGACGCCGGGGTTTTCAGGGGCCGACTTGATGAACCTCCTGAACGAGGCGGCGATCCTGAGTGCCCGGCGCAACAAGAAGGCGATCGGAGCTTCAGAACTTGAAGAGGCGATTGACCGGGTCATTGCCGGCCCCGAGCGGCGCAGCCGCGTCATTTCCGAGCGTGAACGTTCCGTCACCGCATACCACGAAGTCGGCCACGCGATCGTCGCGAAGATGCTTCCCCACTGCTACCCGGTGCATAAGCTGAGCATCGTCGCCAGGGGGATGGCCGGTGGCTACACGCGATATCTACCTCCCGAAGATTCCTACATGCAGACGCGGTCATTCATGGAGGACATGCTTTCGGCCATGCTGGGGGGGCACGCCGCCGAAGAGATTGTCTTCAGTGAATTGACCACTGGGGCGAGTGACGATCTCGACAAGGCCACCGACATGGCACGCCGCATGGTCACTCGGTACGGGATGAGCCGCAAGCTTGGTCCGCGAACCTACGGCAAGCGCGAAGAACTGGTCTTCCTCGGACGTGACATTTCGGAGACGCGGAATTACTCGGACGCCACCGCGCTCGCGATCGACGAGGAAATCAGTGAGATCATCGCGCGGGCCCACCGGACGGCTCGTGAACTCATCATGAAGCACCGTACGAAGGTCGATGAGATAGCCAAGCGGCTCATCCACGACGAAACCCTCGATTCGGAAGCCTTCAATGCGATGTTCGACGGTGTGGCGACAGAACCCGTCGAAGTCGGGGCCGAGACGCCGTCTGAAAACGGACACTACCCGCCCGAACCGACCGCTATGCTCGGGGAGTCCGATGCGGGCAGTTCGCGCCCCGCGGTTGCGTGATCAGTCTCTCCGTTTCCAACCCGGCAGCTTTGAAGCTGGGTCGGAAACGCTGCTGGTGAGACGGTTCAGGTACGTTTGTTGCGGAACAGTTCGATGGATCGTCCCGCAGGGCCTCGGAAAAATGCAATCCGGACAGGCACCGCGAAAGGCGAACTCTGGATGGTGACGTCCTTCGGTTCAACAGTGACCGTCGCCCCGTGCGCGCGTGCATTCTCCACTACCGCATCCACGTCGTGTGCGCGGATTGCGTCATGCAGGATCGGGCCTTCCGTCGTGGAAGGTGTCGTTCAGCCGGCACATACCTCAAGGTAGCTGCCGTTGCCGGTGTCTAGCATGACCGCCCGCTTGTCACCCGCGCCCCACGATACGGTTGGGCTGAACCCAAGCACTTCGGTGTAAAGTTGCACCGCGCCATCACAGTCAGCTATCCGCACCGCGACGTGGTGGAACCCAACGCCGCCGAGAACGCTGTTGGTTCCTGTGATGCCCATTCCAATCTGGTGCGTGTCGCTTCACACGGCCGCAGCATGGTAATCGGTGGGCAGACAACGGGTTGTGTAGCTCGCGCCGGGTCTTGGGACGGATTCAGGCATTTGCCAGAGGGGTGGCAACGATGGCGTCGCACGATGACGCCTGTGCATCCGCTTGATCAGATTTCCCGCACGCGTCAGACATCAACCACGCGTCGCCATATGCCCGCAAGGCATTCACCACCGGGCAGGCCGCGAGGCCTTTTTCCGTAAGCGTGTACTCGACTCGGGGTGGTATCTCGTTGAACATCTGCCTAGTTACCATCCCGCGGGCGAGGAGTTCTCGCAGGCGGTCGGTGAGGACCCGCGGGCTTATCCCGGTTGACGCCTCGAGCTCGGAGAATCGTCTCGGACCGTTTTCAAGGTCGCGGATGAGCAAGATGGTCCAAACGTCCCCAATGAGTGCCGCGGCACGCGCAACCCCGCAGAACTGTCCGGATCGCGACGATTGATGCGAAAGCGCTGATTTTGTCGTTTCGCGAGTCATTGCATTTCCGACTGCACAGTACGCCAAGGATGCTTTAATTGAAGAGAGTGTAGCACGATGCGAGGTCCGCTGCTGTGCTATTATAAAGGAAGTGACGTTGCGCAACGCACTCACGTCGAAACCGTCGACGACCTAGATCGCGGTTTCTGCCCATAACTTGATCGGAGAAGTGCTACATGTCAGGTCCATCAACTTGGAAGATTGATTCCAGCCACACGAATGTCGGTTTCGCCGTGCGTCATCTCATGGTGAGCACCGTTCGGGGGCGGTTTACGGGCGTTGCCGGCACGTTGGTTCTTGACCGCGAACATCCAGCGAACAGCCATATCGACGTTTTGGTCGACATCGCGTCAGTCGATACCGACAATGAGATGCGAGACAACCACCTCAGGTCAGGCGACTTCTTCGAGGCCGAGAAGTATCCGCACATGACGTTTGTGAGCACCAAAGTCGAAGGTGCCGGCGGGGATCGCTACCACGTCCACGGCGACTTGACGATCAAAGGTGTTACCCGTGCGGTTGTCCTAGACGCTGAGGTCACCGGCTTCAATCGGTCTCCGTACGGGTTCAATGTGGTCGGGTTCGAGGCGAAGACAAAGATCAATCGAGGCGACTTTGGCCTCGGGTGGAATACGGCGCTTGAGACTGGCGGGGTCATAGTGGGCGAGGAAGTGCGCATCACGCTCGATATCGAGGCGTGCGAAGAGACCGCCTAGGTCCCCGGCTCGCCAACGCAACGCGGGAGATTGTGACCCAGCCGGGTTGAGTGCCAGGTGCCTGAGTGGGAGTGACCCAGGCAACTGTCTTTTCCAATCAGCCAGCAGAGAACTCAGTCGATTGGTGGATCGGCGGCCCACTCCTCGGCGCCGATCGTCGTTTCCCGTCCGTGCCCGGGTAGTACCCGCGTCCTTCCAGGCAAACCCGCGAGACGGATGAGCGACGCCCGAAGCGCGGTTGCGTCACTGTCGGGAAGGTCGTAACGGCCAAAAGTGCCCGCGAACAACGTGTCTCCGCTGAAAAGTGTCGCCGACACGTCATGATGGAGGCAGATTGCCCCGCCAGAGTGCCCCGGCGTGTGCATCACGACAAATGGTGCGCCCGCGAGGTTCACGACATCTCCATCGGCCAACGGAACACTTACCGGTGCGGCTGGATTTACGTATCCCGGCATGAACCGCGTTCGCTGAGGAACGGCGAGGTAGTCCACATCGCTTGCATGCGCCGCGATGGATGCGCCAGTCGCCTGGGCAATCGGGCCGGCTTCACCGACATGGTCGAAGTGTCGGTGTGTCAGGACAATGGTCGTCAATGTTGCCCGGTAGCGTGCCAGACACCGTTCGATCGAATCCCGTGATTCTGGTGCCGGATCGACCACGGCGGCCTCGCGGGTTTGTGGATTGATCAGGACGTAGACATTCGTCCGAACCGGTCCGCAGATGAACTGTTGCAGGGTGAACGGCGTGAGTGGCGCTTCTCGATCATCTGTAGGCACCGGCTGGTCTCTCCCGATCTCATTTGCTCGTAGTATCGGGTAAGCAGACCGTGGTAGCGTGGTGTTGGGCATTCTCGCCCGTCCGCGGAATCTTGGCGGGTCGGGTAGCATCCTGCCGCGGTCGAGTGCGTGCGCACTACCGACAGCACGTTCTTGGGCCGGCTCGGAAGGATTGCCCGTCATGACAACACAGACCGTTGAAACAGGACGACACGTTGTCGTTCACGCGACCCGGCTTACGGCAGAGGCATTCCAGCCGTATGGCAGGGTCATCTCGACCGCGCGTGCCGACCTCACCCGGAAGGATGGAGATTTCACCGCACGCCTGCACGTATCGCACCGTGTCCCGGCAGTGATCGAGAACATCAACCGCCACATGGACCATAGCCAACTGTTCATCCCGCTTGGTGGAGCACCGGTGGTGATTGTTGTCGCCCCCCCGGATCAGCCCATGGATGGGTTCGACCCGACATCAATCGTGGCCTTCGTTGCGGATGGCACGCAGGCGTTCACCTTCGATGCCGGCACCTGGCATATTGAGCCGCGGGCCCTTGTCTCCGACACCTGCAACCTCATCAACGTCCAGACCCGCGGGTATGAGCGGCATACCGAACTGATCAGGTTTGCCGAGCACCATATAAGCGTTGCCCTGGCAATCGACGTCGCCGGTCTCTAGGCATTCCTGGTAGGGAGACGCGAGGCGGCTGGCAGAATGCGAGACCGCAACCAACTCGCTCGGAAACACACAACCGGCACTTTCCTTTCGGTAGGTGCCGGTCCGTGTGACGTTTTAAGTTGTGCCTAGGGCGGACCGTCTGATCCGGTTCCTGCGATTACACCCACCGCGCCTCAAGTGACTGACCTGTCAGGGCAATCACCAATCGGTTGACGGTCGGTGCATATTCCCCACCCGCGACGAGTTCCTTCAGCCGGGCTACGTGAGCAGCCCGAACCTCCGAACGATCCCCACCGGTCGGCGCAGCCACTGGCCGACAGCTCGAGTTGAGCCGCCGCCCTGCACGGCGCTGCTGTGGCATGCCTGAGCTCCCTCTCGGCGCGCTGCACACTACGAGGAAGGTCTCCCGCCGATCTCCCAGCACGCTTGTGGCGTGTGCTTGATCGTCGATCGAACCGCAGACCCATCAGCTTCCCTGCCGGTTGGGACCCTGCGACCTTCGCTCACTACAACTATCGGCAGGTTCGCCGAATCCTTGAGGGCGTGCCCCCGGAACTCGTGACGTTCGGGCGATTACTGGTTTGCCCAGGTGTGAATCGCGGAGAGAGGAGGCCGAAGTTCACAGGGTTGGACTGGCCGCAACGACCCTGCGACCTGTCGACCACGCCGCCCAGACGCCAGCGATCGTCAGGATCAGCCCGGTCACGACGAAGGTTGCCCGCAATCCCAATGCCGTAGCCGCCGCCGCTCCGGCCAACGGACCGGCGGCATTGCCGAGTGCGGTTGCCGTCGTTGTCAGTCCGAATACCCATCCTCGATGGGCCGCCGGCGTGCGAAGGGCTACGATTGCCATGGTCCCGGGCATCAGTCCTCCGGTGAACAGTCCCAGCAGCCCACGCCAGGCTAGAAGCTCGTAGGGACTGGTGACGAGGGCCTGAGGCATGTAGAGGATGCCTCCGATGATTGCGCAGACGGCCATCATGCGCCCATGCCCGTACCGGTCGCCGATCCGGCCCCCGAACCCCGCGGCAAGGGCACTCGTTACCGCCGTGATCCCCAGGACGAGCCCCGCCATCGAGGCAATCTGGGTATGCGCGTCGGCCACCAGCGTCTTCACAAAGAGGGGGAGGACCGGCCCCATGGCGTTCTGCGCGGCGGATACCAGGAACAGGGTGACGATTACCGCACTCAGGCCGGGAGTGCGTTCGATCATCGCCACGGCATCTCGCCATCCGTGTCGGGCATCGGCGTCTGCGGCGACGGGTGGCGTGAAGTTTTCCCTCACGAAGACCATGACGATGACCCCAGAGATGGCAAGCAAAGTACCCGTGGTCAAGAATGACACCGTGTAGCCTGCCGCATCGGAGATGAAGCCACCCAGAAGAGGACCAAAACTGTTCCCGACGAAGACCGCTGTTTGCATGATCCCGAGGGTGAACCCGAGTTGCGAAGCCGGGACGACGCTCGTCAGCAGGGTGCGGGTCGCGGCGACGGTCCCTGAAAAACCTCCCTGCAACGTCCGGAGGCCGAAGAGTTCCAAGGGGGTACGCGCAAGCGCCATGGCCCCGACGATCAACCCGCCGCCGAAACATGCACGTGCGACCATTGGCTTGCGACCGCGGCGGTCGGCCATGACCCCCCAGAAC
>CANFGH010000073.1 GCA_947446285.1 Chloroflexota bacterium
GCGCCTTGGACCCAAGCGCGACGCGGATTCACCGGAAAGTGAACTCCTTGGCGCCCCAATTGGCGATGTCCCCGACGCGGTGCGCCAGGCAAATCCATCCACGCATCTCGCCGGCCTCGACCCATCAACTTCGCCCCGGTTCCTGATCCAACATGGCACCGACGACCAGTTGATCCCGGCGCAACAGTCGGTCGGGTTCGCATCGGCAATCGCCGCGACCCTTGGGCCGGACCATGTAATGATCGACATCCTGCCCAGAGCCAGACATGGTGGTGCTGCGTTCGAAGCACCGTCCAACCTCAACCGTATATTCGCGTTCATCGCCGACTCACTCCAGTAAGACCGGCCGGGTTCCGTACGGCACGCCAAAGCCGATGTGCTGATCACCAAAAAGACGAACGGGACCCGAAGGCCCCGTTCGCGTTGATCCGACCAGACTGTGTGATCAGTGGCTAGCGACGTCAAAGCGGTCGGCGTTCATGACCTTCGTCCACGCGGCGACAAAGTCGTGCACGAATTTCCCACGGCTGTCATCCTGCGCGTAGACCTCGGCGTAGGCGCGCAAGATCGAGTTCGACCCGAAGACGAGGTCGACGCGTGTCGCCGTCCACTTTGTCGCCCCGGTATGGCGGTCGACGATGTCGTAGGAGTTCCGCCCGGTCGGCTTCCATGAGTAGGCCATGTCGGTAAGGGTGACGAAGAAGTCGGGCGTCAGCGAACCGACGTGGTCGGTGAATACGCCGTCCGTCGTCCCGCCGTGATTGGTGCCGATGACGCGCAATCCTCCAACAAGGACCGTCATCTCGTGAGCGGTCAGTCCCATGAGTTGGGTGCGGTCGAGAAGCATCTCCTCGGGCGAGACCGCGTACTGTTCCTTCTGCCAGTTCCGGAAGCCGTCGGCGAGCGGTTCGAGATATTGGAAACTGTCGATGTCGGTGTGCACCTGCGTCGCATCACCACGACCCGGTGTGAAGGGCACGCTGATGTGGAAGCCGGCAGCATTCGCCGCGTGTTCGACGCCCACGTTGCCAGCCAGGACGATCACGTCGGCAACGCTTACATCGTGCGCATGGGCGATCGGCTCGAGGACGGCAAGCACCCTCTCGAGGCGTGCAGGCTCGTTGCCCTCCCACGTCCGCTGCGGGGCCAGGCGAATGCGTGCGCCATTCGCACCGCCACGCATGTCCGACCCACGGTACGTGCGCGCGCTGTCCCAGGCCGTCGTGACCATGTCGCTGATGCTCAGGCCGCTCACCTCGATTGAGGCCTTCACGGCAGCGACGTCGTAACCGGAACGTCCGGCCGGGACGGGGTCCTGCCAGATCAGGTCCCCGGCGGGAACCTCTGGCCCGATGTAGCGCACCTTCGGACCCATGTCGCGATGGGTCAGCTTGAACCACGCGCGGGCAAAGACCTGGGAGAAGTACGCCGGATCCTTGTGGAAACGTTCGGAGATCTTCCGGTACTCGGGATCGACCTTCATCGCCATGTCGGCGTCGGTCATGATCGGGTTGTGTCGGATCGAGGGATCCTCGACATCAACCGGACGATCCTCATCCTTGATGGTGATCGGCTCCCATTGCCAAGCCCCGGCAGGGCTCTTCCGCAACTCCCATTCGTGCCCGAACAACATGTCGAAGTAGCCGTTGTCCCACTTCGTGGGATGGGTGGTCCATGCACCCTCAAGGCCACTCGTCACGGTGTCGCGCCCAATCCCACGCGTCACGTGGTTCATCCAACCAAGGCCCTGTTCGTGGACGTCGGCGCCCTCGGGTTCCGGACCGAGGTTCGCCGCGTCGCCGTTGCCATGGGTCTTGCCGACCGTGTGCCCACCGGCAGTCAGCGCAACGGTCTCCTCGTCGTTCATTGCCATACGCGCGAATGTGATCCGGATGTCGTGTGCGGTCCGCTGCGGGTCAGGCACGCCGCCAACGCCCTGGGGGTTCACGTAGATCAAGCCCATCTGGACAGCGGCAAGCGGGTTCTCCAGCGATGCGCGATCGGCACCATCGCCTTCGTACCGGGTCGCACCCAGCCATTCCTTCTCGGAACCCCAGTAGATGTCCTTTTCGGGGTGCCAGATGTCAGCCCGCCCGAACGAGAACCCATACGTCTTGAACCCCATGGTCTCGTAGGCAATGTTGCCGGCGAGGATGAAGAGGTCGGCCCAACTCACCTGATTCCCGTACTTGCGCTTGATCGGCCAGAGGAGGCGACGCGCCTTGTCCAGGTTGGTGTTGTCCGGCCATGAGTTGAGGGGCGCGAACCGCTGGTTGCCGGTGCCACCACCACCACGTCCGTCGGCAACACGATAGGAACCCGCGGCGTGCCACGCCATGCGGATCATGAGGCCACCGTAGTGGCCCCAGTCGGCCGGCCACCATGGCTGGCTATCGGTCATGAGGGCCGCAAGGTCCTTCTTGAGGGCTGCAACGTCGAGGTGCTTGACGACCTCGCGGTAGTCGAACCCTTCTCCCATGGGATTGGTCTTGCGGTCGTGCTGGTGCAGGATGTCGAGGTTCAGTGCATTCGGCCACCAGTCCATGGTGGATGCGCCAGTAGTGGTGAGTGCTCCATGCGCGACCGGACAGGTGCCGGCTGCAGCGTGACCGTTGCCTTGGCTGGACATGTTGCCTCCTCTGGTAGACCGATGTGGTCAAAGGTTCCGATTTGTATGTTCGGGCACTATGCGGGTAGCGCGCCATCGCGGTTCAGAACAGCAATGCGACCGTCCACTAGACAATACGCCACCTCGTGCCTGAGGTGGCAGCGCCCGGACAGCAAACACCGCAGCGTCTGTTCGCAGCGCACCGTGCGTGCGTGCACGGCATGCAAACACCGGAAGATTACAATCGTGGGGGCTCGCCGGAAAACCGCCGGTAGCCGGAACTCCCTGAACGCCCCGTCACATGCGTACATTCACCTGGCGACGCCGACTGGTTTACGCCACTGTATCGGTCCTCCTCATAACCCTGATCGGAGTTGCGAGCCTCGCCCTCTACACCGGGGCATCCTTGCCCGATGCGACCGAGGCGATGGCCACGGACGCGCTGGTGCAGGTTGACGCGTCTCGCTGGCTGGTCTTCCGGCCATTGCCCCGCCCCCCGGGAAGCACCCGTCTCGGGCCACCCGGTACGCCTACCGGGTTCATCTTCTATCCCGGCGGTGGGGTCGACCCAGTCGCCTATGCACCCCTCGCCCGCGCAATTGCCGGGGCAGGGCACCCGGTGATCATCGTGCCAGTCACACTCCGGCTCGCGTTTTTTGACGTCGATGCGGCCACACCGGTCTTCGCCACGTTTCCCGAGATCAGGCGATGGGCGATCGGGGGACACTCACTGGGCGGCGTGGCCGCTTCCTGGTACGCCCGTGCAAACCCGGACCGGGTATCCGGGCTGATCCTGTGGGCGGCCTACACCGACGCCGACCATTCGCTCGCGACGGCTACACTCCCGGTGCTGTCGATCTCGGGAACACGTGACGGAAACGTAACGCCGGCGAAGATCGTCGCAGCGCGCCTGCTGTTGCCAGTCCCGACGCGGTATGTCGCCATCGAAGGTGGTAACCACAACCAGTTCGGGTCATACCGCTTCCAGGCGAACGACGGGACACCGACCATCTCCCGCACTGAACAGCAACGTCAGGTGGTTGATGCGACTGTGGCATTCCTTGACACCCTTGGGGCACCCTAGCCGGGGGTCACTCGGCGTAGCCAGTACTGTTTCGGCGGGGCCGTCTACGGCCGGGAGGGAGGTCGACGCGAGTGTTCACCGAGAATGACGTGCCACGGGTGGACGGCAAGGTCGTCGTGATCACCGGGGCCAACAGTGGCATTGGCTTCGAGGCATCCCGAATGCTTGCCGGCCGAGGCGCGCACGTTGTCATGGCCTGCCGGGATGAGGGACGCATGGGGGCCGCTATGACCTCGCTACGTGCAATGGTTCCGGGTGCCAAGGTCGATGGATTGGTTCTCGACCTTGCGTCGCTCGGTTCAATCGAACGCGCTTCGAATGCGTTGGCGAACTCCCATCAACACATTGACGTGCTCGTCAATAACGCAGGCGTCATGGCCGTTCCCGAACGCACCACGGTTGACGGGTTCGAACTGCAGTTTGGCACGAATCATCTCGGACACTTCGCGTTCACTGGTCGCATCCTGCCCTTGCTTGATCATGCCAATGGCGGACGCGTCGTGACCGTCAGTTCGCTCCTGCACCGTCAGGGGCGCATCGACTTCGACGCGATCCCGCGACCACGCAAGTACGACCAAGGTCGCCAGTATTCGATGTCCAAGTTGGCGAACCTGCTCTTCGCGTACGAACTTGAACGACGATTCAGGAAATCATCGTCCACGGCGATCGCCATCGGGTGCCATCCAGGCTATTCGTCAACAAACCTCCAGCACGTTGGGCCGAGGATGCGGGGCTCACTGCTGCTGGCGTTAATGATGCGGGCCATGAACGCCTTGGTCGCGCAACCGGCAGCCGTCGGGGCACTTGCGACGGTCTTGGCTGCGACTGGTGGCGTACGTGGTGGCGACTATGTCGGGGGAACCCGCATGAACCAGCTCCGGGGACTGCCAGAAATCCTCCGGTCAAGTCCGGCATCCTACGACCATGAAACCGGCGAACGCCTCTGGGAAGTGTCCGAACAGCTCACAGGAGCCACCTACGCGTTTCCGAAGTAGCCCCAGCAATCGTGTTGGAGGCGCCTCGGCGTGGGACTAGCCGAGAATGTCGGCCAGTCCCGTCTGCAAGGTAGGAAAGCGGTACGTGTACCCGTGCGCCTGAGCAATGCGCGGCTCGGCCCGTTGCCCATGCAGCACGAGATTGGAGAAATCTCCAAGGGCGAGCCTCAAGGCAAACGCCGGTGTGGGGAACCAGGATGGACGCCCGAGGGCACGACCCATCTCGCCAGCAAAATCACGTTGGCGGCGCACGTCTGGTGCGGTGCAGTTGACTGGCCCGCGGACCTCACGGTTTTCCAGGGCCCACTGGTACATACCAACGATGTCGTCGAGATGAATCCAAGGGAACCAGAACTTGCCGTCGCCGAGCGGGCCGCCGGCGAACAACCGGAACGGCAGTGCGATCAGGAATACCTGCAAGGCACCCTTCCCGAAGACAACGGCGGTCCGCATCAGTACCGTCCGCACGCCGAGTTTCTCGGCCTCACGCGCCGACTTCTCCCACTCAACGCAGGTATCAGCCATGAAGCCGGTACCGGGTCGGGCGTCGTCGGGCAGGATTTCGTCACCGCGGTCACCGTAATACCCGATGCCGGAGGCATTGATGAGCGACTCCGGGCGACGGTCGGCAGGGAGACCCTCGATTGCCTTGACAAGGGCCCCGGTCGATGCGGTCCGGCTGTCAATGATCGCTCGCCGCCTGGAGGTCGTCCACAGGCCACCACCGATGTTGACCCCGGCCAGGTTGATGACGGAGTGCGCGCCATCAATTTCGCCCACCCACGAACGAGCGAGGGTGCGCCCGTCCCACTCGACCTCGCGAGCTCCCGCGGATGTCAGGCCAGAGGCGCCCGGACGACGCGAGAGAATCACGACCTCATGCCCGGCCCGAGTCAGTGCAGGAACAAGTGCCCGACCAATGAACCCAGTGGCGCCGGCAGCAACAATCTTCATCGCAATCCTCTTTGGCGATCACACGAGTGACCACCGTTCCTCATGCTAACCGGGAGACCGCAGGGTTTTGATCATGTCGGTCAAGGCCACCGCAACAGTTCCGAACAGCGGTACCCTCCCGCCCACGACTGCCTGAGATACGGTGCGCGTTCACTCGTGGCGATGCTGTTCCTGCCAACGTGCAAGCAGGTCGGCCGCGAAGCTGGGCGTGAACCCACCACGGTCGTGAACCTCGTTGTGTCCGGCAATTCGTCTCAGAATTGCCGGGAACTCGTCGTGCGGGATGTCTGACCCGTCGCCAAGCCAGTCGAGAAACTCCCGGCAGCAAACATGTGGCCAGACGCGGACGGTCCCGGTGTAGGCATCGGGAGCTTCGGCACGGGTCGTTGCCATGCCCGCCTCAAGCGTTTGGCGTTCGGAACTCAGGAACTCGGTGACCTTCATCGTGGCCTCTCATGTGTCCGGGATTGAGCACCATGCGTCCCCGGCATCCGGGTGAAAGCGTACGCGACCGCCCGGTGAGGGTCTTCCCAAATCGCTCGCTCGGAAAACTCGCCCGGTATCACGCACATCTCCCGGAACCGGAGGGTCAGCCAGGTGCCGCCCCGCGGGTACAGGTTCATCAATACCCGACGGCGCATCCATCGGCGCGGGGTTCGGATCCGGCCACATAGGCACCGTTGGGCAAGCGACGGATGATCTGTCCCTTGCCGAACGATCCTCCATCGGGAACGATGGTCACTTCGTGGCCACGACGGCGCAATCCCTGGACGATGTGCTCCGCGACACCGGTCTCGACGGTGACTGCACGACCGCGCATCCACTGCCAACGGGGAGCATCAAGGGCAGATTGCGGATTGAGACCGTAATCAACCTGGTTGACGACCATCTGCGTGTGACCCTGAGGCTGCATGTGTCCGCCCATGACACCGAACGGACCGATTGGAACCGTACGTCCCTCCGTCAGGAAGGCCGGGATGATGGTGTGGAACGGACGCTTTCCCGGAGCGACCTGGTTTGGATGGCCCTGCTGAAGCGTGAAACCACTACCACGGTTCTGCAGCGCAATCCCGGTACCGGGCACGACGATACCGCTTCCAAAGCCGTTGAAGTTCGACTGGATCATGCTGATCATCATGCCGTCAGCATCGGTGGCGCAGAGATAGACCGTGCCACCGCGCACTGGCTCACCATGGGGGTGCAGGCCAGCCTTGTCATCAATGAGGGCACGGCGCCGGGCAGCGTAGTCCTTGTCAAGCATCCCAGTGACAGGCACATCAACGTGATCCTGATCGGCCACGAAGCGGCGGGCATCGGCGAACGCCAGTTTCATGGCCTCGATCTGGAGGTGGTAACTCTCGACCGACTCGCGCGCATGGCTGGCAAGGTCGGTGCCTTCGAGAATATTGAGCGCCATCAGGCAGGCAATCCCCTGACCGTTGGGCGGGATTTCCCAGACACCATAGCCACGGTAGTCGGTCACGATCGGATCGACCCACGTACTTGAATGTGCGGCGAGATCTGCTTCCGTGATGGTTCCACCGGTCACCGACGCGAACGCCGCGATTTCACGGGCAAGTCGTCCACGGTAGAACGATTCGGCACCGGTACTCGCAATTTCGCGCAGCGTCGCCGCATGATCGGGGAAGGCCCACATGTCTCCCGCCGAGACCATGCGTCCGCCCGGCGCGAATGTGTCGTACCAACCCCGGAACTCCTGACCGTGCCAGACTTCCGGGGCGCGCATCTGGGTGCGACGCCACCCGGAGGCGGTCACCGGACCAACTGGAAATCCGTCGGTCGCGTAGGAAATCGCCGGTTCAAAGAGCACCTCAAAGGGGAGGCGCCCGAACTTGGCATGCAAGTCCCTCCACGCCGCCGGTGCACCGGGAACCGTGACCGGCAACCATCCATTTGCCGGCACGTGATCCAGGCCTTTCGACGCAAAGAATGCGGGAGTGTGGGAAGCGGGGCTCCGGCCGGATGCGTTAAGTCCGTGCATCTTTGCGCCATCCCAGACAAGGGCGAACGCGTCACTGCCGATGCCGTTGGACGTCGGTTCGATGACAGTCAGTGCGATTGCGGTGGCCAAGGCCGCATCGACGGCATTGCCACCACGCTGCAACATCTGCAGTCCCGCCTGGGCGGCGAGGGGTTCACTGGTCGCAACCACGCCCCGGCGGGCGATCACCGGCTGGCGACGAGACGGATACGGAAAGGCGTCGGCTTCAAGGTTGAGTTCCATGTTGACGGCATGGTAGGGCATCCCGCCCCGTGCGGACCGATGGTCGCAACAAACCTGCCGGTATGCTGCCCGCACAAATGCTCTTTCTGGTGCTGCACCTCGTTGGAAACGCCGCGTTCACCCTCCTTGTGCGATTTGCGCGGAGCGCCCGGTTCGATTACGCCACCGTCGGCACGATGAACTACGCGACGGGTGCCCTGATCGGTGGAGCAATCCTGATCACCGCCGACGGCCCAGTTGCATGGACCTGGACGCCTGAGGCCATCGTGGGTGGGGCGGTCAACGGTGCCCAATATCAACTGACGTTCCTGTTGATGCACGCGCTGATTGGCCTCGGTGGGATCGCGGTGGCGACAAGTGTCCTGCGTCTCGCCATTGCCGTCCCGGTGATCGCGTCGCTGTTCATCTGGAATGAACCGGTCACGGCCATGCAGATCTCAGGGTTGCTCTTGGCGACGATTGCCCTGCCGCTGCTGAGTGGAGTGAACCCGAACGCCCTACTCACGGGAACGGTCGTGAATGCCCCATCGCGAGGACGGGTCGCACTGATCGTGATCGTCACGCTCCTCGTCACTGGAGCGGGGCTGCTGGCTGCAAAGGTCTTTGCCGAGATTGGCCGGCCAGCTGAACGCCCCCTCTACGTGGCGAGCGCCTACGTGACGGCAACGATCTTCTCGCTCGCAACCTGGAAGTGGCAACCGAGAGGCGAAGGCCGGTACTCGACGTCGGGACGGATCCGGTCGCTCGCACTGGGAGCATTCACCGGGATGGTGAACCTCGGCCAACTCAGTGCATTCCTTCCAGCCTTGGCGACCGTGCCGGGCGTGGTTGCCTTCCCATTAGCGGCGGCTGGCGGTCTCCTGTGCACCACCCTAGGAGGATGGTTCTTCTTCCGAGAGCGCCTCACCCTCCGTCACGGAACGGGACTTGCCCTCGCCCTCGGCGCGGCGACGCTCATGAATATCAGGTAGTAGCCCAGGCGCAGGGCCCGAGGACCTCCACGCCGTGGACTGCGCGGCCCTCACAGACCCTCTCCCACCTAACCGGTCTCACGTTGTCGGGAGAGGGCTGCTATGGACGCGAACCCGCTTACGCGCCGAAGACGTGCTTGCGCGCCCACGCCAGTTTGGTGTAGGTGTGCGCAGGGTTCCCTTCGTGGCCGTTGTACGGATAGACATTCGCGTGGCGGGTCGCCACCTTGAGGTGGTTGTAGACCGCGTAGATCGTGCTTGGCGGGCAGATGATGTCTGTCAGTCCGACCTGCATCAGGACCGGGCACTCAATGCGGTCGGCCAGGTTCATGCAGTCGAAGTAGCTGAGGGTCCGGTAGACCTGTTCCTCACGTGACGGCCACTGGCGGCAGTAGACCGCGATTTCCGTGTACGGGGGTGCCGACGCGATCTCGACCGAACGCCTGAAGTGCGAGAGGTAGGGGACGTCGGCCATCGCGACCTTGGCACGACGACGTGGGTCCAGGGCCGCGACTGCGAGGGTCAACGCGCCGCCCTGGCTTCCGCCCGTGATACCGATGCGGTGCTGATCCACCTCCGGTTGCACACAGGCCGCGTCAAGCGCACGCACGCAATCGATGTAGGCGCCTCGATAGTAGTAGTGTTCCGGGTCGGTGATGCCCTGGGTCATCCAGCCGGTGGCATGTCCCCCCGGGTAGGCCTTGGGATCGGTGCTTTCCCCCGACTGGCCACGCACGTCAACCGTCAGGACGCAGTAGCCCTGCAGGACCCACCCGAGATACTGGTCGATGTACCCCTTGTTCCCGCCATACCCGTGATAGAAGACCATCGTCGGGCGCTTGCCATTGTGGGCACCGGGCGCGCTGTCCGGGGGGACAAGCCACCACCCGCAGATGCGCGCGCCCGCCCAACCCGTGAAGGTCAGGCGTGAGGCACGGATCTCCGGCACCGGATAGTCAGGAATTGCCTCGATGTGAATGTCCAGTGGGATCTGTGCCGCTTCCGCGAGGGTGCGATCCCAGAAGGCATCGTAATCGGCCTCGCGGGTAAGTTGGGGACGGTACGTGATTAGTGAGGAAAGGCGCAGATCTTCTAGCGGCATGGGTTTCCTCCCGGTCATGGTCGCGCCAGCGTCAGTCTTGCGACGCTACAGCAGGCACGGAAGCGTACACCGGACCGGCGTTCAGGCGTCGCGCAGGTCGGGAGAGATCGGATCGAATCGCAGGGTACCGAGAATGTCCTGGTAGGCCCGGCAGATGGCGTCCTCGATATCAAGCCGGATGTCGGAACCGGCAACAAAGTCAACGAGGCGTGGGTTCCGCGGGGTTCCGGTCCGGCATTCGAGTGCGGGTTGACCGCGGTCAAGCGCATCAAGACCTCGAAGCGAGAGAATCACGGTCACAACCGGTTCGCGCGCTCCGGTTCGCCCGGGCGCACGGGACGCAAGCACCTGCCATGTCCGGGTACGACCGTCGCGAGGATCAGGCATGCGACGCACTTCGCCACCGCCGTGGAACGCTTCTAGGAGCGTGGCGACAAAAAGGCCGAGTGCCTCGTCGATGACAAGGCTGCCCTCCTCGAACTGGCGCCTGATCGCCAGCACGGCGTCACGGCGCAGCCGTTCGGACCGCACCTTGTCGCGCAACTGGTCGGCTACCCGATCATGAACGGCATCGAACGTGAGGCGCACGCGCTGCGTCTCGGAGGAAAGGGGGATGCTCAGGTCGTCAAGGTTGACACCCTCAAGAAGCCGGTTGAGAGCGGAATCCCAGTCTTCCCTGACTGCATCACCGCCGTCGCCGCTCACCTGACCTGCCCTTCCCGCGCAACAACCGAGGAGCACTTAGCGCGCATTGTGGCTGGACCGCATGAATGCAAACCAACCAGATACCAAGGTTCACGGGCGTCCCCGACCGATCGCAAAGTATATCTGCGCACCACCGGCGCACTTTCTGGCCAGGAATGTCCAGCGTTCAGAATCCAACGACATACTGGCACCGGTCGGGGCAGCACCCTACCGAGGGAAGGCCGCGGGCACCCCGCCATCCACGGTGATCACGGTCCCGGTGGACTTGAGGCTTCGGTCCGATGCGAGCCACCATGTCGCCTCGGCAACATCGTCAGGATCGATCGTGACCCGCAGGAGGTTCCGTTTCCGGTAGAAGTCCTCAAGATTCGTCTCATCGATGCCGTGAGCCTGTGCCCGCGCGCGGCGCACCTCGGGTGCCCACAGGGTCGAATTCCTGAATACCGCATCAGGATTGATCATGTTCACCCGGATGCCGTGCGTCCCGGCTTCCATTGCCACAACACGCGCCAGTTGCGCCTGGGCCGCCTTGGCGGCGGAATAGGCCGCGAAGTCCTTCCCCGGTGCCATCGTGTTCTTCGTGGTGATGAAGATGATGCTCCCACCGGTCCCTTGGGCCTCCATGACCCGCAGGCACTCGCGGGTAACCAGGAAGTGTCCCGTGGCATTGATATCGAAACTTCGCTGCCACATTTCCAGGGGCATGGACGTCACCGGGCTGCTCGGCGCGACACCCGCATTGGACACCAGGATGTCAATGCCACCATAGGCCTCGATCGTCGCAGCAACGGCGCGGGCGACCCCTGCTTCCTTTGTGACATCACACGCGACTGCCAAGGCTCGTGCCAGTCCGAACCGACCCGTGATCGCGTCGGCGACCACGCGGGCACCATCGAGATCGACATCGGCGACAACGACGTGGGCGCCCTCGGCGGCGAGTCGCTCGGCAATCGCGCGCCCGATGCCGCTGGCCGCGCCGGTGACAAATGCCACCCGCCGCGCAAGGCTTGCCTCCGGCGGTGCGAGCGTTAACTTGTAAAGCTCGAGCGGCCAGAACTCGACGCCGTAGCAATCGTGTGCGTCAAGCGAAGTGAACGCTTCAAGGGCCTCGGCATCGCGCACCACCCGCATCGCATGCCGGTAGACGTCCGCGACGATGCGCGTGGCGCGTGCGTCCCGGCCCAGTGTGACCATGCCCACGCCCGGCAAGAGGATCACGCGGGGTCTTGCATCCACCGAAGCGGGACGCGGGGTGCCGGAGTCTGACTTGGAACCAGTGTCCACGTAGTCCACGTACCCGCGCGCCCATGCTTCCCATGCCATTGGCAAGGCGTCGGCGAGGGCGGTAGCGATGTCTTCAGGATTGGTGACCGACGCCCCGCGCACGCGCACGGGCACGGGCACGGGCACGTACAACGGCGACCGCATGGTGGTGATCAGATGGTCAGGAGTGGCTGGGCCGATCCGGGACAGACGCGCCGCGTCAGGATGGGAGGCGAAAGCCCGAACGTCGTCAGCGTCGTCGAGGTGCAGAATCGTGCGGGTGCCCGCAATTGTGGCTATCCCCGTCACCTCCGGCGAGAGTGACCCATCAGCCTGGGTGCGCGCGTGCAGTTGCCGGATCAAGGGCGCGAGGATTGAGAAGATGCGACGCCGTGCCGAAGCATCAAGGACCGGTGCCGTTGCGACCGATTCCGTTTGATTGCCCGCACTGCTCCCGCCGGCCGGCGATGCGGCGGTGTTCCCGACCACGGGCCGGGGTCGAGGGAGGGTTCCCACGGGCACGGTTCGCCTCGCGTCGACGAAGGCCTCGGCGGCCGTGCACGCCGAGATGGTGGCGTCGTAGGCATCGCGTGCGGTCTCACCCCACGTCACCAGGCCGTGCTTCTCGAGCACCACTCCAGCAGCTCCGGGATGTGCCTCGACTGCTGAGGCCACAAGGTGTGAAAGACCGAACCCTGGCCGCACATACGGGACCCAGACAAACCCGGGACCGAGGGCCTCGTGGACCCAGCGTTCCCCGTGCGGGGTATTCGTCAGGGCGAGGATGGCATCCGCGTGCGTGTGAATGATGAAGGTCGCGGGAAGAAAGGCGTGAAGAAGCGTCTCGATACTCGGCCTTGCTGAACCGGGTTCCATGAGCGAATGACCGAGATACGCAACCATCTCGGCGTCATCCATCGTGGGGCGGTCACGCAGCGGCATGACGTCATCGAGGCGCACCCCGGGGAAGTCCCGGACTTGGAGCGACTTCAGGTCTGACCCTGAACCCTTGACACGGAGCACGCGGACAGCCCGACCTCGGAAGTCCGTCTCCGTCCGCTTGACGGAGGTATTCCCCCCGCCCCAGACGACAAGATCCGTATCCGCACCGGTCAACCGCGAGGCATACAGCAGGCCATCGAAATCTGGGAGACGGGCTAGGTCGGCGTCATTCCATTGATTGCGCATGGTGGTGGAACGGACGGGTGCAACCCGACGGCGGCGCAGGGTGAACGGGGCTACCGCCCGGTCACGAGGTCGGCAACCACTTCGCCAACCCCGGCACTGACCGTCAGGCCAATCGCGCCATGCCCGGCGGCGATGATGACATTGCCGGTGCCCGGCAACGGTCCGACGGGTGGCGGACCGGAGCCTTCCCAGACCGGACGGAACCCGGCCCACACATGGCGAACGGGTTCATCAGCGATCCCTGGGACCAGGTCATGCGCGAGGGTCCCGAGGAACCGGAAGCCCTCAGGCGTGAGTGACGGATCAAAGCCGACATTGTCATGGGTCGCCCCGACAAGGACGGTTCCATTCGGCTTGGGCACCGCATAGCCGCCGGCACCATGAAGGACATGAGAGACACGGGGAGCTCCGACAGTTGGGGCGATTGCGAGGATCTGGCCTCGCTGTGGAGAAATCGGCACAGCCGGCACGTCATCGCCAATGAGCGCGGCCACGTGTCCCGACCACGCGCCACAGGCGATCACGACCCGGTCACACAGGATCTCTCCCGATGATGTGACGACCGCGCGCACGGTCAGTCCATCGCGAAGGAAACCGGTGACGGCGGTCTCTGCAAGCACGACGCCACCACGGCGGGAGACATCGGCGATGAGGGCACGGACGTAGGCAGGGGCGTGCACGCTTTGGGTGGAGGGGATGCGCAATGCACCGACGACATGGCTGCCGATAGCCGGTTCCATGGCCCGCGCCTGATGCCCGGTCAGCCACTCGACCGGCTCGCCAATCTCATGGAACATCGGGATCCGGAACGTGCGCAACCACCTCGCGTCGCGTTCGCGGGAAACAAGGACCATGCTCCCGGGACGAGACCATTGCGGGTCAATGCCGGTATCAGCGAGCAGATCACGGCACAACCCGGGCAGGCGGGCTAGGGCTCGCTGCGCCGTGTCCCGGAGTTCGGGATGTGCCCCCGCCAACGGCTCCAACAGCGCCGCCGACGCACCGGATGCACCCGGCTTCGCCGCAATCCCTCCACGTTCGATAATCGTTACCGACTGCCCTCGAGAGACAAGCGAGTGGCCAATCGACGCCCCGATCACCCCTCCGCCAATGATCACGGTATGACCGGACGTTCCACTCTGCATCTCCGCAGGATACTCAAGCCATTGCAGGCCGTGGAAGTGCCACGGTCACCGTAGTTGACGGAACCACGATACGATCACGATGGCGGTTCGGTTCCGACTGCCATCCGCAAAGGGAATGACGATGGCAAGCATCGCAA
>CANFGH010000074.1 GCA_947446285.1 Chloroflexota bacterium
GGCAGGTGCGTGCGGCGTGACCAGGGCGACCAGGGCATCCCACGGCACCACCGCCAGCATCTCCTCCAGGAACACCTGCTTGGCCGTCCGCTTGGTCCCGCGCTCGAATCCCGTAATCAGGCTCAGTTGGTTCATGCCTTCATGATTCCCGATCACGCTCCCCCACCGCTCCCTTATGCAGGCAATCCCTAGGGGTACGGTACGGTAGGGCTCCGCATTCGGGGTATGACTGGAACCATCACCGTGACTGACTTGACCAAGGTCGCACGCAAGATCACCTTCGTGCTGTTCGCAACCCAGAGCCTCGCGTCTGCCGGCTTCATCGCCGCCGCCGCGATCAACCCCATCCTAGGTGCGAAACTCTCCGCCGACCGGTCACTGGCCACGGTCCCAACCGCCGCCTATCTCCTTACCGGCGCACTTGCTGCCCTGATGTGGGGCCACCTGATGGACCGCATCGGTCGGCGCAACGGGATCGCTCTCGGCCTCATCGCCGGCATCATCGGGAACGTGATGGTGATCGCCGCCATCCAGGCCCAGTCGTTCGCGTTGGCAACCGCCGGCCTGATGCTCATGGGCACGACCAACTCCGCAGTCCAACTCGGTCGCTTCGCTGCCGCCGAAGTGAACCCTCCCGACAGACGCGGACGCGCAATCTCCTACGTCGTTCTCGGTGGCGTCATCGGCACCATCCTGTCGCGCTTGCTTGCCGTCCCGGTTAGCGATTTCGCCGTCAGCATCGGGATGGATGAACTCGCCGGCGCATACCTGACGACCCTCAGCCTGTTCATGATCGCATCGGTCCTCGTCTTCGTGGGATTGCGTCCCGATCCGCGCGATGTTGGACGTGAAGTGGCGGCCCTCTATCCGCCACCGTCACGCACCGGCGGGCAGTCGCGACCGATCCTAGAAATCCTGCGACAGCCAGCGGCGATGACCGCAATGGCCTCGATGGTCCTCGGGCAGGTCGTGATGGTCGCCGTGATGGTCATCACGTCGCTCCACATGGAAGATCACCATCATAATCGCAGCGATATCTACACCGTCATTTCGGGACATACATTCGGGATGTTTGCGCCGTCGATCATCTCCGGTCGACTACTTGACACGTGGGGCCGGGGCCGGATGATCCTGTTCGGCGCCGTCACGCTCATCCTAGCGTGCATCACCGCACCGCTTTCGCCAGACGTCGTCCCTCTCGCCGTCGCCCTCTTCCTGCTTGGCGTGGGATGGAACTTCTGCTTTGTTGGCGGTTCGACCCTGCTGTCCGACCAGCTGTCCCCGGCAGAACGGTCACGCACGCAGGGCACGAACGACCTCATCGTGGGCCTCGCGTCATCCGCGATTAGCCTTGGAAGTGGGGTGATGTTCGGCGCCATCGGCTACCTGGGCATCACGCTCGTGGCCGGCGCCCTCGCGCTCATACCTTTGGCGATGGCCTCGATATATCTGCGTACGCCCCCGCAGATCTCCCCAGCAGTCGCCTAGCGCTGAGGGAAAACACAACGGTGCCGGAGGGCATTCCTGCCCTTACCGGCACCCCAATCCCGCCTAACCCCGGGCCGTTCCCGGCGGTGGAGGGGGGCCGACCTGTGCCAGCCTCATGGGAGACGTGGTCAGCAACGCCCCACTACGCTCCGTGAGAATCGGGAATAGCTGACGATTCAAGTTCGCTTTCCACCATAGCAAGCACTTCTGGGAGGTAGCTCACGATGACGTCCCAGACAATGTTCGTATCAACGTTCAGATACCCGTGAGCAAGGGCAGTGCGAAAATCAACCATCTGGCGCCATTTGAGGTTCGGATGCCTAGCCTTGAGTTCGGGAGAGAGCTTGCCAGTCGCATCACTAAGGGTCTCAAGGCGCCTCAGGACTGCATCCTGAACCATGCCACTGCCGAAAAACGCTTCCTTTGCCGATCCCTCTAATTGCTCGCCGACGTAACTCCGGATCTTCAGCACACTTTCTCGGATGTGTCTGAGATAGATGGCGTCGTCTCTCAAAGGTGAATGATCCCTCGGATCACGTCACGGCCAAGTTGCCCGGTACCCAACCTGTCCAGGACATCGACCGGGTACCCAGTGATCAGAGAGAACTCCCGTTTCAGATCGCCAATCTGACCAAAGTACAAGACGTGTTCGAGTCGTTCGACGATGTCCACGATGATGTCGATATCGCTCTCTTCAGTTGCGTCGCCTCGAGCTACCGACCCGAACACGCCGACGTTCGTGGCCCCATGACGCGCGGCGACTTCCAGGATGCGGTCACGGTTTCGCAACACGACCTCAAGTGTCGGTGGCACACGGCCCAGCGTTGTCGTCATCGTAGCCCCCCTCACTCAACCGTAGCGCCACCTCGCGCCCCAGTCAACGCCTTACCCCACCAGCACCTTCACGTCACCCTTGACCACCTTGCCCATGGCGTTGCGGGGGAGGGCATCGACGAACACGATCCGTCGTGGCTTCTTGTAACTTGCGACCTGATCCCGGCAGAACTCGATCAGCGCATCTGGCGTGACATCCGGCACACCTGCGCGACGCACGACGGCCGCGACCACTTGTTCGCCGAAATCCGCGTCAGGCATCCCAACCACGGCCGCCTCGAGAACGGCAGGGTGTGCCTCCAGAATCTCTTCAACTTCACGCGGATAGATGTTGTATCCGCCACTGATGATCAGTTCCTTGGCGCGCCCCGTGATCGTCACGTAGCCGTCGGCACTCGCCCGCCCGAGGTCACCGGTATTGAACCACCCGTCAGCATCGAATGCCTCTTCGGTCGCATCAGGCCGGTTCCAGTACCCCGCGAAGACGTGCGGCCCCCGAACCTGGATCTCGCCATCGACCTCCGGCACGACTGGCACACGCGACCGCACATCGACGATCCGCGCCTCTTGACCGGGAAAGGGCCCACCAACCGTCCCGGCGCGGCGTCCGCCATCGAACGGGTTGGTCAGGTTCATGATCGTTTCGGTCATGCCATAGCGTTCGAGGATGGCCTGTCCAAACCGGGCATCGAACTCGGAAAACGTCTGCGCGCTCAACGGGGCCGACCCTGACACATAGAGGCGGATCGGTGGTGGCCGGTGCGACCGTCCGGATGCCTCGGCAATCAGCCGCGTGTACATCGTGGGCACCCCGAAGAACATTGTGGTTTCGCCCCTGTTCAGGACATCAATCGCCTCGGACGCCTCGAACTTCCTTCGCAGGTCGACCGTCCCGCCAGTCACGAACGTGCCATGCATCCCGACGCACAGGCCGTGCACGTGAAAGAGTGGAAGCATCAGCAACAAGCGGTCGGACCCCGACCAGTGCCACGCCGTCGTGACCGCCACGGCATTCGCCGCAAGGTTCCGGTGGCGCAGCATCGCCCCCTTCGATCGGCCAGTCGTACCCGACGTGTACCCGATCACCGCGATGCCATCGGGGTCGGGCATGATGCCGTCCCAATCACCTGCGCTGTCCAGATCATCACCCGCAACGATCCGTGGATGGTCGGCCGTCCGGTCCGCCACTGGTGCATCCGCCCCGACCGCCACGATGGTGGCAAGGTCTGGCAGGTCAGCCACGACCCTGAGCACATCGGCGACCCGGACCGAATCGGTCACACACGTCCGCGCGCCCGAATCACCGAGGAGGTGACGCAGTTCCACCTGACGATACTGGGTGTTGACGAGCACGACCGTCGCCCCGGCCAGGTGGGTTCCCAGATAGGCCCCGATGAACGACGGACTATTCTCAAGGAAAAGGGCCACGCGGTCACCCGGCACGACACCCCATCCGCGCAGCGACGACGCCCACCTCTGCACGAGATCGCGGACGTCCGCGTAGGTCAGCGTGCGCCCCTCGAACAGGACGCACGGGTGCGACGGATCGCGTTGACACGACGCGATGAAGGCGTGAAGGATCGAAGCGGGCACATCTGTCATGACGGTCATGCGCCGTTATACCCGGACGGGACGACTTGGTCCGCAGCCTGCTCCCCCTTCCCGCGTCGGGGAGCTGGGGGGTTAGGCGGGATTGACTAGGGATTGACTGCAAAAAGGTAGCGGCGTTGGTGCCTGACCGGGAATCATGGTGGCATGAACCAGTTGAGCCTCGCGAACGGTTTCGAACGATCGACCAAGCGCACGCGCCGGCAGGTATTCCTCGAGGAGATGCTCGCCGTCGTCCCTTGGGACGCCCTTGTCGCCCGGATTGTCCCGTTCGCCCCGGCGGGGGCCACGGGACGCCCGCCGTACCCGGTCCTGCTGCTCCTGCGGGTCCACTTCCTGCAGCAATGGTTCGCCCTGTCCGACGAGGCGGTCGAGGACGCGTTGCATGACTTCCAGGTCTACCGGGCCTTCGCCGGCATCGACCCCGGCACGACCGGCGTCCCGGATGCCACGACCATCCAGCGCTTCCGCCACCTTCTCGAGCGCCATGACCTGGCCACCGCACTGCTCGACACGGTCAACGCACTGCTTGAGGCGCGTGGCCTGATGGTCCGCCGAGGCACGCTGGTCGATGCGAAGCTTGTCAAGGCCCCCAGCTCGACGAAGGATCAGACCGGCATGCGTCCGCCATCAGGCACCAGACCCGGAAGGGGAACCAGTGGTTCTTCGGCATGAAGGCGCACATCGGTGTCGATGCGGACTCCGGCCTCGTCCACACGGTGGTGGCGACGCCGGCCAACGTGCACGATCTCGCGGTGGCAGGTTCGCTGCTGCACGGTGACGAGGCGGTCGTCCACGCAGACTCGGGGTACCGGGGCATCGCCCGATGGTGCGACACCCCCGGCGTGCCGTGGATGGTGGCCATGCCACCGGGCAAGCGTCAATTGCTGGCGCCGGGGTCGGCAGAGGCGGTGGCGGAACGGGCCAAGGCCTCGGTCCGCGCGAAGGTCGAGCACCCGTTCCGGGTCATCAAGCGGCAGTTCGGCCACGTGAAGGCGCGATACCGGGGCCTGGCGAAGAACGGGTCGCACCTGGTGACGCTGTTCGCGCTCTCGAACCTCTGGATGGCACGGCGCACGCTGCTGGCGGGGTAGGCCGCCGCATGCCCGCATGCGCACCGGACGCCACGCCGGCGGGCAGGGGGACGCCCGAAACCCGGTTCCGGAGCGGAAATGGCGCGTGAGGAGAACTCACCGACCGCGATTCCCGGTCACTTGCCTCGCACTGGACGCGAAACGCGCCTTGTGCAGCCCTTCCCTAGGAATGGGCGGGGCGGGCACGGATGGGGATCCTTCCCCTTCCACCTACGACCCAAGCGTTGCCACGATCCGGTCAGAGAACGCCTGCGTAGCCGGGTCCTTCAGGATCAGCTTCACCCGGCCATCCGGCAGCGTCTCCTGCTTGATGATCACGTGGCCCTCGAACATCGCCGGCTTGGCGGAGATCCGCGGCGTGTGCCCATTCCGCCACTCCATTTCGACCGGTGCCCACGCATGCATCGACGCCGACCGGTAGCAGGCATCCATCACCGCGTTCACCACATAGCCGTCGTAGAACGTCTCCATCGGCGCCCGCCCAGCCTCCATCGCATTGAACATGTCCGTGAACATATCGATATAGCCAAGTTCGGCTACCTCATCACCCACCGGGAACAGCCACCCGCTCGACGTCTCGGCCTTCTCGGCGACGTAGGTGTTCCCCTCCGATGCGGTGAACATCTCGAAACCGGTGCGCAGGAAGTGGTTCATCCAGATCGTACCGTGCGTCCCAGCCACCTCGTCACGCAGGTCCATGCCACCGCGGAAGGTCCACGACACCTCGAACTGTCCGACCGCACCTGACTCGAACCGGATCATCGCAATGGCATTGTCCTCGGCATTGATGGGATGGACGAGGGTGTCCTTCCAGCACATCACCTCGACGGGACGGTTGTTCTTGCCCACGAAGTTTCGGATGATCTCGATGCAGTGGCACCCGAGGTCGATGATCGCGCCCCCACCCGCTTGGGTGTCATCCCAGAACCACGCACTGTGCGGACCGGGATGCGTCTCGCGACTACGCACCCACAGGACATCGCCAATGGCCCCGCCCTGGACCGACTTGACCGCCTTGAGGGTCTTCGGGGTATAGCAGAGATCCTCAAGGTAGCCTGCGAATACCCCTGCCTTCTCGACGGTAGCCAGGATGCGACGCGCCTCCTCGGCATTCCTTCCGAGTGGCTTGGTGCACAAGACAGCCTTGCCGGCCGCCGCGACCATTGCAATGGCCTCCTCGTGCAGGTGGTTCGGGAGGGCGACCACCACCACGTCGGTCTCCGGATGCGTGATCGCCTCCTCAAGACTGGTGGTGTGATGCGGGATTGACCACCGGCTTGCGAAGGCCTCACCGCGCTCCGCCGACCGCGAATACACCACCGAGACTGCGTCACGATTACGTTGCCCATGCAGGGTCATGGTGTAGAACTCACCAATCAGGCCGGTGCCAAGCATCGTGATCCGGTGCGCCTGCATGTTCGTCCTCCTCGCACGCCTATAACTTTGAAACTGTCACTCAATCTCGATGGGTGGGGTTGGGATTCACCTGCCATCATAGCCCGCACCCGGCAGACCGGCGGGTGACCTAGACTGATCATCGAAGCCAGCACCCCGATTCCCGGAGACCACACATCGATGTACATTCCACCGCATTTTGCCGAGAATGATCGTGAACGCCTTCACGCCTTCATGCGCGCGAACGGGTTCGGCACCCTGATCTCGGTCATCGACGGCGAACCTTTCGTGACCCTGATGCCATTCACCCTCATCGACGAAGGCGAACACGGCACCCTGATCGGCCACATCGCCCGCGCCAACCCGCACGCCACTACTTTTGATGGAAGACACGATTCGATCTGTCTCTTTCAGGGACCGCACGCCTACATCTCACCGCGGTGGTACGAGGCGCCAATCGCGGTGCCCACATGGAACTACACCGCCGTCGAGGCGCATGGACGCCCGGAACGCATCGAGGATCCCAGCCGCATGCGTTCAATCCTCGACACCCTGGTTCACCAGTACGAGTCGGGCATGCCGAACCCGTGGTCCCTCGCGGACATCCCGCAGAATGTTGGCGAAAAGATGATCGAGGCCATTGTCGGCTTTGTCATGCCGATCCGACGTCTTAAGGGAAAGTTCAAGTTGAACCAGAACCGGTCCGCCGCCGACCGTGCCGGCGTCCGTTCCGCGCTGCGCCAATCTCCCTTCCCCGGTGACGCCGCCGTCGCCGACCTCATGGAAGGTTGACCGATACCCACCACCCGGGTGGGGCCATCATTCCCCTCTCCCGTCGCAACGGTAGCCACGCGCAGGGAGTGGGGGCCTCTTACATCTCGCACGCGGCGTCACTCCGCGGGGCGGGGCTTGAACGGCGTGGTCTTGACCAACCGGCCGGTGCGGTCGAATGTCTGCCACTGGCCAACCTGCACGCCGAGGTCAAACTGCCCAGTCCGCATCAGCAATCCGTCGATGCGGTACCACCGCCAAGCACCATCGAGTTGCCCGTCACGCATCTGACCGATGGCCTTCACCGTCCCATCGGCGTAGCGGTCAACCCGTTCGCCATCCACCACAAGTTCCTCGTTCACGGACCAATCGTAGCGCGGGGCCTGCGAGTCTTCCCGAACCACCAGATGGCGCCGGCATGGCGACTCATCCTGCTTTCCACCGTACGGTTCGAAGCCAGTGAATGGGAAGTGAAGACAGTGAATCACGGAGCGATGGGGCCCAGGGAAGGGGCACCCGACACGACAAGCGTCACCATCACCCAGAAAACTCACAACGCGTGCAGGCCGCCATGATGCGACTGTCCCGGCCCTGACCTGTCGCCCCTTGAACGCACCAAACACGACCACCAAGCCCCATCACTCCTGCACGTGGCAGGTACACTGCCCGCCGGGAACGCCGGGAACGTCCGCCCGGCGCACGGGTGACGCCATGACGACCGCAACCACCGACATCACCCAGAGCGAACCACAGGCCCGAACCTCCCAGTTCCAGCGATGGATGTTCGGCGGGGCCATGATGGGCATCACCATGCCCGGGCAAGTCTTCGGCGTCTCACTCCTCTTCTTCTACACTGACGTCAAGCACCTGCCCCCATCGTGGGCTGCCACCGCCCTCACCATCTACGCGATCTACAACGCCGTCAACAATCCGCTCATCGGCTATTGGCAGGACCGCACCCGTTTCCGTCTCGGCCGACGGATCCCGTGGTTGCGCTACGGGTCGGTTCCCTTCCTGGTCACTTTCGCCGCCCTCTGGCTTGCCCCCTTCGATGGCAATGACGACCCGGTCTCGTTGCTCATCTACTTCTTCGTGGCCATCGTCATCTACGACGGCTTCAACAGCGCGGTGGGCAACTCGTACTACGCCCTGCTTCCCGAGATGTTCGTGAACTACCGCGAACGGACCGACGTTGCTGCCAAGATGATGATCTTCCTGACGGTCGCTCTGCTCCTTGGTGTGGCTCTCCCGCCCGTCATCGGCGACCGCCTGGGTTGGGGCACCATGGGCACGATCTTCGCCGGCATCAGCCTCGTCGCCATCCTGATCGGACAGACCGGCATGGTCGAGGCTGCCGAAACGCAGGAACCCACGATGTCGTTCACCGACGCCCTGCGCCACCTCGCAACCAACCGCAGCTTCCTGACCCTGACCTTCGCCCAGACCCTCCGCTTCGTCACCACCAACAGCATGGCAACCGGCATGGCGTTCTTTGTGAAATACACCCTGAAGATCGATGGGGCACAGACCGGGATCATCCTGGCGACGGCCTTCATCGTCTCGGCCATCATGCTTTACCCATGGCGCCAACTCATCGCCAACCGCTACGAACCACGCACCACCGGACTGATCGCCTACGCCACCGTCACCGTCGGCATGGTCCCCCTGTGGTTTGTCACCGACCTGACCACCACCGTCGCCGCCGCCGTGCTGATCGGGGTTGGCTTTGCCGGCATCTTCCTGATGGACAACATGCTCATCTCCGATGTCATCGATGAGGATGAGGTGCGCACCGGAACCCGTCGCGAGGCGATGTATGTCGGCATGAACGGCATGGTCATCACCCTCAGCACGGCCATCGTCTTCGTGGCGTTCGGGCTGATCTCAAGCATTTACGGATACGACGCCTCGCTCGCGCAGCAACCGGCGAGCGTCGGCGACGGCTTCCGCATCTTCATGGCTCTGCTGCCGTGTGCCGGGTGCGCGGCGGCCTTCCTCGTCCTCCAGACCTATCCGCTGCACGGCGAACGCCTGCGCGAGATGAAGCGTGAACTGGTCCGACTTCGCACCAGACGGGCTCCGGGTTTCGTGAATCAATAGTCAATCTCTCGGGGTGAGTGGTAACCCCGGGCCGGGCCGGGGACACCCGTGGGTCAGAACGGCGCGTCATCCAGGTCCATTGCCTCGGTACTGGGTGCGGATGCCGTCTCGATATCGGCTTCGTCATCGTCCGGTTGCAACACCTTCATCTCCGGATCCCCATCCAGACGGCGCTTCAGCCACCGCCAGAACGCAAAACCATCTGAGATCGCCGAGTCGACGAGTTCGTGCAGGAGGCGTCCGTGCACGCCCATCGAGAGATCGACATGAAGTTCGCAAACGATGAATGCGATCTCCTCGTCCTCATCCTCGTGAAGGCAGACCTTCGGCCACCGGAAGCGACCGTGGTACTCGTTGATCAGTGACAGCAACTCGAACCGGCGCTCGATCGCGAAGTAGCGGTCGCACTCAACCGTGACCGCAAGCAGGGTTCCGCGACTTGTCTCGATATCGATGCGCACAAGCATGGCACCACCGGTACTCCGGTCGTACCCGAACTCGACGAGGAAGTCGCCGTCGGAATCGGTGAAGTACTGGTACTCCTCTGCCTCCAGGAAGGCGCGCACCATGTCATGGGTCAGCGTCTTCACCACCAGAGGCGAGTTGCGGGTTGGTTCGGTCACGGTTGCCGGTTGGGCCAGTGCCATCGTCGTCACTCCGTCACCGCGTCATCATGCATGCCTGGGATGCCCCGGGATGCAAGCCACTTCCAGAAGCTCTTTGATCCCATGATTGTCCGATCAATAATGTCGTTCAGGAGGTCCTGATGGATCCCGGCAGCCAGGTCGGTCTGGCTTTCGCAGTTGATCTCAACGATGTCCGCGACATTCCTGAGGTAGATGCGGGGCCAACGCTTGTCGCAGTGGTACTGGTTGATCTCGCGCAACAACTGGTCGCGGTGGACAGGCCGGAAGCGCTTGTCAGACCGGATCCGCACGACCATGATTGACCGGCTTTCACCACTCCGGTAGACGTACACGCGCAGGCCGCAACCACGATCGGCGCGATACGGGTACCGAATGGAAATGTCCCCATCCTGATCCGTCTCGAAGTGGAGACCATGCCTGGCGCAGTACGCCCGGAACATGTCCGCCGAGAGATCCATGACGACCGGCGTGGCCACGCTCCCATCCTCCACCACCTCCGTAGTGGACAACTGAGGTTCAGCAGCGGTGTCTGCAACGTCCATGACCATCCCCGCTCCTTCTGGCGCATGCCGGCAACCTCCCATGCACAGACTGCATGGCAACGGAACCGGGGTCGGCGCGATTCCACCGGTGATGTCTTCAATATTCTGTCACGATGTTTCGCCAACCGCGCGATGATCCCGACGGATCCGCACCCCGGTCGGCCCGACGAGTGCCGATCAGCCCGGGCCAGTCACCGGCGCCTCATCCGGTGGTGGTTCTTCAAGTTCGTCCAGACCCTCCAGGGATATTCCGATCTCGGGGTGGTGCACCCCTAGGCGGTTCGGTTCCGGTTCACCTCGCAAGCGCTTGGCAAGCCAGATGAAGAACCCGTGCCCGTGCGAGAACGCCGAGTCGATCACCTCATGCAACACTCGGGGATGAATGCCCGGCGACAGGTCGAGGTGAATCTCGCACTTCAGTTCGAGAACACCACAGAAATTGTCCATGACCACCTTGGGCTACCGGTATTCGGCATGATGCACGGTCACCAGGCGCAGGAGTTCGGTCAAGCGGAAAGTGACGATCGCATTGCACCTGGACCACCAGGAGGTCACGATCCTCGCCTTCAAGGTCCACCTGGAACACCAATCCTCCCTCGATATCGCTGTCGTACTCCCATGGTTCAACCAGGATATTCCCGTCCGGATCGGTGTAGAAGTGCCAATCCTCCCGTGAGATTGCCTCGGCGACCATCGCCGGCGTGATTGGTTGGACGGTCATTGGCGATCCACGATGCGGCGACCCATCCCCAGCCCACCCAGCCTGAGGTCCGTTCGCTTGGCTATTGACCCGGTCCAGTGTCTGGTCTTCAGTGGTCATTGGCATCATCCATCTCGTCAGTCCGGGAAGGATTGGGCGGGTTCAACACACAGATCGGGTACTCCGCCACTGCACCCCGCTGGATTTTCAGACGCTTCGCTCATCACGTGCACGCGGGGATGTTCCGGACAACCATCCATTGGTGAAAGGTAATTGCCGCCGACATCGCCCGGCCAATCATCTCATCGAGAAGTGCCTGGTGGATGCCCATGGCCACGTCCAGCTGCGTCTCGCAGGTGATCAGGAGAGCCTTCCCCTTGACCTCCGTATACGCCTTTGGCCATCGTTTCTCAATGTGATACTCATTGATCGCCCGCAGGACCCCATCCAGACGGTCAGCGTCATAGCGGTGGTCAGAAGTGACCCGGACCCACAGGATCGTCCCGCTCTTCCCTGAGCGGTCAATCCACACCTTCAAGACCGGGTCGCGTTCCTCACCGTAATCAAAGGACAGCCGGACATTGCCATCCTTATCACTCGACTAGCTGTAGTTGCTCGTCTCACAGAAGCGTCGCAGCATTTCCGCCCACAGCGTCGTGACTTCGTCCTTCACCGATGCTCTCCCGGGCACTCCCCATTCGCGAAGAAACGTATCTGATCCATATTATTCGTGTGCGAATATAATATCATGATCGCACCATACATTATACCGAATTCCTGCCAGATTGGTTGGATTCCGATGCGGTTTGGTCCAACCGCGAACGCACGATTGGAAGCAGAAACATGCCCACGCTAATCCTGTTGTGCGGCCTACCCGGGGCGGGCAAAACCACCCGGGCAAAGCAACTCGCCGCCGAACACGGTGCCGTGCGCCTCAGTCCCGATGAGTGGCTTGCGTCGCTTGGCACCGATCCGCGCGACGAACCCGCACGCGATCGCCTTGAACGGACCCTGACCCATCACGCCCTCGGGCTACTCGCCCTGGGACAGGATGTGATCCTGGAATACGGGTTCTGGGGTCGCACCGAACGCGACCTCAAGCGCGACCAGGCACGATCAGTCGGTGCCCGTGTGGAACTGCACGCCCTGGTCCTGCCCATCGAGGAACTGTGGCATCGCCTCGAGGGTCGCAACGCCAACCCGCCTTGGGGTAGCGTCCAGATTTCCCGCCCCGAACTCGACGACTGGTGGCATATCTTCACTCCACAGGCGCCCGATGATGCCGAACTCGCCCTCTTCGACGGCGGGGAGATCCGCACCGTCTGATGATGCGCGGTTCTTGCCATGCAGTTCGTACGACGGACCCGTATCCTGGCACGCATGCCATCAACGCCACGAGGCCTGCACGAGTCGATCATCACCGACCGTCTCGCGTTGCAATTGGCCCGCGACCGTGCATCCCACCAACTCTCGATCACCGATGAGGCGCTATCGGGTGCCGACGCCCCCGAACGGCTTGCCTCCCACGTAGAGGCCGTGATCCGGCGTGCCATCCTGGACCTCGGTGTCGAGGACCGGGCCGCCGTGGGTACGCGCCTTGTCCGGGAAGTCGTAGGCCTCGTCCACCGGTACACGACCAGCGACAGCGCCGACGACAGCAATCGTGATGACGTCGCCGACGGTGAAGAACCTGTCGAACCGCCCCGCATGCTGCGGCAGGTCGCACCAATCCGGCCGAATGGCACCGCCGAGGACATCACCCATCCACTGATCCCTCTCCTCGACACCACCCTCCTGACCAACGCCCCCGGCGAACCAGTCGTGGGACGCCAGATTGCCTCCGAAATGGAGTCGGCTGACCGGGTTGACATCGTCATGGCCTTCATCCGGTGGTCCGGAGTGCAACCGTTCGAGGCGTCCCTGAGGTCGATGGCGAATGCCGGGCGCCCCATCCGGGTCCTGACCACAACCTACACCGGGAGCACCGAGGCACGCGCACTCGAACTCCTCCGGGACATCGGTGCCGACATCCGTGTCTCCTACGACCTGTCCGGCACACGTCTCCATGCCAAGGCGTGGATCTTCCACCGTGCATCCGGTTTCAGCACCGCCTACATAGGTTCGTCAAACCTGACCCACCAGGCGCAACAGACCGGCATGGAGTGGAATGTCCGCATTTCCGGTGTCCGGAACCGTGGCGTCGTTGAGAAGATGGCCGCGGTCTTCAATGCCTACTGGGAGAGTGGGGACTTCGAGAAATACGACTGCGATACCTTCCTGGACCGGATCCAGCAGACGCAGCCACCCGGCATCATCTGGCCGACCGAACTTCGACTGCAACCCTTCCAGGAAGCCCTGTTGCAGCAGATCGAGTTGTCGCGGACCCGCGGGTACCACCGCAACCTCCTCGTTGCCGCCACCGGCACTGGAAAGACGGTCATGGCAGCCGTCGACTACACCAACTTGCGAGTGCGCATTCCAAACGCCCGCCTGCTGTTCGTCGCCCATCGCCAGGAAATCCTCGAACAGGCACGCCGGACCTACCAGCACGCCCTCGGCAACCCTGGTTTCGGTGAACTGTGGGTCGGGAACCACACCCCAACCGCATTCACGCACGTCTTCGCCTCAATCCAGACATTGCATGGAGCGAATCTCGCCCGAATCGGCCCAAAACACTTCGATGTCGTCGTGGTCGACGAATTCCATCACTCCGCAGCGACGTCCTACCAAGCCCTTCTGGACCACGTCCAAGCTCGTGAACTCCTCGGACTGACCGCAACGCCCGAGCGGTCGGACGGCCTGCCCATCCTCCACTGGTTCGGCGACCGCATCGCCGCTGAACTGCGCCTGTGGGATGCGATCAGCCAGCAACGACTTGTGCCCTTCATCTATTACGGCATCAACGACACCATCGCCGACTACACCCATGTCCCGTGGACGCGAGGCCGTGGCTACGACGTTGCCGGCTTGTCAAACCTCCTGACCGGGAACGATGCGTGGGCCGGCCTCGTCATCAGCCAGGTTCGTCGCCGTTCGGCCGATGTCACCGCGATGCGGGCATTGGGGTTCTGCGTCAGCATCGACCACGCCCGGTACATGGCCCGGAAGTTTTCCGAAGCCGGGATCCCGTCGGTCGCCATCTGGTCAGACACACC
>CANFGH010000075.1 GCA_947446285.1 Chloroflexota bacterium
AATATGGATATCCGTCCGTTCGTGGAAATCCGCGGAGAGGTTCAAGGCCGAAGCCTGGCTACGGGTGTAGGAAAGCGCCGCCTGGGCCGATTCGCGCATGACGTCACCAAGTTGGCCAGTCAGGACGAGGCGGCCCTTACCCTCCATCAAGGTCACTTCGACGGTGGTGATATCCCCACCAACCGACGACCATGAAAGTCCGGTCGCAACCCCAATCTCATCGGCCGCCGACGCGGCCGTGTGGCTGAACCGGCGGGGACCCAAATGCGCTCGGATCACCGTCGGCGTAACCGTCGTTGGACGACCCGAGACCGCATCACCGCCCGCCGCGACAGAATTTTCTTCAACCGCAACAACTTGAACCGCAATGGGGACTCCACGCGCGTCCGTCCCAGTTACAGCGTCAGTCGAAACCGCAACCGGGTCTGGCGGAGGCAGGAGATCAGCGACCTTACGTGCCATCTTCCGGCAAATCGTCGCGAGTTCGCGCTCAAGGTTCCGCACCCCGGCCTCACGCGTGTACTCCCGAATGACACGGCGTAACGCCGCATCACTGAATTTCACGTGCTTTTCAGTAAGACCATGCTCCGACCGCTGCCGACCAACCAAGAAGTTGCGGGCGATGTGCAACTTCTCCTCTTCGGTATAACCCGGAAGGTCGATCACCTCCATGCGGTCACGCAACGGCGAGGGGACGGTGTCCAACTGGTTTGCGGTGGCGATAAAAATCACTTGGGAGAGGTCGTATGGAACCTCTAGATAGTGGTCGGAGAAGTTGACGTTTTGCTCGGGATCAAGGATCTCCAGCAACGCACTCGAGGGATCCCCACGGAAATCCATGCCAAGTTTGTCAATCTCGTCAAGGACGAAGACTGGGTTCACTGTGCCCGCCTGGCGCATCCCCTGAATGATCCGGCCCGGCAAGGCACCGATGTACGTCCGGCGATGACCACGCAATTCAGCTTCGTCACGGATGCCACCCAGACTGACCCGCACAAACTTGCGCCCGAGTGCAGTTGCGATGCTTCTTCCAAGACTGGTCTTGCCCACACCGGGTGGCCCGACAAAACACAGCAGCGGTGTGCGCATCCGTGAGCTTAGTTTGCGAACCGCTAGGTATTCAAGGATGCGCTCCTTGACCTTCGGCAACCCGTAATGATGGTCGTCAAGGACCCGCGCAGCGTTCGTAATCGAGAGAAGGTCATCGGTGCGCGCCGACCATGGCAGGGCAATGAGCCAGTCGAGATAGGTGCGGATCACACCGACTTCAGGAGACGCTGACGGCATCGTCTGTAAGCGGTCAAGCTCCCGGTTGGCTCGCTCGGCCACGACCGCGGGCATGGACGCGCTGGAAATCTTCGTCCGTAGTTCGTCATGGTCGCGGTTTCCCGCGTCGAGGTCACCAAGTTCCCGCTGCAACACCTTGAGTTGTTCCCGCAGGAAAAACTCCCGTTGGGTGGCGTCAACTTCATGCTGCGCCTGCTGGTGGATCTCACGCTCCAACTCCAGGAGCCGGAACTCTCGCTCCAGGATTGTCTCGACGTGTGACAGTCTCGCTACCGGATCGAGCATCTCCAGAGTTGCTTGTCGCTGGGCAAGTTCAAGGTTCACCGTCGAGGCGACCATGTCTGCCAATCGGCCGGGATCGTCAACATTCATCGCCGCAACGACCGTGTCCTCAGCGAGATTCTTGCTCAACTTCGCACACTTGTCGAGCAAATCAACCACGCGTTTCACTTGCTCGCTATGGTCGGCGATGCTCGGGGGAGGCTCCTCGGTGACAACCGCACGGATCAGCATGAATGGTTCGGTATGGACGGTTTCAAGCAACCGGAGGCGCCGTTGTCCCTGAACCAGGACGGAGGAGTTTCCATTTGGAAGTTTCAGCACGCGTCCAATGAGCGCCTCAGTGCCTATGACGTGCAAGTCCTCGAGGTCAACATCATCCAGGTCAGGGTTCCGCTGGGCAACAATGCAAACGGTGTGCCCGTGGCTGAGCGCGTACTCGATCGCCCGAAGTGACCGTGGACGCCCAACCGGCAGCGGGGATACCATATGCGGAAACAGGACCAAGTCACGAACAGGAAGCACGGCAATCTCAACGACCTGAATTGATCGAGGTCGTCGAGCGCGTGGTTTGGGGCGCACCGCTACCCCCTCGACAACCTCGCCCGGGACCTCGGCAGCGAGTTGGGAAGTATCTGCAGCGGCTCGAATCACACGCTTCCGTGCCATCGGTCGAATGGCGACCTGATCAGTTGGTTCACTCATGAATATGTTGTCCGGTCATGGCATCCGTCGAAGTGCTGCATTGGCCATGCACGGAACTCTCTTTTCCAAGACTACAGGGTATCTGGCACACCCTGAGCCCGTTCGCGGAGGGAGAGCCCCGGTTTGGGGAGCTCAAGCACCCGCGATGGTTTCCTTCAAACGAGGCAGGACACGCGCAAGCAATTCGCGCGGATTGTCAGTCAGGATCGCCGCATGATCGATTTCCGGGATACCTGCACCGAGAAGCACGAGGCGTTGGAACCGTGACGAGAGCAAATCTCCAGGCTCGTGGCAATCACTATTCAGGAGCAACTTCCCCCCAGCGCCGCGCACCACCGTAACGACGTGCCCATTCGCGTAGGCGTGGCTCTTCCGAGCTGAAACCTCGATGAAGCACCCACGTTGAGCAGCGCGCGAAGCCTCTTCAGGGGTGATGAGCCCGGGATGGGCCAGGATATCCACGTCCTCAGCGTCAATGGCCGCGCTGTTGGTTCCCGGCTCGACAGGTTCAGCAATGGTCTCGCCATGGACGATCACGACGGCCGCCCCCGCAGCTCTTGCGCGCCGCGCCAACCATGCAATCGAACCGGGGGGCACATGAGTGAGTTCAACACCTGGAAGTGCCACGATTGGCCAATGGGTCCGGGCTACCTCGCACTCACGTGCCAACTGCCCAATCACCTCCTCGAGGTTCCCAGGACCGGCGTGGTCAGTAACCGCGATCACCCCATACCCAGCGACAACAGACCGACGGATCAGTTCTGACGGCAGGAGAACTCCGTCCGAGAAGAAACTGTGCGTGTGAAAGTCCGAGATCACGAACGCGCCTCCGATGCCCAGGGATGGTAGCGTGTTGGAATGGTGGCACGAACACCAGAGTGCGCGACCGGTGTCACTCAATGGTGGTCGTGACGTACCATTGACGTTTCAGGGGAGGTTCGTATGGATAACCCCAATTTATCTTTAATTCTTCCAATTGTCATTGTCGCGGTGATCCTGATCGGTGGCGCGTACGCGGTCGTGAGTGCCCGAACCCCGCGTCAACAGGTTCATGGAACGAGTTCCCTGCGCGAGGCAGATGTCGAGCGTCTAATGCGCGACGCCTCCGAGGAAGCAGACCGGCTTCTGGAGGAAGCCAAGTCACGCGCGAAGGAACTCATCCTGGAGGCGAAGGAAGACTCGGTCCTGCACAAGGCCGAGGCGGAGCGCCATGCGCGTGATCGTCAGGCGGAGATGCAGAAGCGCGAACAGCGAATGGCGACGCGTGAGGAACATCTCGAGAGAAAAGTCGAACAGTTCGAAAAGCGTGAGCGAACCCAGGTCGTCAAGGAGCAGTTGGCGGAACAAAAATCGGCCGAGGCTGAGGCACTTCGCGCCTCGCAAGTGCGCGAACTTGAACGGATCAGCAATCTGACGGAGGAAGCCGCTCGCGCAGAACTTATCGCGCGCATCGAGGGATCCGCACGTGAGGAAGCTACGCAGCGGATCAGGGAAATCGAGCAGCAGACGAAGGAGGAGGCCGCACGCCGTGCCCGGTGGATTGTCGCCCAGGCGATACAACGGTGTGCCTCCGATACCTCGATTGAATTGACCCAGACATCAGTCTCCATTCCCAGCGAGGAGATGAAGGGACGCATCATCGGCAAGGAAGGTCGGAACATTCGTGCGCTCGAAGCGGCGACTGGCGTAGACCTGATCATTGATGACACACCTGAGACGGTCATCCTGTCGTCATTCGATCCCATCCGGCGCGAAATTGCGCGAGTTTCGCTACTCAAGCTGCTCTCAGACGGACGCATCCATCCCACTCGGATCGAGGAACTGGTCGCAAAGTCCAAGACCGAGGTCGAACAGCAGATGAAGGATGATGGCGAGCGCGCAGCCTATGAGGCAGGCGTCCCCGGCCTCAATGTGGAGCTCGTCAAGCTGCTCGGTCGCCTGAAGTTCCGGTCTTCTTACGGACAGAACCAGTTGCAGCATTCACTGGAAGTCAGTTTCCTGGCGGGAGCGATGGCGGCCGAGGTTGGTGCGGACATAGCGGTATGCCGGCGGGCCGGATTGCTGCATGACATTGGCAAGGCGCTCGATCACGAAATCGAAGGGCCGCACGCCCTCATCGGAGCAGAATTCGCGCGGAAATACGCCGTGCCACCGCGGGTCGTCCATGCCATACAGGCCCATCATTTTGAAGTGGACCCACAGACGGTTGAAGCATTTCTGGTTGCCGCCGCGGACGCGATTTCGGCATCCCGGCCCGGAGCGCGCCGCGAGACCGTCGATAACTACATCAAGCGTCTTGAGGCGCTTGAAGGGGTGGCGAGTAGTTTCGCGGGGGTCGACAAGGCCTACGCGCTTCAAGCTGGGCGCGAGGTTCGCATCCTTGTAAAGCCTGATCAGGTGAACGAGGATGAGGCTTGGGCGCTCAGCCGCGACATCGTGAAACGGATTGAAGAGACCATGGATTTCCCTGGTCAAATCAAGGTGACCGTGATCCGCGAGACCCGCGTCGTGGACTACGCGCGGTGACGGAAGGCAGCCAAGGACGTCCTTTCGGGCAGATTGATCTCCACCTCCATTCGACGGCGTCGGACGGAACTCTTTCACCGCACGCGATCGTGGAACGGGCCGCGGCGATCGGGTTGCAGACAATAGCGATTACTGATCACGACAGCATTGGCGGCGTCGCTGAAGCCCAAGCCACCGGAAAAACCCTTGGTGTTGGGATAGTGACGGGCGTTGAACTAAGTGCCGACGCTCCAGTAGGTGACTGCCACATTCTCGGGTACCACGTGCGTGTCGATGACCAGGCATTTACTAATTGGCTTGAGACCCGCCGGACCGCACGCATCGAACGTGGTCAGGAGATCGTCAGACGCGTCAATGCTGAACTCCGACGACGAGGCTCCGGGACAGTTCCACAACTTTGGTGGGACGACATCGCAAAGCGGGCGAATATCGCCGAGGGTGGGTCCGTCGGGCGTCCACATGTTGCGGACGCCTTGGTCGCGATCGGCGCGGTTGCGAACCGCGACGATGCCTTCGCCACGTTGCTCGGAAACGGGATGGCCGGCGACGTCCATTACGACCGTATCAAACCAAACGACGTCATCGACACAATCCGCCGGGCCGGAGGTGTGGCAGTCCTCGCTCACCCAACCTATTTTCCGGACTTCGAACGGCACCTGCCTTCCCTGATAGAGGCTGGCCTGGGTGGCATGGAATGTGTCTACGGCGACTACCCTCCCCATCAGGTAGCGCAACTTTGCACGATTGCTGGAACCCACGGGCTTGTCATTACGGGTGGGAGTGACTTCCATGGCCCGGGATTGAAGGCCGGAAGCGGCGAGATTGGCGTACCCGCGGTGACGGCAGAGTTACTGGAACCGCTTCTCGCAAGACGGTCATCGATTTCCCGGTAGTCACGGGTTCGGGCCCACCGGTCCGCCGATCATGTTGAACCGGTCTATCTGGGACGAGGTTGAGTCGAGAGTAGAACTGTTATCAATCACCACGACAGGCCTTGCCTTGCCCAAGCGCGCTGATGCCGAAACAAAGTGATCGATCCATGTCCCGGCGGTTCCCTGCGAAGACATGCGTCGCGTGGCCTCATCGCGACCCATTCCCCGACCCTCGAGCCTGCCAAAAACGATTTCGGCGTCTGCAACGACAATCCACAACTCGTCACAGCGGTCTGATCCACCGCTCTCGACGATCTTCACCGCTTCGATGACAGCCAAAGCCACGCCTGATGCGCGTGACCGGTCAAGGAACAGCTCCTGTCGGACATGGACACGTGGATGGACAAGCATCTCGAGTTCGCGACGTGCGACTACATCGGCAAACACAACTTCACCAAGAGCGGCGCGGTTGACGCCGTCGCGTGCCATCACATTCGGACCGAAACGATCCTCGAGTGCGTTGCGGAGTTCGACATCGTCGCGGTAGAGGTCATGGACAATCCGGTCGGCATCAATGACGGCCGCGCCCCGGGAGGCTAGGACCGCCGCAACCGTGGACTTCCCGCTTCCGATGCGCCCAGTGAGAGCGATTGTGCGCATGGGACGAGTGTACGTCGGATCAAGGTGAGACCCTTTGACGCGGCGCGTTCCGCACGAGACGTGTCTCGTTAGCCCAGACCCACGCTCGGAGAGACTTGCGTCCATGCCGTTCAATGGCAGACTATGTTGGTACGCGGATGGCAAAAACCCCGATCGCCGAGGCTCCAGACCTTGCAAATTCAGCGGATACTACGCGTCGCTCCCGGACGGGATCCGCGCTACGCCTTGCCCGGATTGCATTCAGCGGTCTGGTGTGGTTTGCGATCGTCGTCTTCCTTCTTGCGGTTGGCGCCGGGGCCGGCAGCACCGCGGTGTGGGCCACCGACGCGAAAGTTCCACCCCAAGTGGCAACAGTTTTGCGCCGCGCCGGTGTGGCAATGCCGGTTCGTGCCGTTCCACCCCCACTGTCACCAGGCAAGTCCGAACTGTACGACCGTGCGCTCGTGACTGGGATTTACGAACGTGCGTCGCCGTCGATTGTCGAAATCACGACCAGTCGGGGTGAACGCCGCGGTTCCGGATCTGGCGTGCTGATTTCGCCAAACGGAACCGTTCTGACCAACTACCACGTCGTGCGCGATGCGACGTCCATCGAAGTGACCTTGCTTGATCACACCCGTCTCATCGCGACAATGCTCGGCCGGGATCCTCAGGACGACATCGCGTTCCTCAGACTGGAAGATGCCCCACCGACCCTGCAAACGCTGACCCTTGGTGACTCAGACGAACTGCGTCCGGGCGAGTTGGCGATAGCCATAGGGAACCCGATCGGCCTTGATCGGAGCATCAGCGTCGGGGTCATCTCCGGCCTTGGACGCACCCTTCGAGATGGCGACCGGCCGATGCGACACATCATCCAGACTGACGCAACCCTTAACCCGGGCAACTCGGGTGGTGCGCTGCTCAACGCGGCTGGCGAGGTGATCGGGATTACGAATGCCATCGAGCGCACTGCCGGGCGGACTGGCTTTGGAGGGATTGGCTACGCCGTGCCTTCGTCATCGGTCAAGCGCTTTGCCGACCGCCTGCTTGCCGGAGAACACATCCGGCACGCGTGGCTTGGCATTTCGGGGCAGGATGTCACGCCATCGCGCGCTCGTGACCTTGGCGTGACCGTCTCCCGTGGCGTCGCGATCGGATCGGTTGTCGGTGTCGGTCCCGCCGCAAGGGCCGGTCTCCGAAAGGGTGACGTCATCACGGCTGTTGACCGCGCACCCGTCGAGACGATGGACGCCTTCGGCGCGTACCTGGACCGTACCTACCGGCCCGGCGACAGGGTCACCCTGACCATCGTACGTGGGAGCGAGACCATCGAGACGATGGCCACCCTCGAGCCGTGGCCGGAAGGTGACATGGCCCCGTGATAACCGGCCCGTTCATGGCACGAGCCCTGTCTTTGGCGGCGGGTGCGCTCGGTCGAACCAGTCCCAATCCTTCGGTCGGGGCCGTGATCGTCCGCGATGGCGTAATCATCGGGCAGGGCGCAACGCGACCGTACGGGCAGTCCCACGCCGAACCGGTCGCACTCGCTTCCGTTACCAACTCTGGCACGCCCGGCTCAACCATGTACGTCACGCTCGAACCGTGCAATCACCACGGTCGCACGCCACCATGCACCGAAGCAGTCATCGCTTCGGGAATTCGGCGCGTGCACGTCGCGACGCTCGACCCGAACCCCCGCGTTGCCGGTCGTGGAGTTGCCCGTCTTCGCGAAGCAGGTGTCGCTGTGATTGTTGGCGAGGGCGGTGCCGAAGCGCGGGCGATCATGGCGGGGTTCGCACGATGGGTCACCAATCGACTTCCGTTCGTGGTGGCCAAGTTCGCGTGCAGTCTCGACGGACGGATTGCGACTGCCACCGGCGAAAGCAAATGGATCACCGGTCCCGAGACGCGCAGGTGGGCCCACGGCGTGCGAGACCGTATGGACGCCATCTTGGTTGGGGTTGGCACAGTCCTAGTTGATGACCCGTCGCTGACGACACGGCTTGATGGAAACGGATCGACATCCCAGGATCCGATGATCTCCGGCGTCCGTCCCCGTCGGCTAGATCATGAGGATGAAGCAAACCATCCCCTTCGGGTCATTCTGGATACGTCCCTGCGCACACCGGCCACCTCACGGGTCGTGAATGGCGCGCTTCCCGGACACACCCTCATTCTCGGGGTCGACGACGGGACCACGGACTGGGCATCCCGTCGCACTGGACTTACCCACCCCGGAACGGAGGTCGTTGCGGTGCCCGGCGGACACGATGGAAGACCTCAGCCGGAGGGCGTCTTGACGCTCCTCGCTGACCGCGGTGTCACGAGCATCCTCATAGAAGGTGGACCCACGATCCATGGTGCGTTTTTTGACGCTGGCGTCGTCGACGCCGTCGCGGCCGTCATCGCACCCATGATCATTGGAGGCCGGGACGCCCCAGGTGCAATTGGTGGCTCTGGCGCGATCGCACTTGCCCACGCTCTTCGATTGATCACGCCGTCCGTGACAAACCTCGGCGTTGATACACTCTTTTACGGGACACTTTCGGAGATTGCCTGGCCGGAAGACGGTGCAGACAGGCCAATCCGTCCAGCCACGCAAAGGGAAGGTTCCCCGGATGTTCACGGGCATCGTTGAAGAGACGGGCACGGTACGCCAGATTTCCGTGACGCCCGATGGTGCGCGTCTGACCATTGAGGCCGCGATTGCACTTGAAGGCACGCGCGTCGGCGACAGCATTGCCATCAACGGCGCATGCCTGACGGTGGTCACGCGCGACGAGCGGACGTTTGCCGTTGAGGCGACACTCGAGACGCTTAGGCGCACCAACCTTGGTGACCTCGGGGTTGGGGACCGGCTTCACCTCGAACGCGCCCTCGCGGTTGGCGGACGCTTTGGCGGCCACTTCATGCAGGGGCATGTGGACGGAACGGGCACGATCCGTGACCGTCGGACCGAAGGCGACGCGGTCGTGCAGTCATTTACCGCCCCCCCCGAAATTGTCCGCTACCTGGTCCCCAAGGGATCGATCTCAGTCGATGGCGTCAGTCTCACTGTCGTGAATGTCGGCGCTGACTGGTTCGATGTGTGGCTTATCTCGCATACATTGGACGTGACACTTCTGACACAACGGCCGGTTGGCGCGACGGTAAACCTCGAAGCGGACATCCTTGCGAAGTATGTTGCCCGGGCAGTCGAAGCCGCGCTGCCTCCCTCAGTCGTAGGCAGTACCGCCTAGACTTGCCGCACGTATCTCGACTCACAGGACCGGAGTAAGCGTCGGCAGGGCTTCACTAACGACAAACTCCCTCGCAACGGTGCTCTGCTGGGCACCCCGGACGTCATCACAGCAATGGAAAGTAGAGGTTCACGCGATGCCACTTGCATCGATTGAGGACGCGATCGCACGATTCAAGGCGGGTTCGTTCGTCATCATCGTCGATGATGAGGACCGCGAGAATGAGGGCGACCTGTGCATCCCTGCCGAATTGGTGACGCCAGAAGCGATCAACTTCATGGCCACCCACGGGCGAGGGCTCATCTGCCTTCCCATGAGTGGCGCGCGTCTTGATGATCTCCGGATACCGATGATGGTGTCCGAGAACACCTCATCGATGGGCACGGCATTCACCGTGTCAATCGAGGCGAGACGCGGGGTCACAACCGGGATTTCAGCGAAGGACCGCGCGCACACGATCCGTACGGCGATCGATCCGGCGACACGGCCCGAAGATCTTGCAAGGCCTGGGCACATCTTCCCGTTGCGCGCCCGTGAAGGCGGCGTGCTTGTTCGTGCAGGTCAGACCGAGGCCTCGGTCGATCTCGCCAACCTTGCGGGACTGGCACCGGCCGCCGTCATCTGCGAGATCATGGATGCCGATGGAACCATGGCGCGGATGCCAAGCCTTGAACAATTCAGTGAACGGCACGACATTCCGATCATTTCGGTTGCCGACCTGATCGCATACCGACGTCACCACGAGCAACTCGTTCGCAAGATTGTGGAAGTCCCGATGCCGACGGCGTCAGGCGACTTCGTTGCCCATGCGTACCTAGACACGATTACCGGAGAGGAGCACGTCGCCCTGGTCAAGGGAGACCTTCGGAACGCGAAGGAACCTGTCCTGGTGCGGATGCATTCGAAGTGCCTCACTGGAGACACGTTCGGCAGTTTGCGTTGCGACTGTGGACAGCAATTGCAGTGGGCGATGGAGCGGATTGAAACGGCGGGCACCGGAGTTGTCGTCTACCTGCACCAGGAGGGCCGTGGGATTGGCCTTCACAACAAGCTTCGAGCGTATGTCTTGCAGGATCAAGGTGCCGACACGATCGATGCAAACCTGCGCCTCGGGTTTCCTGAAGACAAGCGGGACTACGGAATTGGAGCGCAAATACTTGCGGACCTCGGTGTCTCGCGGATGGTTCTCATGACAAACAATCCCAAGAAGCTCGTTGCGATCGAGGGCTACGGCCTGAAAGTGACCGACCAACTACCAATTCCGGTGCATGCCAATCCACACAATATCCGGTATCTCGAGACCAAGCGAGATCGTATGGGCCATCTCGCGACGTTTTCATTTCCGGATGCGACGACCGCCGGTTAGGTCGCCGAGCGCTTCGCCTACACTTTTAGCACTGCCTCCCGTGAAGCCACCATGAATGTGGTGCCGGTGGCAAGCCAAGTCAGCCATTGCGGACAGCTCATCTGGACTGCGGAGGGTCACGAGCATCATGGGACAGACTTTCGAGGGCCGGGTGATCGCCTCCGAGGGACAGCGCTACGCGGTAGTCGTGGCCCGGTTCAACGAGTTCTTCACCAAGGAGCTCCTTGCTGGTGCCCTTCACGCATTCGTCCGCCATGGCGTTGATGAGGCAAGGATCGACGTTGCTTGGGTCCCAGGATCCTTTGAAATCCCCGTCGTTGCGCGTCGACTTGCCAGTTCCGGGAACTACGCCGCCGTGGTCTGCCTGGGTGCGGTGATCCGCGGGGCGACTTCGCACTACGACTATGTTGCGGGGCAAGCTGCGGCCGGCGTCGCACGTGCGTCGATCGACACTGGAGTTCCAGTGATTTTCGGGATCATCACGACCGAGACACTCGACCAGGCAATGGACCGGTCTGGCGCCAAGTCTGGCAACAAGGGGTACGAGGCTGCGGTGACCGCGATCGAAATGGCAGATCTGATGAACCACCTCCCACCTCCCGCCCATCACTGACCTGATCACAGACCGCATTGACCCTCCCACGACCAGACGCCGGAGAATGGGACCTCGCACGGTCGCTTACTTTGATCTCCACGCATGGACCAGACTTGCATGGCCATTGGGATGCCATCTCGGTAGCAATCGAGGCACATGCCAACGCGCCGATCTCGGCCATGCGGAGTGTGTCAGGACGGGTCATTCAGGTCGAAACCGCGACCGGATCGTCGTTCGCTGTCAAGTTTGGCAATCCGTCGGCGCCTCTAGCCCGCGAAGTCGCAACCCTGCGGTTCCTTGCAAACGCCGCGTGTCCCGTTCCGTTCGTGATCGCAACAGACCTGACGAATGAAGACCCGGCATGGCTAGCGACTGAATGGGCTGGAACACGAACGCTCGACGCGTTCCTAGGCGAGTGTGATGGTCAGGAATCTGAAGATACTGGCCTTCGACTTTCAGACGCGGTTGGCCAGATTGAACGGGCATTCGCACAAGTCACCCAGCGGGGCGTCCCCGATGCGGCGAGGGCTATGGCTTTGGAGCTCTTCGAACCATGGGCAACCCATGCGGTCGACGGCCTCGCCTGGTTGTTCTCCATCGAGGTTACTGAGCGATGGCACACGGTCATGGCTCGGGTTTTCAAGACAGTGCTGGGCGCACCATTGACTGTGGGTCCACTCGACTACCACGCATCAAATGTCGTTGTAGGCGATCTTGATCCCAGCCTCACGCTAGTCGACTTAGGGGCGATTGGCTACGACTGGCCGGGGCGCCGTTTCGCGCAATATGCAATATCGGTTCAATCCGGCGTCCCGCGCGGAGAGTTCCGTACCGCACTCACACCCGCATCCGTGACACAGTTTGCCCGACACCTGGTTGATATACACGGCGGTGACTTGGCGTCGCGGATCAATGAAGTGGACGCCCATTCACTCATGATCGCTGCGATCGCCGCCACACAATTGCGGATCGTAGAAGTCGGTGAAGCATCAGCAGAACGCACGGTCGGGTGGGGAGCAGCCGAGACAAGACGGACGTCCCTCCGCAGGGTCGTCCTGCGCACTCTCACAGGTGACGGCCCAGCGAACGAAATCCGTGGGCTTCTTGCTCGCAGTTGATTTCCCGGAGTGGCGGAGACTCACGGACTTGGCCGATTTGCCCACCACTCCATGAGTGACAGCAGGAACCAGAGACCCGCAAGGACAAGTGCACCCCCAAGGATGATCACCCCGCTCACGACGGCTGCGATACCGCCAGACATCACCAACAGGATCGAGCCACCGACGCCAATCAGGATTGAGAACCCGCCGACGGCAAGCCGGCGCTCCATTCGCGCCCGTTGGCGGTCCGCCTCGTGAACTGGTTCGGGTCCTGGGTCAATGGTCAAGGGAGCGGACCATCGGCACCCGGGATAACCGACGGTCCGGTTTGGCCATGATCAGGTTCACGCAATTGCAAGGTGTACTCGATCCAGACAGGTTGCTTCACGAAACCCATTGCCTCGTTGATCCGAAGCATCGGACGGTTTCGCGAGTTGTTCCACGTCACGATCTCACGGTAGCCACTCGCCCGTGCATACGCCACCGTCCGCACCTTGAGCGCCATAGCGATCCCTCGGCCCCGGTGTGACTTCACCACGGCCGTGAATCCTTGACCAAGTATTCCCGGGGTCGCTCGCCTGTGCATCATTGCCGACAAGCCAACATAGCGCCCGTTGTCCTCAGCCAGGAAAAACGCGTCAGGCAGCGCATCAGGTGCCTCGACGACCTCTGAAACCCATCTCGCGAATGGCGCGGGCGTGATTGGATCAAGTGAAGGTTCATCCCTTGACCCCTCGCAATCAACATGATGCACCGCGCGAAGGACACCGTCCCGGCCGGCAATGCCAGCACGATCCAACTCATGAGCGAGTGATGTCAACCTGACCCCCGTAGCGGCCACACGGCCTTCCGCGGTCCCGAAATGGTTCATGTCGAACGCAGTCACGTCGAGGCGGGACTCCCAGTTGCGCTGTGCTTCCAAGTATCCGCGCTGTGTCACAAACCCAACGGAGCGGTCGTCGTGTTCCTGCACCTCACACCTGAGAGACCAGGCATTTCGATCGCTCGCCTGACCGAGGATCCAGCGGTGGAGTGACGAACCGATCCCCAGATTTCGATGGTCTGGGTCGACCATTACCCGGACTGCATACCGGTCCGGATGGAACTGCCAGTGCAGGTGCTCGATGAACCCGACCGCAATCACTCGGCCGCCCGGAATGAACGCTACGACGCGATTCCGCCAAAAGCGCGCGCCGTCCCACGTCGCTTCGCGATGGACCACATCCGCCAAGTCCTGTGCGTGTTCGGGCAAGATGCGGGCGTGGAGTCCCACCCATGCTGGCAGGTCATCTGCCGTAAAAGTCCTGAAACGGACTCCGATACTGGATTCAGGAAGGTC
>CANFGH010000076.1 GCA_947446285.1 Chloroflexota bacterium
CCACTCGGGGCAGCAACCGCACCGCACCTCATGAGCGCCTACACGGTCCGCCTGACCGACGCAAGATCGCTTGCCGACATCCGTGAGGCGAATCAGCCCCAGTCCCCAGGAGCGCCGCTGCCGTCAATACCTCCGGTCCCACACGAGTCAATCACGTGCGATGTCACCGACCCAGTGGCCGTGGCGGCTGCTTGCGAAGGCGCAGACGCGATCATCAACCTGACGGTCATCCGGCACGACGTGCCCGGGTCGTTCAGGGTCAATCTGGAAGGCGCCTACTACGTCATGCGTGCCGCCCGTGCACATGGAATTCGCCGGTCAGTCCACACCGGCCCTGCGTTGAACCTCCACGACCGGCCCGCGGGATATGGGCACGAGTTCGGAGTCCCCGATGACGCGCCGGCCCGAACCGGCGTCTGGCAGTACACAGTTGCCAAGTACCTCGGTCAGGAAGTTGTGCGCCTGGCGGCCGACGCATTCGGTCTCGAGTCACCAACACTCGTGTTCTGCGCCTTCGTCAACCCGGACGTCGCCGAACCTGCCCCGGGTGGCCCGCACCCGATGTCAATCTCTTGGGACGACGCCGGACGCGCGCTTCGCCACACCGTCGACGCCCCGGGCTACCCTGCTCCCTTTGAGCTCATGCACATCACCGCTGATCTTCCTCACGACCGCTACTCGAACGCAAAGGCAAAGGCACTCCTGGGGTGGTCACCGCGTGACAACCTTGAGCACCTGTACGCGCGCCACCATTAAAAGAGGCCCCCGTTCGAGCCAGTGGCCATTCACGATGGTCACTGGACCGTTTTCTTGGTCCTCATCGCTCATCTATTTCTCGATCGTGGCAGATGGTGCATATGAGATGCTGAGCTGCGGGGTGTCAATCATGACACCCCCAGCCTCGTGTGAAGCCATCAGGAAGTCAAGGGCACCGGTCGTCAGTAGCGTGCGCGTGGCGGGCACCGTCGGGACACCTGTTTCGATCATGTCTTGGACGCCTTCAATGAGCCACGCGAAATGTGAAAACGGCTCTTGGGTCCCCATGCCGAAGCGGAACGCGATTCGGGAGACTGTGTCGGCACCCGGCAACATCACGTCGGCGGCAATCGCCCATTGTGGCGTGATTGTCTCGGGGATCATCGCCATCGCTCGGGTGCCGTCGCGGTAGTTGATCAGGAAGGCCGAAGCCTCCGGGGCAAGTGCCCGCGCATCACCTCGGGTAGCACGGTCACAGACGTGCAACGCAGCGTGCATGAGTGACTGATCCCACGCGCCTCGGTCCAATGCGCTCCAAGCTTGCTGGCCGACAAGGCACTGCACGCTTGCGATACCGGTCTCGCCGCCGTGGCGACGCTCCAGGATGCACTGGAGCGCCTCGAGGGCGTGAAACCCGTAAGCCTCCAATGGTGGCGGCGACACCACCACCGCCCGGTGTATCCGCGTCCCGATCGGAATGTCGACCCTGGGGGAACGCCAAGAGACCGGCGCGGTACTTACCGATGATCCCGCCATCAACGGGATGCCAAGCCGGGCCGCGCGATCGACGATTGCATGAGCGTCCTCCCACCCGACGCCAAGGTGCTTATCGATAAAGACTGGTACCACGCATCCCAGTTCCTCAAAGACGTCGGCGACTAAATCGAACCAGGCACGTCGTGGATAGAGACGTTGTCCGCGGGCGTTGAGTGGATACTCGCCGTGTTCGCCAATGATGAGGACGCCATTGACAGCGATGGTGTCTGTTCCAAGCGTAAGCGCGTCACGGATTGTCGGAAGGATCGGGACCCCAGTCCGTTCGGACCACCCGCGAGAGAGGTCATTGTCCGGAAACTGGTCGATGAACATCGAAGCCACATCGACCCGCGGCCGGCGGATTCGCCCGTCGACATCGGTCGGCAAGGGCGTCTCGGTGAGCGTCCGGACAGTTTCTCCGTAGTCAAGCGCGTCCCGGTCGTAGAGGTGAGGCCATGAATAATCCCCAAGGAGCTTGCTAACGATCACATCGGCGTGCGAACGGGGCCGATACACGGTGCACAGGGCGGCGACACGGGGTCTCGCACCCGATGAAGGAGCTAAATCACTAGCGTCGCCGGTATCCAGAGACATCATCACTCTCCCTTTGCCCGGTCGGTACCGAACTATATTTCGACAGCATACAGCGCACCGATGCTTGACAGTACGACCACATATGTGACACAATCACTGTATGAAATCTGTCAACGGAACTTCGGGCACGAGCACCTGGACCCGCGCGGGCAGCGTTCTCACTCTTCGCGGTGTGCGGCGCCCGTTCACTACTGGCCGTTACATTCATAATTGGCATGTCGGGAGCAAGGTCTTGTTCCCAGGAACCACGGGCAGGCATGGGCGTATGGGTTCACCCTCATGGCGCCGGTCAAGCCGAACAAAAACTGGACGGATTGCGATGACCATCACCCCCACCCTGATTCCCGTGCAGTACAACCGACACAACCTGAAGAGCCGTTTCCTTGCGGAACTCGAGAAGCGGATCCTGATCTATGACGGGGGCTTCGGCACCCAGATCCTGGCTCGGCAACATTTGCTCACCGACGCCGACTACTTGGGAAATCCGCAGCGCGGGCCTCACGAGATCCTTGGAACCACACGGCCCGAATTGCTTGAGGAAATCCACGCCGGGTATCTCGCGGTGGGTGCCGACGTCCTTGAGACCGATACCTTTCAGGGCAGTCCCAGGCGCTTGCGTGAATGGGGCCTGGTAGACCGGTCCTATGAGATCAACTTCAATGCCGTCGCGTGCGCCCGCCGGGCCGCCGACCGCTTCTCAACGCCTGACCGGCCTCGCTTCGTTGCGATGTCTCTCGGACCGACAGGCGCCCTCCCCAGTGGAGACGAGGCATCCCTGATCGCCCTCTCGCTTGGTCCGGACGGAGCACCTCTCTACCGGTCCCTCTTTGAGGAACTCGCCGAGGGTGCACGGCTGCAAGTAACCGCCGCGATACACGCCGGCGCCGATGTCATCATCATCGAGACCCAATTCGACATCCTCGAGACGCGGGCATTCATCTCCGGTTGCACGCGTGCGTTTCGTGATACGGGAACCCGCCTGCCGATCCAATGCCAGGTGACGCTCGAGATGTCCGGACGCATGCTGCTGGGCACTGACCCGGTTGCGGCAGTGACGATCCTCGAGGGTCTTCCAATCGACCTGATCGGGCTCAATTGTTCAACCGGTCCGGACTACATGCGCGAACCGATCCGCGTGATTTGCGAGACATCCCGGCTACCAGTCACCTGCATCCCGAACGCCGGCCTTCCACTCAATGTCGACGGGCAGGCGGTCTATCCATTGGAACCCGGTCCGATGGCCGACGAACTTGTCGACTTCGTGACGGAATTCGGAGTGAATGTAGTCGGTGGTTGCTGTGGATCGACGCCAGACCATATCGCCGAGCTTGTCGCCCGACTGGACGGGAAGTCACCGCGTCCGCGGTCCGTCCCCTACGTGCCTCGGATCGCTTCGGCGTTGCGCGCGTACGACCTGTTCATGGAACCGGCCCCGCTGATCGTGGGCGAACGCGTCAACTCCCAGGGATCACGGGTTGCCAAGCGTGCCCTGCTTGCAGACAACTACGACAAGTTGATCGAGATCGCGCGGGAGCAAGTTGAGAACGGATCGCACGCACTCGACATCTGCGTCGCGCTGACCGAGCGAGCTGACGAGGTTTTCCAGATGGCGACCATCGTCAAGCGTCTGGGTGCGTCGTTCGAAACACCGCTCGTGATCGACACCACCGAAGTCGAGGTCGTGCGGGCCGCCCTCGAGGTCTATCCAGGACGGGCCATCCTGAACAGCATCCATGCCGAGAACCGGGCCGAACGGATCGACAAGTGGGTGCCGTTGATGAAGGAACACGGCGCGATTGCCGTCGCAATGTGCATTGATGAGCGAGGCCAAGCGACTGATGCCCAGTGGAAGTTCGAAGCGGCCGAGAAAATCCACACCATTGTGTGTGGCGAGTACGGCATGCCCCCGGAAACCCTCATCTTTGACGCCCTGACCTTTCCGATCACGACCGGTCAGGCTGACCTCGCCAATGCAGCCGTTGAGACAATCCAGGCAATCCGGCTGATCAAGTCCCGCCTTCCCGGCGTGCTGACCATCCTCGGGGTGAGCAACCTGTCATTTGGAATTGATCCCTATGCACGGGAGATTCTCAATTCGGTCTTTCTATTCCATGCGGTCAAGGCCGGCCTGGATCTCGCCATCATCAACCCGGCACACGCACGACCGTACGCGGGCATTCCCGATGTAACCCGTGACTTTGCCGAGGCGGCCATTTTCAATGCTTCGCCGTCGGCACTGACGGACTTCATCGAGCACGTTGACACCATCATCAAATCGGGTGGCGCAGATACGGGACCTGGAAAGACCGGCCCCGGAGTGGTCGAACCCGACGGGACCGATGAACGGATCAAGTTCAGGATCCTCGAACGTCGCAAGGACGGGGTTGAGGACCTCGTCGACACGGCAATTGCCGAACGCACCGTGAAGGGAACGCGTCGCCACGATGCTGCGGTCGACGTCCTCAACGGCGTCCTTCTCCCTGCCATGAAACAGGTTGGGGACGAGTTTGGCGCCGGGAAGCGCATCCTCCCGTACGTCCTGCAGTCCGCCGAAGTCATGAAGAAGTCCGTTGCGCGGATGGAGACGTATCTCGAACGCATCGAGGGTGTCACGAAGGGCACGGTCGTACTCGCAACGGTCTATGGTGACGTCCACGACATCGGAAAGTCCCTTGTGCTGACAATCCTTGCCAACAATGGCTACACGGTCCACGATCTCGGCAAGCAGGTCCCGGTGACTGAGATCATTGAAGCGGCGGTACGACACGGTGCTGACGTAATTGGCCTCTCAGCGCTGCTCGTGAACACCAGCCGTCAGATGCCGCTTGTTGTTCGTGAGTTGCACCGTCGTGGCCTCGACATCCCGGTCCTCATCGGCGGTGCGGCTATCAACCGTCCATTCGGTGCACGGGTTAACTTCGTTGACGACGCGAAATCCACCCGGTATGCCGGGGGGGTGTTCTATTGCAAGGACGCATTCGAAGGTCTCGATTGGGTTGAGGCACTCACGCAATCCGGTGACCGGAATGCAGTAATCGCTCGCGTGCAGACCGAAGCAGCAGCGGTTGCCTGACCGGGTCGAACGTAGGAGAAAACGCCCATGATTACGGCAAGCGCAGACCTGCCCGGACTGCAGCGCGATACGTCACGCGTGCGCACCGTCCGTGATTGGACGGTCCCGCCGAACCTCGCGACACCGGGATCAGTCATCACGATCGATCCCCAAAGTCTTGATCTGCTGTTACCGCTTGTTGACCGCAATACCCTGTTCCGCCATCACTGGGGGTATCGTCCAGTTCTCGCGGATGAACCTGACGTCCCATCCCAACGCGCCTTGGCCCGCAAGCATGAATGGGAGAGGATGCTCGTTCGGGAACTCGAACCCGAATTGCAGCGCTTGTGGCGAGATGCCAGGCGAGAGGGTTGGCTTCGCCCCTCAGCAGCATTCGGGATCTTTCCTGTGCAGGCAGACGGTGATGTTTTGGTCGTCTACGATCCCTTGGCATTCATTGACGGGGCCCGCGGAAACTCATTGCCAGTTCGTGCCCGGTTCAGTTTTCCGCGACAGCCCGACGATGGGTCTCCCCGGAACAAGGGACGCCTGTGCCTTGCTGACTACTTTCGCCCAATCGAATCCGGCGAATATGACACTGCCGGCTTCCAGGTCGTCACCGCCGGTGAGATCGCTAGCCAAACGGCAACCAGACTTCAGCAAGCTGACCAGTACGACCGTGGCTTCAAGGTCCATGGATTGGCCGCCACGGTCGCCGAAGCCATGGCCGAATTCATACAACAACGAATTCGGGTCGCGATGGGGGTACCAAAGGGGCAAGGGCTCAGGTATTCATGGGGTTATCTGGCGTGCCCGAACGTCTCCGATCAGGTGAAAGTGCTCGACTTGCTTCCCCGTGCCACCACCGAACTAGGCATCTCCCTGACGTCGGGCTACCAATTCGATCCTGACCAGACGACCGCAGCGCTTGTCGTCCACCACCCGGACGCGATCTACTTCGCGGTCCTTGGCGGAGACACGAACACGGATGAACTGGCCGTGTAGTCAGGGATGCCTTGTAACGTGCTTCTTCCACTCACATAATGCCCTGTTTACATAATTGGTCCACCATATGCGTGATGAGTGCCATCATGTTCGCGATCATGTCGGCCGTGTTATGGGGCATTTCCGACTTCCTTGGCGGCCTGCTTTCGCGCCGAGTTTCCCCGGTCACCGTAATAGCAGCTTCCCAGTCGTGCGGGCTCGCTGTGACTGGCGCCGCCTGCTTCTGACTCGGCACTGACATTCCAGATACCCGGACAGTCCTGTTTTCTGTCGCTGCCGGAACGACCAGTGCAATTAGCCTGAGTTGCTTCTACCGAGCCCTTTCAACCGGCCCGTTGGGAACTGTGACCGCTATTTCCGCTTCCGGTGCGATCATTCCGGTGATCGTTGGCATGGTGAACGGGGAGACAATCACCGCAATCGGAGGGCTGGGAATAGTTGGAACACTAGCTGGAGTTGCGCTTGCGACGTTTGCAGCAAGCGAAACTTCGTCATCCGACGCATGCTCGCGTCAAACCACGCTCTTGTTCGCGGTCGTGGCCTCCATCGGGTTCGGAGGGTATTTCTGCCTGTTCACCGAGGCGTCGCGCGGAGGAGTCGCGGTTGCGTCACTGTTGGAAGGCGCAGTCTCGGTAATTTGCCTTGCATCAGCTTGGGGCCTCATGAAACTCCGAGGGACCGGCAGGGTTGTCGTGACGCTCGTCCCCCACCTGGACGCCTTGGCCACCTGCGGCTCACTCGGAACGCGGATTGTTGACACAGCGACTAAGCACTGGCCAGTGCTCCTGACCGCAGTAGGTATCGCCACTTCTGGACTTCTTGACCTTGGCGCGACCACGCTGTTCGCGCACGCAAGCGTTGCCGGCCGCCTTGGGGTCACGGCAACGTTGGGGTCGCTTTATCCAGTCGTCACGATCATTCTTTCACGGCTCGTCCTGGATGAGCGCCCGGGAACCATCCAATCGCTCGGGGTCCTGCTTGCGGTAGGGGGGACCGTTCTCGCCACCATGTAGCCATCAGTTGGGATGAGTGATCTTTCTGGAGGCGATCATGTCAAACTCTCGTGACTTGGGCTAGAAAAAGAAGAGGCCTGACCCGGTAACACGCTTCAATCCGCGATTGATTCCGAAGATGGCCAAGACAATTCCACCTAGTATGACTACAGGCATCGAAACGGCGCCAAACTCGCCAAATACGATGTAGGCGACAGCACAGGCATAGCCGAGATACAAGTCCGGGCTTAAGAGAAGCCACATTGACAACGCCCTGCCACCCAAAATCAGAAGCGCACCGAACAGGGGATGGATTGACCCACCCCTTTGCTCTTCGTTCTCCACACCATTCTCTGGAATTCCTTGGTCAGATGAAGCCGCCATCACCTGCAGCATAGCATGCTACTGCATATCGTGTTCCTAACTTACACGTTTCATGACCATTACTCGCCTGCACTATTAGGCGCATGGTCTGTCAGGACACGGAGGAATGCGCCGGCCAACCAGAAGTTTCCCCGGCGACCCTCCGGTAACAAACCCGAGGCGTGACGACGGGCGCCGGGGTGAGGACCACAGGGGACCAGCCAAGGTCGCGCCATGGATCGTCATGAACAGTTGACCCGATCATGTTGGATGACACGGGAGGCGCGAACGGCGATTTCATTCCGGTTGCAAGCTCCGTTTACTCCCGGATCGACGACTTCAGAAGAACCGACCACGTAGTCGCCTTGAAGGTCACCACGCGTCTGCCCTATTGGTCACTCGTCACCGGACGTTCGGGCACTCTGACTTACGTAGAACAAGTTTCAGGGCTGGAGTGACAAGGCCATGGCGCGTCGGGTGTCAGGTAGGACAGGTCGTCTGCGCCTGACAACATTGCCGAATCATTGCGTGTGGGAAACCTCGTACAATCCGGAGAACGAATACCAGAACGTTTAAAGAGTTTGCTAGCAAGTAGAGTCTACAAAAGAGTTTATGTGTTGAGGTCCAAATGATCAAGATGAGCACCGAGCATGAGGCGTCGGAACAACGTGACAGTGATCAAGTGATCAGAGTTTTGGAACAATAGTAAACAAATATGTATTACTTTCATACAATATAGTGTTTTTTATTTGTGCACATCATTTGCGTTGGATAGGATTTGCACCATAAAGACCACTGCCATCGAGCCAGTGCACGGTGAAATTCTTATCAAGGATTTCAAAACGGAGAGCGGCGTCGTACTGCCTGAGTCCCGCATCACTTACGGAACTTACGGGCAACTGAACGCCGCTGGCGACAATGCAGTGCTTCTGCCCTCGTCCTACATGGCGAAATTTCAGGGTTACCAATGGCTGATCGGTCCCGGGAAGGCACTTGATCCCAGCAAACTGTTTGTGGTCAGTGCCGAAATGTTCGGAAACGGCCGATCCTCGTCCCCGAGCAACACCCCTGGACCATCGCACGGACCGCGCTTTCCCGTCACCACGATCCGCGACAATGTCGACGCAGAACATCTGTTGCTTACCGAATCGTTGCATGTTCGTCATTTGCATGCGTTGATCGGGTGCTTAATGGGGGCTCAGCAAACGTTCCAGTGAGCAGTGAGTCATCCCGAATTCATTGATGGGATCGTTGCGACCTCAGCAACGGCCAAGACATACGGGCACGGGAAAGTGCGGCTCGAAGGGCAGATCGCTGCGTTGACTGCCGATGAGAATTTCAAAGGTGGGGACTGCACCGCCCATCCTGAAAACGGGCTGCAGGCATTCGGGAAAGTCTGGACCGGGTGGCTGCTTTCTCAGGAATGGTGGCGCCGCGAATGGTGGCGAGACCCGGCCATCCCCGACCGCACTTTCGAACAGGTGATGGGGAGATTTGTCACATATTTTGCAACCGCCGGGGACGTCAACGACTTGATCCTGCAGATGCGTACCCGGCAGAAGCACGACGTGGGTGTCACTCCGCCGTTCAACGACGACGTGGAGGCGGCGCTGTCCGCAGTCAAGTTGCCAGTGGTGTACACGCCCTCCGAAACAGACTTGTACTTTCCGCTGACCGACGCGCGGTACGAATCGGCATTCCTGTCTGACTGTAGCTTCGTGCCTGTTCCATCCCTGTGGGGTCACATTGGGGGAGTTCGATCCAATCCGGCCGATACGAAATTTCTGAACGACCACATTGCCGCCTTTTAGGGAGAGCGGAACACGTGCTCAGTAAAAACGCTCGACAGGCGGGTGTTCCATGGATTGCTCCCCTGGATTAGGTCATGGCAATTAGCAAAAACTGGCTCGTACTGGTTGGGACTCATCGTAGATCGTTGAATGAAACTCTCGAGCGCATGAACCACATCCTTCGCTCTTGAGAGCCGCTAAAGGATCCCGAAAAGTTCGATCCGATCGATTGTCTGGCCGCACGAGAGTTTTACGCCCTCACATCCGTCATGCTATAGCTGATACCCACGCGTCACCGACCACTTCCTTATTCCGACTGACTGACCGTTTGCTGACCCGGGCGAGTAACCGTAAGCGACCCGGACGGCGCCGGGGCTCACACCTGGTTACGCGGGCTGTCGTCGAACCCCAACGCCTGCAAGGTTCCAGCGAAACTGTCTCTGCGGGTCCCGGAGATCCTCCGCTCCGGGATACGATTCCTGCAGCGACGCGAAACTGCGGGTCTCGAAATCAAGGGCATGAGTGAACAATCAACAAGATCTACCGCGGTAGGTGCGCCATGGTGGATCCGAAAGCGGTGGCGACTCGGGCTGGCCATCGCGTGGGCCGTGTCCGTGTGCTACCCCAATCCTGGTGTTCTGGTGCGGTCAATCCAGAATGCGTGGCGACCAGTCATTGATGCGGAATCCGTGCGTGAATGGGCCCTTACATTGCCCGCTAACCCACGGCAAATCGAGGCGTCAGTGCTTGAACGGATCACGTATGCGGTACCATGGGAAACTGATGGTGTCCCGTGGACCTTTCCGACACCAGCGGAAGTGATGGCGCGCAACGCGGGAGACTGCCAGGGGCGCGCGGTCGTACTTGCAAGCGTCTTCGAAGCGCGAGGCATGCCCTATCGATTGGAAGCTTCATTTGACCACATCTGGGTTGACTATCCGGGACGCAAGGGCACCGGGATTGAAAATCCAAACAAGGTGATGGTCAGGCGTGCGCCGACCGCCGACGGGTGGGCCTCACGAATGAGGCTTCCAGAAATCGATTGGGCGGAATCGTGGCGCATTGAACGCGAATACTTCTGGGACACCGCACCCTGGTTCAGGCGCACCCTGATCGTATTCGGATGGTTCGTGCTTGCACTGATCCCCATCGTCCGTCGACGCGCACGGTCAATCGGCACGCACGTCACGGCGTCTCACCATGACGATGCATCAGCGAACCAGGCTCGTTGACCGGACCAGCCACCGTATCCTCGCAATGCTAGGCGGTTCGCAAGTTCGACGATGACCCGACTATCAAACCCGCCTCCCATGCCAATCACAAAGCGACCAAGGAAGCAACGTGCCTTGGTGCCAACCACGTACTGGAGAAACCCGATGCCGATCATTCCCGAAGGTGGCATTCCGACCCAGTTGGTAATCCGTCCGACAAATGGTGACACCATGGTGATTCACGCAGACATGGCTGATGTGGTCGTCTACCGGGCATCGGACTGGGATGCGAATGGGAGCACCGCCACCCCAATCGCATCGTTGTCGCGAGACGAGATTGCCACTCTAGCCGGCTTTGTCCGCTACTGGCTCGACGATGACACGGAAGGTTTCCGTTTCTCATCCGAAACGCCAAACATCACGTTCCGGAAGTAGGCGGCACGCACTAATTCGCACAGGTGACGGCCGCCGACTACCATCGTGTCACCATGACAACAGAAGTTCGGCTTGCCTTCCTTGGTTGCGGCGCGATTGCGCGATATCACCTTGACGCCATCAAGGGGCACGTTCCCCGCGTGAAAGTGACCGCGTGCATCGACGCAGACTCGACGCGGGCGTCAGCATATGCCGTGGAGACCGGCGGCACGGCATTCGCCTCACTTGATGACGCGATCTCCGCTGATGCGTTCGACGCGATCAGCATCATGCTTCCTCATGACCTGCACGAATCCACCACTTTGAAATGCCTGGCCGCTGGCAAGCACGTGATGCTTGAGAAACCGATGGCACCAACGCTTGAGGCGTCAGCCCGAATTCTGGACGCGGCGCGTGCCAGCGGCCGGGTCTTCATGCTCGCGGAGAACGCCCAGTACTGGCCGGAGGTCGTCGCCGCGCTCAACCTCATACGTCAGGGAGAGATTGGCGATTTGGTCACGGGCCGCGCCGCCTTCGTCTCCGAGTACAACCCGAAATGGTTTACCGGACAGGCCTGGCGGCTATCGCAGGCAAGGACTGGCGGTGGCATTACGATCGATGGTGGGTCTCACTGGGTCAGGCCGATGCGGATGTGGTTCGGCAACATTACCCGTGTCGTGGGCGTGGTTGGATACCCAATGGAGGAAATGCAGGGCGACTCCCTCATGCGATCCCTCGTGCAATTCGAATCGGGTGTCTACGCCTCATATGATGGCTTGACGGTGAACACGCCACTCGGCCCGCAGGAATCGTGGCGGATAACCGGGTCCGATGGTGAGATAGTGATCGCAGGCTTCCCCGGGGGAGGGGTCAACCTATACAACCGGAAACACCGCAGTGGTCTCTCCCTCCAAGGCAATTGGGGATATGCCATGAGTTTCGTCGGGGAAAACCAAGATTTCGTGAACGCCATTCTGGATGGTGCCCCGCTCGCCGCCGGTCCAGAGGATTCGCTTCAGGAACTCCGGGTGGCGCACGCCATCTATCGTTCGGCAGCATCGGGCAGCTGGGAAAACGTCTGAACCACTAACCCCGCGCCTCGTCGATCAGGCGAGGGAGCGTGGCTAACGAGCGGATCACTGAAATTCCTGCGATCCGGTCTGGCGGATACCGTCCGTCACGGTCTAGAAGGACAGGACGCACGCCGACTGCACGCGCGCCCTCCACGTCGGCGGTCACGCTGTCGCCCACGTGGATCGCCAAGTTCGACTCGGACCGGGTGAGCCCAGCGTGGGTAAGGGCTGCATCAAAGATTGCTTCGTCAGGCTTCTCGGAATGTACGACGCCCGAAACCACCAGGAAATCAAAATAGCGGTCGAGGTCCCAGTGGTTCAGGAGTGGTTCAAGCCACTCCTCCCAGTTCGACACGACCCCAACAATCAGTCCGTCCTGCCTCCGACGCCGGTCAAGTTCATCCAGCACAGGCCGGGCGTCATCAAATAGCACCCATGTGTCGAAATCGTTGAAGCGCGTGTGACACGCTTCAGCGATACCCGGGATCATTCCTTCGGACACGCCACAACGGGTAAGCATGTCGGAGTACCGCCACGTCCAATGTGCTTGCGACTTTCCGAGCGAGGTTGTGTGTCTCTCGCCGGCGCGAAATCGTGACAAAATCACTGGCGCGAGTTCACGTTCAGCCAACATGAGGGCATGAGGTGTGATCGATGCTCCGTGCATGCTAGCTACGTCGGAAACCACGTGCGCCCACGTCGGTCGGGCGTACAGAAGGGTCTCACCGACATCGAGAAAGACCGCACGTATGAAATCTGTCGTGGTCATTTCGGCCTCTCACTATCGGGGATGCGTGTGGCGGAGCAAGACGTCAGTGACGCGCGAGACAACTGACAGTGGCAACGAAGGCGGTCACGGGTAGAGTGACGTACCTGAGCGATCCTCGAGCAGGATTGCATCGGTAGGGCACCGCCGAGCCGCAGCCCAGATCCGTGAACCGGATTCCGCATCCGGGTTGACGAAACGGACCTTCCCGGACGCGTCAACGGCAAATCCGACTGGCGCCAGCGCCACGCAATCCGCAGCGCCGATGCAGACGCTTCGGTCGAGAATGATGACCAAGTCTCCGGGACCTCTGGCCTCAACCATGTTGTCTGAAATCTCGTCAGAAGTGTTCATCGATCAGGCGCCAAGGCTACCATTGGCAAGTGATCAACGATGGTCCGGGGGCACCAAGCCTGCAGTCAGACGGATCCCGCACGATTGACGTGGACGGCATCTCATGCCGGGTCATAGACAGTGGACAGGGTGAACCGGTCCTCCTCCTCCATGGCATTGGTGGATCTGCCGATGAATGGTCCAAGGTGATCCCTCAACTTTCCACCCGTTTCCGGGTCCTGGCACCCGATGCACCGGGACATGGCTTATCGCAAAAGCCGGATGGTCCGGCGCACACCTATGACCTTGCGTACTACACCCGATTGATACTTGGGTTGCTGGATGCTCTCGGCATCGAACGGATCCCAGTTGTTGGCATGTCCGCGGGTGGCGCGATCGCCTTGAACCTTGCGACCGCCATGCCAGACCGGGTTGCAAGCCTCATCCTGGTGAGTTCCGCCGGTCTTGGAACTGAAGTGGCGTGGTCGTACCGACTTGGTTCGATCGTGCCTCCGCTCGTACGGTTTGGACTTCGCCTCTCAACGGTGAAATCCACCCGCTCATTTGGCCGGGCACTCTGCTTCAACCCGGAACATGTTCCGGATGGTTGGGCCGAGAGGCGGGTCGAGGCGTGGCGGGCACCCGGAGCCATTGATGCATTTCTCACCACCGCGCGCGCGACAATCGGGTGGGCAGGTCAGCGGCACAATTTCCTCCACTGCCTACGCCAAATCAAACACCGGACACTGATCCTGTGGGGAAGAAATGACCCGATACTGCCG
>CANFGH010000077.1 GCA_947446285.1 Chloroflexota bacterium
CGGACTGGTCCTGCAGACCCCAACCGGCGATCGTCCGATCGAAATGGTGCTCTTCATGGCACGGGTGGCACTCGCACCGCTGTCTGCCTTTCGCGCCGAAGTCACCGTTACGTGTGGGACGCTTGGGCGAGCCACCTATTCGTGGGAGTTTGCAACCCGGGCCATTCTCAAACCCGCGAACATCTCGTCTGTTGTCGGCAAACCGGACCCGGAAGGATGGCAGACGGTCACCTTGACGGTGTCTGATACGGACGGTGTTGCCATGCCTGTGCAAGGCACGCGCATTGACGCGGAGTTCAGATTTGAGAATGTGCGGACCGGTTCGACGCCCGCAACCGGCGGTGCTCCCGAGCTTGACTGGACCGATCGTGTGTCGTCGATCGACGGGAGGCTTCGCTTCCGGATCAGGATGCGAGGCGCCGCCCGTGCGGACTTGAAGGTCACCGTCGAGGATGACACGGTGCCGGTAACAGTCCCGGTGGTTGTTGAACCAACCGGATCTGGCGTACCCCGGCAGGTGCGCTCATCACTTGAACCATTCCCGGTCATGCCGGGTGCGGTTGAGCAATGGGTCGCGGCCGTCGGCAAGACACCGGTTTTCGGACGGAAGGAATGACGCGGGTGCGCATCGGGCGCTCGTGCACAATCCGGCGAGAATTAACCGCATCGGGCACAGTTCCGTCTTGTTGATCCTCACCTACCAAGGGAGTCGTGTGCATGACTACGCGCTATGTGATCTATGGCGCCGGCGCCATCGGGGCGGCCGTGGGTGCCCACCTATGGCGGACGGGCCATTCGGCTTTGCTCGTAGGGCGGGCAGCGCATGTGAACCGCATCCGGGAGGCTGGCCTGTCGCTTGTCACTCCCGACGAGACATTTGTCTTGCACGTTCCGGCCACGATTGACTTGCGCGAAACCGGGGTCCTGCCCGGCGACGTGATCCTTCTTTGCGTGAAGTCGCAAGACACCGAAACGGCCCTGCGGGAGGTCCGTGACGCTGGTGCCGACCCAAAGTCCGTGCCCATTTTCTGCCTCCAGAACGGTATCACGAACGAGGATCGGGCATTGCGCTTGTTCGAGAATGTCCACGGCGTGATGTTGAATGTGCCTGGGGTCTTCCTTGAACCCGGCGTGGTTTCCAACCCCATCCGCGGGAATGCCGGCTTCATGGATATAGGCCGGTATCCGGGCGGCACCGATGACGTCACCCACCTGACGGTCTCTGACCTCATTGAAGCCGGATACGCCGTCAATGCGCACGACCGGGTCATGGAGGCCAAACGCGCCAAGTTCCTGGGAAATCTCGGCAACTCACTGGGGGCGATCACCGACGGAGCGGGCGTCAGTGCGCCGTTCCTTCGCGAAGTCCGACGAGAAGGCGAGGCCTGTCTGCATGCGGCCGGGTTGACCTTTGAAGTCCCCGAGGAGTTCAACGCGCGTGTCGCACGTTCACGTGGCGAGATCGCGATGGCGGTGGGTCAACGGAACCTTGGATCAACGTGGCAAAGCCTCATGCGCGGGGCGACCTCATTAGAGACCGATTTCCTGAACGGTGAGGTGGTCCGGATGGGCCGCCTCCACGGCGTGCCAACCCCGCACAACGCCGTGTTGCAGGAGACCGTTGCCCGGATGCATGCATCGGGGAGCCGACCGGGACGATTTACCATCGCTGACCTCGAAGGGTTCGTCGCGGCTCGCGGGTGAGGTCGACGTTCCCTCTCATGTCGGCCGCCGTTCACCGTTGCTTTGCAATCTGATCCTCGCTAAGGAGATGTGCGCCCCTAGATTTTCTGGAGGGGAGTGGCGGTATCTGCAAGGTGGCAGACCGTGTTGGCTAGGTGGACTTCCTCCGCCGAGTTGCACCGTGGTGAAAGCAGGTCCGGGCTACATACAAGCACCGCGAGAATTTTCGCGCGTGAAACCGCGACATTCAGGCGATTGGGGCTGAACAGGAACTCCAGTCCGCGAGAGAGTTCCGTCCCGTCCGAAGCGGTCAACGAAAAGAACACGACCTGAGCCTCCTGGCCCTGGAAGCGGTCGACCGTGCCACATTGCACACCGACCGGGACGAGTTGATCCAGAAGGGAGACCTGCCGGTTATATGGCGCGACTACCATGATGTCCTTCGATGCCAATCGGCTCGTCTTGCCGTCGGAATTCGTCATCCGGGATCCGATAAGTGCATTGCAGGCCTGCGTGATCGCCGCTACTTCTTCGGACGAGTCCGTGCGATTTCCCTCGTGGCGTACGGAAATGATCCTGATACCCGCACCAAACCGGTCAATTTCCTGTCTTTTGCATGCTGCTTGGGGGCGAAGCCGGCCTTCGTAGAACTGCTCCGATATGAATTGGCAGATAGCCGGATGCATCCGGTAACTGGTCTCCAGGAAAACCCCCTGCGTATCCGGGATCGTGACGCGCCCCCCGAGCATGTGTTCGAGGGCGGACGTGCCAGTGCCATCAGGATGCGTGCCACGGGTCGGTTGGGCGAGTTGCTGAGGGTCGCCAAGCAGGAAGACCTGTTTCGCAGCGGTTGATGCGGCCACAGCATTCGCAAGTGCCATCTGGCCCGCTTCGTCAATGAACAGTGCATCCAGAGCGCCGTCGAGTGCCTGACGCGAGAAGACCCACGGTGTCCCTGCGATCAGGTTCTTGTTCCCGTCGGCAATGACCGCTTCGATCCTGATGTTTGAGCCGGTGAATTCGACCGCCGGGTCCTTGCACCGGTCATCGCCTGACCCGCGTTGGATTGCACGGACAAGGCCCATCTCATCGGACGCCGTCGCGAGCTCCATCGTCTTGTCCAACAGGTTGATGATCGCCTTGTGACTGGCGGCGGTGATGCCGACCGTGCGACCTTGCCTGAGCAGCGCTAGGATCATCTGCGCGCCGGTGTGCGTTTTCCCCGTGCCAGGAGGTCCTTGAATTGCCAGCACCGAGTTCGTGAGGGCGGTCGCGAGCCTCACAGCGGTCTCCGACCCCGTCTCGCCTGTGGTGCCAAGCGATCCACCGGCGTGTCCTGCGGGCACCGGCGGCTGGGCAGCGAGGAGGCGTCGGGTCGCCTGATAGTGTCCTGACGCATCGGGATTTGCCAGGTCATCAGCGACGATGGTGTCGGCGACGCGTGCGAGGGCATCGCGAAGGACGCTGTCAAGGATTGGCTTCTGCCTCGTGATCGCCTCAGGAGGTGGCAACAACGCCCACGATGCCGATGGTGCTCTCAGCACAAGCCTCCCTCGTCGCGCATCCACCGAGACAAGGCGGGCCACCGACGAGGTCGGCCAGTTGGTGACCTCAACCTCGGTATCGCGACGGAGCTTGTGCTCCTGCGCAGCCGGGAAACTGAATGTCCGGCGCTCACCACCACCAACGCGGTCGATGGTCCCTTCAGGAATCAGTCCGGAGATTGCCTGGTCACTCTCAATAAGGTCAGCCTCGGCAAGGGCGCGGACACCGGCGTACTCCCACCAGTCCACGAGCCGTTCCCGGCGGTGCCACGACAGCAGGGCCTCCAGCACGGTGCACGCACGCTTACCCGTCATCCCGCCGCGGGGGGCAGCTGTCCGAAGCGCGTGTATCCGTGCCTTGAGTTCCTCGAACTGGGACTCGCGCTGGCTTCCGTTCACCCGATCGTCGTGCGCCAGGACGTCCCCGTCGCGCTGATGGGGCAGGTCAGACTGCCTCGCACGTAGCCAATCGCGAAGCATTGCAATCCGTTCGAGAGTGCGCATCGTGCCGGTGCGCAGGTCATCCCGTGCGCTGACGTCGCCCTCGACAAAGCTTGTGAATGTCTCCAGGAGCGATGGTTCACGTTCGGTGTCGTCGGACACACGCCGGGACTGGTCGGATACGGCGAACCCGGTGTAGTGGTCCATGTCCCCAAGCAAGTTGACTGGTCTGGGCAGGAGGACGGCATCGCGAACCACCGACCGCAAATCGATGAAACAGTCATGGGTGGTGAGCGTCGCAACCAGTTCGCCACCGAGGGAGTACTGGCCCGAGAGGCGTTGGAGTTGCGATACGGTCGCTGCGCCATACACATAGACCCGCGGAGTTTGTCCTCGATTGGAACGCGCCGAGTTCCAGGCTTCCTGCAGCGCTTTCAGCACCATCCTGAACATCGGCTGCTCTTCTAGGACGGTGGTTGCGATCAGGGCCGTCGGTCCGCCAGTCACTCCGGAGGTTCCGGACGCAAATGCGAAGCGCCTTCCCTCATGGAATGGGTCGTGCTCAATGTGCAGGCAAAGATCACTCGGGTGTTGGGGCAGGATTTTCCAGACGCCTCGCCATGGCTGTCGGGGCAAGTGACTTACCGTCGAGGCACGGTCGACGCCGCTTTCGGCACAGCGCAGTGCGTGTATCGCCGATTGACGCAGTCGAACGAGTGCTGGTTCGGGCGTGCGTGAACGTTCGGCAATATCCGTAACGGTCTCAGTGCCGAGTTGCGCGAGTGCCCGTCGCGTGGGCACGCCCACCGTGATCAACCGGCGTGCGTGGGTGCGTCCCATGCCGGGAACCAATGTCAAGTGGTCGTCAGCTTCCCGTTGTGCTTGACATTCGGATTGCCACGGACATGTCCGGCACGCATCGATCAGCCATGGATAGGTCGCGCTCTCGGGAAACAGGAGCGTTTCATCGGGTTCGGCATCGACGCCGCCGGCTGCGTCAATTGCTGAAAGATAGGCGTCCCGCACCCGTCGGTAATAGGCCATCACACTCACGGTGGGAACGGATTGTCTGGAACCATCCCCGAGGATTACGTGCAAACTGTCAGGCATGCGTCCCTGGATTGCTGCCAACTGCGCGCTGTACTGGGCCGTCTGGACGAGCGCACCCGGACGCACCTTGGACGCGAGTTTCACGTCGATGACTTCGTAACTGAACGGTCCGAGGTCCGAGGGACTGTCGACCCGTTCGAGGGCGTCGGCAAACCCAATCCATGTGCCGTCGAAGAGCACGCCCTGGGCAATCACCTCCACCCCCGCGCGCATGAGTTCGATCGTCTTCTGCGCTCCGGCCTCGAACGCCTCTGTCGAGTTCCGTTCGCACTCCACAACGGCGACGTTGCGACCCGCATCACGCCACGCGGCCAGCTCCTTCTCCTCAAGCAGGCCACCCCGTCGCGAGAGGAGTTCAAGCACGGGATCGCGTCGTTGCGGCCGAACACGCCGCTTCAACGCCGCATCGAGGTTCAGGATTGCCAGACGCGAGCACTGGAGGAACGAGACGAGATCACTCGCGCTGTGGATCAACCGACCATCTAGCCGCTGCATTCCGGGTCAGTGCCCCCTGACTCAAGTCCGTCGTCGGCAACCCCGTGCCCCCGCCCCGACATTGTCCACGGCATCTGGCGTGCCAGTGCGGGTATCTTCCGTTCCGGCGACCGGCAAACGGTGCCCCGGCAAGGAGCCCTCATGAAGATCCGTGATCTGAAACTCTATCCGACGATGGTTGGTCGGAGGCACCAGCTCATTATCAAGATCGAGACTGACGAGGGCATTCATGGTTGGGGCGAATCTGGCCTGTCGGGTCGCGAACTCGCAGTCATGGGCGCCCTGCGACATTACCGCGAACTCATCATCGGAAGGAACCCGTTCGACATCGGTGCCATCTGGCAGGACCTCTACCGAAGCCAGTATTTCGAAGGGGGCCGTGTCCTGACGGCGGCCATTGCCGCGATTGACATCGCCCTGCATGACATCAAGGGGAAGGCACTTGGAGTGCCCGTCTACCAGTTGCTTGGAGGCAAGCACCGCGACTGGGTTCCACTGTTCGCCACCACCGGCGCACCGATGGGACCGAAACTGATCGAGGATGCGGAACTGCTCATATCCGAGGGTTGGAAGGTCATCCGCACGTGGATGCACGCACCCGGTGAACAGCGTGAGAACGGTGATCCGGTCTACGAACCCTGGGAAAGTATCGGACCGACCGCCCACTGGCTCAACAAGCTTCGCGAAGCTGTCGGTGATCGGGCCGTCCTTGGCATCGACTATCACCACCGCCTCTCGGTCGCCGAAGCCGCCTCTTTCTGCCAGAAACTCGGTCGGGACACCTTGGACTTTCTTGAGGAACCGATCCGCGACGAAACGCCCGAGGCGTACGAGGCCCTGCGGCGCATGACGCACGTGCCGTTTGCCATCGGCGAGGAGTTCAGTTCAAAGTGGCAATTCCTGCCCTACATCGAACGCGGGATCACCAATTACGCACGGATTGACGTGTGCAATGTTGGTGGGCTGACCGAGGCGATGAAGGTTGCCGGATGGGCCGAGGCGCATTACATCGACCTCATGCCGCATAACCCGCTTGGGCCAATCTGCTCGGCAGCGACCGCGCATCTAGCCGCCGCTGTGCCGAACTTCGCGTGGATGGAAATCCGCCAGTCGCCAACCGAGCAACTCGGGTTCTACGACGAACGGCTCTTCCCCGTGCAACCGGTCCAACAGGGTCCGCGCTTGCTTGTGCCGACCGTCCCGGGACTGGGCGTCGAGTTCGACGAGAAAGCTGCCGAACACCCTGAGTTCCAACCGCGGGCCGGTCGGTTGCTCCGACGCCGTGACGGATCGGTGACCAACTCCTGAACTCCGTACGGGCGATGGTGCGGATATCGTGTGACCGGAACGATGACACCCAATTGGCGGAAGGCGAGGGAGAGACGCGATGTTCGACATCCTAATCACTGGTGGCACGGTCGTCGATGGCACAGGCGCGCCTGCGTACCGGGCGGATGTTGCGGTGCAGGGTGACCGCATCGTCGCAGTCGGAACCCTCGATGGCGCGACAGCCGTACAGGTGGTCGATGCAAGTGGCAAGATCGTCACGCCCGGATTCATCGACATGCACACCCACTCGGACCTGACCGTCCGTGCCGACGCGCGTGGGTGGAGCAAACTCCGCCAGGGGGTCACCACCGACGTCGTTGGCAACTGTGGCATGACCCCGTACCCGGTCGCGCATGATCCCGCCCGAGCCCAAGTCTTGCGGGAGTCGCTCTTTGCAATTGCCGGCGAGGTTCCGTGGGGCTGGGACAGCCTGCACGGCTACCGCGAGACCCTGAACTCCCAGGGGATTGGCATAAACCTCGCGCCATTGGTGGGCCACAGCGCGATCCGTGGGGCGGTGCTTGGTTTTGATGACCGTCCGGCGACGGCAGGCGAACAGGACGAGATGGGCCGCGTACTCGCGCGCGCCCTCGATGAAGGCGCGTTCGGGCTCTCTACCGGACTGACCTTGCCACCTAGCGCCTACGGGGATACTGACGAGGTAGTGAACCTGTGCAGGACGCTTGCGAGGTATCGCGGGCGCCTCTATTGCAGTCACACGCGTGGGGACACGGTGGCGGGTCCGACGGGCATGCGCGAGGCGTTCGAGATCGGGCAACGCGCCGGTGTCCCAGTCCATCTGGCACACATGGCCGTCAATGACCCGCGACGATGGGGGTCAGCGGGCGAAGTCATGGACGAACTGGACACGATTGCCATCGCCGGGCTGGACGTGACTGGCGACGTCTACCCATATGCCGCATCCAGTTCCGGCTTCTCGCAGTGCCTGCCGTGGTGGGCGCAGTCTGGGGGCCGCTTGGACACCGTCGCGCGCCTGAAGGACCCGGCAACCCGTGCCCGGATCCGCGCGGACATGGAGGCGAACGGCCTCCTCGCCGGGTGGCCGTGGCATTGGGATCGATTGCTTATCTGTCGGGTCGAGAATCCGGACTGGGCACACGCCGAAGGGATGAACTTCCTCGAACTCGCAGCGACCCGTGGCGTCGCCCCGATCGATGCCGCGCTTGACCTGATGCGTGACGATGAGGGTCGCATGCAGGTGATCTTCTTCTATCGGACCGAAGAGGACATGCAGGTCTTTCTCCGTCATCCACGGATCATGGTCGGGTCAGATGGTTCGGCCCTGACCGTCGGTGGACCCACCGGTGTCGGGCGCCCGCACCCACGGAACTATGGTGCGACGGCGCGGGTTCTTGGCCGGTACGTGCGAGATCTTGGGGTACTCACCCTGGAAGACGCGGTGCACCGGATGAGTGGCAAGGTTGCGACGCGCCTCGGCCTTCAGGATCGTGGTTGGATCCGGACCGGACTGGCCGCCGACCTTGCAATCCTGGATCCCGGAACCGTGACCGATCACGCCACCTTCGCGGACCCTCACCAGTACGCATCTGGCATCGATACCGTGATCGTGAATGGTGCCTTGGCGATGACCAGAGGTGAACCCACCGGCATTCACCGGGGACGTGTCTTGGCTGCGTGACCACTGCCCGACTTTGTGGGCCACCGCATTCGTCGAGAAGCGATGAGAGCAGTGTGGCCCCTGAGTACATTCCCGGTTCGCGCGCACGTTCCCTATCCGAGGGCATCCGTGCCCGCATCCTCCGCAATCCCAGACAGTGAGTAGCCAGAAGGCCGTCTCTACCTTCCGCGGCTCCCAATTCCCTACGGCTCCCGGGACCACTTGCCACGGCTGCAGTCATCCAGTCCGGAATGTTTAGCTCGAGTGTGGCCCGTGAGCGATCGGAAGCTTGGCTATGCGTGCAGGGATTCCCGCGGACCGATGGTTCGCTCAATCCTGTCCCCTTGCGGGGTTTTAGGAGCCTGAGGTCAGTAGGAGGGAAGGTCGCCAAAGCCTCAAATGGCCTTGCCACCGTGGTGAAAGCCACGTGAGGCATTTCGCGCAATCTTGGCTTCGACGGCATCGCCGATATTCAGGCCCAGGCACCCTGACAATTCAATCGCGAGCAGACATGCAACACCGATATCGTGGCTGAGCGCCGAGGTTGCCGGTGTCCGTTCAGGTGCCGTAAACGCCGTAATTGGTCGCGAGATCCGCGCCCCGATGACTCCCAATGCAACCACCAGGCCGGTGGTATCTGTATGGTCCGTTACACCGATTGCAACCAGTTCGGACGCGGTTGGCTTCACGCTTTGGGCATCCGGGGAAAGGACTTCGATCCCAAGCCCCTCGCCAAGATCGAGCAGGCGGATGACGACGTCGGCCAGTTCCTCGGCAAGGTGTGCCTGATCGAGTGGCCGGCGTCGAACGATCTCGATCGCCTCGGCAACCTCGGTGTTCGCAAGTGCAAGCCGGGCGACAATCTCGCGCCACTCGCGGGTCCCCGTCGGCGCGGTCCAGCCATTCGCGGCGTTCACCGCGCGGATCCGTTCCTGAAGGGGTCGTGAGGGTTGAAGGGTAGTGTCCAACGCAGGCCTCCGGGCGCAACAACCAAGTCTCTAACAGGTTACTCGCCCACGTGCATGAAGACTGCCGAAAGGTTGGTCGGTCCGGTATTCCGTGTGCGCCAGTATTCGCGTCCAAACCGGTAGGTCAGTACGGCACAATTGATTGATGAGGACACTGCAAACGCAAGGCACGCACCCATCAATCCCCAGTCCAGGTGCGTTGAGAAGATCCAGACGCACGGCATCGTGACGCACCAGGTGATCGTGACCTGGTTGACCATCGGGAACGTGGTGTCTCCGGTTCCCCGCAGTGCGCCGGCAGTAATCATGTTGAATGCGAACAGGGGTAGCGCCGGAACAAGGGCGTAGAGGCCGCCGGACGCCGCTTCAACGATCACCTCGTCCGTCGTGAATGCACCGGCGATCAGTCGCGCGGTGAACGCGAAGATCACGCCGATGCCGACCATCCAGGTCACGCCAAGGACCTGGGAGAAGCGCGTCACCGCGCGTACCCGGTCGAAGTCCCTCGCTCCGATCGCCTGCCCCACGAGTGCCGTCGTTGCGGTTGCCAGACCGATCGCAGGAAGCCAGGTGACGCCACCCGCGCTGAAGGTGATCCGCTGCGCCGCGAAGACGGTTGTGCCCAGCGTGAGCAAGAGACGCCCCATCACCAGAAAGAGGAAAGAGAAGGAAAGTTGCTCAACGACTGACGGAAGGCTTAGTCGGACGAACTGGCGGGTGAGCACAGCAGAAGGCCTCCACCCCGACGCCCCTACTGGAGCCAGACGGCCAATCCGCAGACCGGCGGGAGCGGACGCCAGTGCGAGCACTGCCAGCAAGTAGAGCACGCCAACGATGCGCGAGATGGTTGCTGCCATTGGCGGACCGGCAATGCCAAGGTTCGGCATGCCCAACTCACCGAATGCAAGGCCGTATGCGCCAACGATGTTGATCACGTTGACAAGGGCACCCGCAACCATTGGCGTGCGGCTGTTTCCGGCACCGCGCATCGCACCTCCGAGGGCGAACTGCAGGGTCAGGGGAACCATTCCCAGCAGGGATACCTGCAGGAATATCGTGCCCATCACCGCCACGTCGCCGGTGCCACCGAGAAAGACCATCAGTGAAGCGGCGACCAGTAGCCCGACGATCGTGAGGATGACACTCAGTGCGGTGCCCAGGGTGAGTCCCTGCCGGAGCGCCATCGCCGAACCCAACGGGTCGCGGCGCCCGGTCGCCTGGGCAACGAGGATCGTTGTCCCGATCCCGAAGGCACTCAGCGCGCTGAGTGCGACCATGATGATCTGTAGACCAAGCCCGGAACCGGCAAGCGACGCCGAACCCAGTCGACCGATCACGGCCACGTCCACGAGGCCAACGCTTGTGGCGAGCAACTGTTCAACGACTACAGGCCATGCAAGCCTGATCACGTCGCCGCGAAGCGCACGGTCACCAAGCATCGCACCGAGTGCCCATCGGGTTCGGGCGCGGTCCAGATGCTGGCTCATCGACCATGACACCGGCATCGCGGGCCGGATCTTCTCCGGTCCGGTCCCTTCCCAATGGCGCTTCTGCCGGAACTGCATCGTGATCGCGCATGACTGTCGTCGGGTCCGGCGTAGTTGACATTGGAACTGTGGTCCTTGGAGCCGCCGGGCAGGCGGACACGACGTGCAGGCCCGGAATGCCGGAACCAGTGGGGACGGTGGACGTCTCCGGTAACGGGAAAACCACCACCGCTCGCGTGGCTGCAAGTGTACGCGGATGCCTTGGAACCCGCGTACGAGCCTGACCCGACCACCCTGGTCGAACGCAGGTAGTGACTGGTCAAGGCCACGTCTGGACGGTACTCAGATTGCCGGCATGGCATGGCTTTCGGAGGCCAGAACCGCCTTGGACCGCCAAATGCCGGTGCCAAACCGCCACCTCAATGCAGTCACGTTGACAACCGACGACGCCATGAACCCCAGGAATGCACCGACGATGCCGAAGCCGAGGACGTGCCCGAGAAACCATGCGCACGGCAGGATGACCAGCCACTGGGTGGCGATGGAGTTCCACATCGGGAAGTGCGTGTCGCCGGCCCCGCGGAGCGTCCCTTGCAGCACGAACTGGATGCCAGCAATTGGCAATCCTGGGGCGAAGGAGTAGAGACCCCACGCGGCTTGCGCCATGATGTCTGGATCCGCCGTGAAGAACCCGGCGATGTGTTGCGCACCTACTACGAATATCACCGCCGCCGCGATCATCCACCCGATCGCAAGTTGCTGGGCGAACCGGTTGACGGCGACAACGCGGTCGTAGTCTTTCGCGCCGATTGCCTGACCGACGAGGGCCGTCGCGGCAATCTGCAAACCGATCCCGGGTAGCCAACTCACCGACCCCGCGGTGATTGCAATCCGCTGGGCCGCGAAGACCGATGGACCCATGAACAGCAGGATGCGTCCAAGGATCAGGAACATCCCCGAGAATGAAAGTTGGTCAATGACGGCGGGCAGGCTCAGCGTCAGGAACGTCCGCCCGATGGAGATGTTCGGCATCCATCCGGCCATGCCTGCCGGGGCGCCGGACCCGAGACGGATGCCCTCGGGCGCCGACCGCATGAGCAAGGTTCCGAGCAGGAACGCGACGCCAACAACCCGGGCGATGTTTGCTCCCCACGCGGCGCCGGCGACACCCATTTCCGGTGCGCCCCACGCACCAAACGCCAGTGCGTAGGCGGCGGCGATGTTGACGACATTCACCAGGGCACCGCAAATCATTGGGGTGCGGCTGTCGCCTGCCCCGCGCATGGCGCCACCGATTGCGAACTGGAGGGTCAGGGGGACCATGCCGACCAAACCAACCGTCAGGAACGTGACGCCCGCTTCGGCTACCTCCCCGGTCCCTCCCGCAAGCGCGATGAGTGGTTCGGTGATGAGCCATCCCACGCAGGTTAGAAGGAGACTGAAGATTGTGCCCAGCACCATCCCTTGCCGCAGGGCATTTCCGGCGACCGCCGGCGTGCGCGCCCCTGTCGCCTGAGCGACGACGACCGTCGTCCCGATCCCGAATGCACTCAGGGCACTAAATGCGATGAACATGATCTGGAGGCTGACGCCTGATCCGGCTAGGGCCGATGGTCCGAGGCGTCCGGTGATCGCGACGTCCGCAATCCCGACAGCAGTGGACAGCAGTTGCTCCACTACAACCGGCCACGCCAACTTGATCACGTCAAGGCGGAGTTTTCGCAACGTCGTCGCCGAATCTGCTTTTGGTGGCGGTCTCGCCAAGTCTCCATCACTGTTTGCGTGTGCTGAGTTCTGGATCGGCTTTGTTTCCGCGACGGGCCTGTGTGGAACGTCATCAACGTGGGTCGGACTGACTTGTGGGGTGGCGGTGGACATGCCTTCGACGGTTCTTTCGTCGGCCGGACGGTGCAAACGCCGGGCGTCGTGCCCGGAGAGCGATCGGTTGCGTCGTGGCGCGAACTCAAATACTACGCGGGAACTGCAAGAATTCGTGCGTCTGGTTGCAAGTCACCGACCCTGACAGGTCACGCAGCCAGATAGACTTCCCCTCGGTATGAATGTGACTCTCGATCCAGTGACCAAGGCGTTGCGGCCTGCACTGGCCAACCTCGCGCAGTTCTATCAGTATGATTTCAGCGAGATTGAGAACGGCATCGTCAACCTTGCGGGACGGTTCCCGTACCTGGACTTGAGTGACCTTGAAAAACGTCTCGACGAACCCGGCGCCGACGCCTGGCTTTTCCGCGTCACCGATACCGAATGGGGGCACGAAACCCTGGCGGGTTTTGCAATTGCGTTGCCGGCACCGGAACTCCCGGGCGGGCGCGAGATTGACGAATTCTTCGTGATGCGCCGCTATCGGCGTCTGGGTATCGGCCGTGCATCAGCGGACGCAATCCTTCGGGCTAGCCCGGGTCCGTGGGTCGTGCAGGGCACCCGCCACAACACTGGGGCACGCGACTTCTGGACGCGAGTCATCTCCAGCATAGACACCGCGGCCCACTTGACGGAACATGAAACTCCCGACGTCGTGTATCCCGCGTGGACATTGCAGTTCTCGATTTCCTAAGTCGCTCGACCATCCGCGCGTCTGTTCCTCGCGAATCAACCGTCGTACGTGTACGCGGCGGTCATCTTGAGGCAATTGACCATCCCGCCAAGGTGGGCAATCTCGTACCCGTGGGTGTTCTCGGTTGGAAAGCCGAACAACCCGATCGACGGCGTCGACCCTGACTGCTTGGCCATGCTTGCATCTGACCCGTACGAACTCAGGACGCCTCGTTGCACATCAAACCCAAGGGTGTTGGCAAGGGCGGCAGCGCGGTTCGCAATCCGTTCGTCGTACACATTGCGTCCATCTGAATAGAGGATCACTGGTCGCGCATCATTGACGATGTCGTATTCCGGCATGGCGGGTACGATTTCAACAGCGATCAATCGGTCTCCGGGCAGGGTTCGCGTTGCGAACGCTGCCGACCCGCTCCCGATTTCCTCCATGCTTGAGATGATCAGGTAGGTGTCCTGCGGGGGCACCTCGTGCGCGAGGCGAACCGCAACCTCGATCAGGATTGCAACCCCTGCCTTGTCGTCGATCGCGTGGCCGCACACGAAGTCCCCAAGC
>CANFGH010000078.1 GCA_947446285.1 Chloroflexota bacterium
GCGTGTTCACCCGTGACGCCCTCGTTGGTCTCGATGGTGAGGACATGCCCACGGGCCTCACGCTTCGCACCGGGCAGATAGACCGAGTTGAACCCGTTGTAGTCGCTTCCGAGATCCACGAGCGTGTACCCATATTCGATCACGGTGATCCGGGTGATTGCCAATCCGCCTCTCATCAACATTCCCTCTTTCACGACCGCAAGCATGGCAATGCGGCCTCGACGATCACAATAGCGCGCCCGGTCAAGGTGCGTCGGCGCCGACGGTTTCCGGTCGTCCAGAACACCGAAATACAGTGCTAGACTGGGTTCATGCGTCGACCGGTAGGTATTGAAACTGAATACGGCCTGAACTGTGAGGGCTTCTCCGCGACCAGCCCCGGGGCACCAACTGGTCCAACCGATGGCCCACCAGGGGTTGACTTCGGGTACGAATGCGCGAGCATCGTCCGTGCGGTCCCATTCCCAGGCGCATTCCGCGGGTGGGATTACCGAGGTGAGGATCCGTACCAGGATCTCCGTGGCATGCGTGCCGACCGGCTTGCCCGCGATCCGAACGACCTTGACGGACCGGACGAGAAAAGCCGGAAACTCACCCGGGATGAGCTGCTTGCCAATACGGTCCTCCTCAACGGGGCGCGGTACTACAACGATCACAACCATCCTGAATACTGCACCGAGGCGACCCCGGACCTCTTTGAACTCGTGGCCCAGGACAGGGCAGGCGAGCGGATTGTCCATGCTAGCGAAATTGCGCGGAACGAAGCACTGGCCCGTGAATGTGGACCAGCGACGCGGGTCCGGCTCCTGAAGAACAACACCGATTACCACGGGCGTAGTTACGGCATGCACGAGAATTACCTCTGTGCGCGTTCCACTTCACTCGACGCACTCGTCAGGGGGATGACCCCGCACCTCGTCACCCGTCAACTCTACGCCGGCGCCGGAAAGGTTGGCATCGAGACCTCGGGCGCACCTATCGCCTCTGGGTTCCAGATGAGCCAACGGGCCGACTTCTTCGAGGAACGGATCGGCATCAACACCACCGCGAAGCGTCCCATCTTCAATACGCGTGACGAACCACACGCGAGTGCGACCCGGTACCGACGGTTGCATTGCATTGCCGGTGACGCCAACCGTTCCGAGTGGGCAACGGCAATGAAGGTCGGGACAACCGCCCTGGTGCTTGACCTGATTGAGGACGGGTGGAAACCTGCGTTCGTAATAGCGGATCCGGTCACGGCCATCAAGGACATTTCAAGGGACACCACGTTGACCGCAGCCGTCCCGATGATTGCCGGACGGCCGATGACCGCACTCGCGATCCAGCACTTGATCCTTGAAGCGTGCCGTGCATCCTATGCCGGGCGTGATCCGGAAACCGATTGGGTGCTTTCGCAGTGGGTCGAGGCGCTTGACGCCCTCGGATCAGACCCGGAGCGGCTCGCTACACGGGTCGACTGGATTATCAAGCGGTCACTCTTTGCCCAGATCGGAACACCAGGTGACCCGCGGACCTGGGGCGATGCCCGCCTTCGCCGATTGGACATGGCCTATCACATGATCGACCCGCGGGTCAGCCTCTTCGAGACCCTCCGCAAGCAGGGACGTGTCATGGATCTCGTCGACCAAGATCGTCTCGACGCGTGCGCCCAGACGCCACCTGCGGGAACGAGAGGCGCCATCCGTGGCGCACTTCTGGCCCGCTTCGGACCGCAGATCCGGAAACTCGAGTGGGACTCGGTCACATTTGACGTAAATTCCAAGGAATGGCGCCTCGACCTCGAGGACATAACCGGCCCGGTCATCGACCGGGTCATCGAACTCATTGACCGTTCCCCCGATCTCACTAGCCTCGTCGCTACCATGAAGGGAGGATCACGTGACGCCTGAAACCGTGATCGCGATTGCACCCGAAGCCCCGACCAAACCCGCCGAAACACCCACTGAAGCACCATCACGTCCATCGTCCGCACCGGGCGAAACCGACACTGAAAAATCGTCCGATACCGACTTGGACGACGAAATCCAGCGAATCATCCGGGAAATTCCCGACCCGACCCCGCAGCCCGGCGGAGAGTAGCTTCACCTCAAGATGTGGACGGCGAGTGACCGGGTAGCAACCATGCCGGTACCAGTGCGGGGAGACTGAGCCAATGGAAAATGCACTCTTTGGCACTGAAACCGAGTACGCAGCCGCCGGGAACATGAGCCCGACCGAAGTTGCGTACCGAATCAAGGATGGCATATTCGGTTCCCGAAAGTACGGACTGATTGAGCCAGCACCTCGCGAATGGGGGGAGAGCCCTGGAAATGGTGGCTTCCTGTTCAATGGCGGCCGGATGTACCTCGATTCCGGCCACCTTGAATATGCAACCCCGGAATGCCGGACGCTGGATGACCTGATCGCCGCCGAACATGCCGGTGACCGCATCTTGCTTTCGATGATTGACGAACTCCAACTCAAGGGTGAGGCGTTCTTCATCAAGAACAACACCGACCACTTTGGCAACACCTACGGCTACCACGAGAACTACTGCATCCGGTCAAGTCCGCGCACGCGCGACTTCGTGGAAGGCATCCTTCCCTTCCTGGTGACCCGCCAGATCTTTGCTGGTGCCGGCATGTATAAGCCAGCCTCCACCCGTCCTCGCGCATCCCGCCTCCCGGCCCTTCCAGGAACCGTGGACGGGTCGCCACCACCGCCATTCCAGATCAGTCAGCGCGCACCGTTCACCTCCGTGGATGTCAGTCACCGCGTCCGGTTCGGGGGTCGTCCGATCCTGAACCTGCGCGATGAATCTCACGCCGGCAGGAGGTACAGCCGTCTCCACAACATCATTGGGGACGCGAACCGGTCCGAGTTCGCCACCAAGCTCAAGATCGGGACGATGGCCCTGGTCGCCCAACTCCTGGACGAGGGATGGACCGCAGAGGTCGAGATTGAACTTGAGGACCCCGTGGCCTCCCTCAAGAAGATCTCGGGCGAGCCGACCGGCACTTGGACGGTCAAGCTTGCGAACGGTAGCCAGATGTCCGCCATCGATATCCAGCGCGTCTACCTCCACGAGGCCACCCGGCGATATCTCGGTCGTGATGAGGACACCATCTGGGTGCTTCGCCAATGGGCGTCGGTCCTGAACACTTTGGAGACGGACCGCTTCCGCTTGGATGGCTACCTGGATTGGGTCACAAAGTTCCTCCAGTTGAAATCCTTTGCCGCAAAGGCACCGCGCGGGTGGGAGGAACCAGCCCTCATCAAGCTGGACCTTGCCTATCACCACATCGACCCGTCGGTCAGCCTGTTCAACTTGTTGCAGCGCCAAGGAAAGCTGCAACCGATCATTGCTCCTGAGCGCGCCGAAGCCCTGATGGTCAATCCGCCCACTGGTTCGCGGGCCAACGCTCGTGGGCGGATCGTGCGGGCGATGTCAGCCGCTCGCGCCGACAGTGACATCAACTGGCCGCTCATTTCACGTCGCCTTGGTGAGCGAGCCAGTCACGGAGACGAACGGGCGATGGTGTACGAATACGTCGACGACTGGGTCGATGTACAGCGCGCCGATGCGTGGTATTTGATCCCGTACATCATTGACTGGGGCGCAATCGCGTACAAGAACCATATTCTGGAACTTGGCGACCCATTCAGCGAGTACGGAGCCGAAGCCTCCGGGTATGCAGCGACCGTCCCCGACTGGGTCGGTGCGTGATCACCTATCGCCCGACGGGTCGGTCCGTATCACCCCTGCGTGTTCCAGCTGCTTGATTGACGCCAGGTCGTAGCCGAGTTCGCCCAGGATTGCTTCGGTGTGTTCGCCGTGGCGCGGGGGACGAGCTGGCGGTGCGTTTGCCTCACGCGAATGCGATTCTCCCGTTCGCCACGGTTGGCCAGGTATCCGCACGGCGCCTGCCGGATGATTAATCTCGTGAAGCAGTCCACGTTCGGCGACGTACCGGCTCGAAGCCACCTGTCCGATGTCGTTGATGGGCCCGCAGGGAATGCCGGCATCTCGGAAACGGGAAACCCATTCGGCCACGGTGCGCGTCGCCAACACGTCGGCAAGATCAGTGGTGAGTGTCTCCCGGTTGCGCACGCGCAGGCCGTTGTCTGCGTAGCGCGGGTCTGCAGCAAGATCTGGTCGCTGAATGACCGCAGTGAAGGATTGCCATAGGCGTTCATTGGGGACCGCAAGGGTGAAGTCCCCGTCAGAGCCACGAAACGCCTGGTACGGAACGATGAACGGGAAGCGATTTCCCGAACGCCCCGGAACCCGGCCACTGACCTGGTAGCTCACCAAGTGGTAACCCATCAGGGAGACCTGCCCGTCAAAGAGCGCCACGTCAAGAAACGTGCCCGCGGCAATCGCGTCCCCTGAAGCACGCTTTCGTTCCCGGGCAAGCAAGCCACCAACGATGGCCACCGCCGCATTCGTGCCCGCGAGGATATCGGCCTCGGCAACGCCCGCCTTCACTGGGCCACCGTCCGGATCTCCGGTGACACTCATCAGGCCTCCGGTGCCTTGGACAATCAGGTCATACCCTGGTTCCTGGGATCCAGACCCATCCTGACCGTATGCCGAGATCGACGCATAGACCACGCCCGGGTTGATCGCCTTCACGCCCGCGTAATCCAGGCCAAGTCTCGCGACAACTCCGGGGCGGAAATTCTCAACGACGACGTCAGCCTGTTTCGCGAGTTCCAGACAGATCCGAAGGCCGTCAGGGCTCTTGAGATCAACTGCGATGCTGCGCCGACTTCGGTTCACTGATAGGAAATAGGCACTGTCGTCACCAAGGAACGGTGGCCCCCACAAACGCGTCTCGTCGCCACCGCGGACATCCTCGACCTTGATGACGTTGGCACCCATGTCCGCAAGCAACCCAGTGCAGTGCGGACCGGCCAGCGCTCGAGACAGATCAAGCACCAGATAGCCCGCGAGCGGCCTGCCATGGCCCACGGCGGTTTGGGCACCCGACCAGCTTCCGTCTCTCTTCATCGTCGTCGCGCGGTATTGTAGGGCGCGTCAGCGCAATTCAAAGACGTTTGCCAAGATCCCATCCCAATTGCAATCCGGCGTGAGGAGTGGGTCCGGGGGAAGCGTCTCGTGCCCGTTGGCAAGCATGTGAACCCACGCAGCGCGGCTCCTCAGACCCATCACCGCAAACCAGACCTTCGAAAGGAAGAACCCCATGCGCGCACGCGGTGTGGTCTTTGTAGGACCGGAACAGGCCGAACTTGAGGAATACGAAGTCAGCGCCGAAAATCTCGGCCCTCATGAAGCCCTTGTGGAATCGGAATACTCGATCATCAGCGCGGGCACCGAAGGGTCGTTCTTCACCAACCTGATGCCCAAGACGCCACCGATCTATCGTGCACAACCGATCATCTACCCGGCGCGGACTGGGTACGGCCACCTCGGGACCGTGCTGGCAACCGGGAGTGAGGTAAAGAACATCAATCCCGGCGACCGGATCCTGACGTTCAGCCGGCACGGATCTCTCGTGCAGGCCAACACGGCCCGCTTCGCCTTGCAGGTCCCATCAGACATCGATGGGCGCCACGCCATCTTCACCCGCATGGCGGGGGTCGCAATCTCCGCGGTACGTTCTTCGTCGGTCCAGGCCGGAGACCGCGTGGCCATCATCGGCATGGGGCTGGTTGGCAACTTCGCCGCGCAACTCTTTCAACTGGCGGGTGCCGAAGTCATCGCGTTCGATATCAGCGAATTGCGTCTGCACCAGGCTCAAGAATGTGGCATTGAGAAGGTCTTCAACTCGCGTGAGGTAGACCCCATCGCCGTGGTCCGTGACTGGGTCGGAAGTTCAGACGATCGCGGGGGTGCGAATATCGTCGTGGAGGCGATCGGGGAGAGTTCGCTGGTTGCGCAAGCGGTGGAAATGTGTGGCCGTCACGGCGAGGTCATCCTCCTGGGAAGCCCGCGTGCACCATTCCCGGGCGACCTTACACCAATGCTTGCGCGCATCCACCTCCTCGCAATCCGCATGATTGGCGCACTGGAATGGACCTTCCCCATTTCCGAGAACACCGAACGGGCGCGGGTCACCATCGAGGGCAACTACCGCCAGATCATGCGGTGGATCCACGATCGTCGCCTCGTGGTGGACCCACTGTTGACCCACGTGCTTTCGCCGGAAGCCTGTCAGGAGGCGTACTTCGGCCTCGCCCACCGGAAGGATGAGTACATCGGCGTCGTCTTTGACTGGTCTCGCCTTCGGTAAGCCCCCACGCCACACCACCTGAGGGTCTCGGACGCGAAGCCGTCAGGGCACAATGGGTCAGGCGCAATGCGGTGGAGTGCCGGGCGCTGGCACTATCAGTCACGACCGGAATGGAATGCCGCTGATGGACGACGACGCTACCAATTCGCTGACAACCGTGCGGTCACTGACCGGACAGCGGGTTCGCGCTGAGGCATTCATCCTGTGCGATGGCGTTCAGGTCCACGACGGGAAACTCTTCATCCTCGGTGGTGGCTGGGACCGCTTACTCGTACGGGCATTTCCGGTCGAGCAGACCTTCGCCCTCGCGATAAAGCTTTCAGTGCCAGCGAGCGAGGCGTATCGCCCGATGGCCATGACGCTGGAGGTGCGGGACGAGGAAGGCACCATTGCGGGTGGCCAGGTCCACTCGTCAATGATCGAGGTCAGTCGACCCCTTGGCTACGCACCCCATGAGGATGTGCCGTGCTTCTTCCCACTTCATGTGGGGCTTGTCGTACGTCGACCAGAACGGCTGACATTCGTGCTGTTGATCGATGGGGATCCGATCGCACGCACCAGCATCCGCGTCGTTGCACACGCCGATGCCGGGCAACGTCCTCCCAGTTGACCACCGTTGGCTGACCGAGCGACGGAAAAGATCGCGGATGCAGGCAGGTCGGGCCGGCATCCGCAACCCAACCGCCTACGATCCCCCGACGTTGACTTCCTCTGGCTCATCAGCCGAGGACGCAAACCCAAGCGTGTAGAGGCGGAAGTAATACCCCTCCATCGCGAGGAGCTCCTCGTGCGTCCCCTGCTCGACGATGGTTCCGCCGTCGATGACAAGGATGCGGGTCGCGCGCTTTACCGTAGAAAGGCGATGGGCAATGATGAACGCCGTCCGGCCCGCAAGGACGCGATCAAGCGCCGCCTGAATGGAAGCCTCGGTTTCGGTATCCACCGACGACGTGGCCTCGTCAAGGATCAGGATCCGGGGCGAAGCCAGAAACGCCCGAGCCAGTGAGATCAGCTGCCTCTGGCCCCCGCTCAGGTTGCCGCCACGTTCCTCTACGGTCGCTTCCCATGACCCGGGCAACGCCTCGATGAACTCCCGAAGACCAACGACCTCCGCCGCCTCACGGATCGCCTTCGATCCTTCCGGCGTATCCAGCATTTCCGGACGGCCGAACGCGATGTTCTCGCGGATCGTTCCCGCAAACAGGAATGGTTCCTGCAGGACGAGACCCATCTGGCGTCGCAGACTGCGCTGCGTCACATCCCGCACATCGTGGCCATCAATCAGCACGCGACCACCCTGGACGTCGTAGAACCGCATGAGAAGCCGGATGATGGTGCTCTTGCCCGCCCCAGTCCGTCCGACAAGTGCGATCCGGTCCCCAGGATTTGCCTCGAGTGACACGTCTCGCAGGATTGCGGTTTCCCGGTTGTACCCAAACGTGGTCGCGTCAAACTGCACCCGACCCGTGATCGGGGGCATCTCGTACGCATTCGGTGCATCCTCGACATCAGGCTTGAGGTCGAGCAGGTGAAAGATGCGTTCGCCGGCCGCCAATGCCGCCTGCACCTGATCCCACCGCGCCGCAAGGTCTCGCATCGGTTCAAAGAACCGCGACGAGTACAGCATGAACGCGGTAAGGATGCCGATGCTCAGATCGGGCGACGATTCGCCTAGGATCCAGTTCCCACCGACGTAGAGAAGCAATCCCGTTGCGCCCGCATCGATGAGGTCAAGGATCGGGATTACCCCCGCGTGGAAGAAGATTGCATCCTTCTGGGCGCGTACGTTCTCGCGATTGATGTCGTCGAACTCATCGAAGTTCCGGCCTTCCCGCCGAAACGCCTGAATGAGCTTCATGCCGACAATGTTCTCGGCCAGGTTCGCGTTCACTGCCGACACGGTCTGCCGGATCCGGCGGTAGGCCGGGCGGGATCCGGACGCGAACCAACGGGCCAGCACATACATGATCGGAAGCACGACCATCGTCACGAGCGTCAGCCGCACACTCATCGAGAACATCAGCGCAATCGTTCCGAGCAGCATGAAAACGTCCGCCACCGACTGCAAGAGCCCTTGCGTCAGCACTTCGTTGACCGCGGAGACATCGCTTGTGTTGCGGGAAATGATGTGTCCGATGCGCTCCCGATCGTAGTAGCGGAGGCTCAGCTTCTGGAGATGGGCAAACATGTCGGTGCGTAACGTGTAGAGGATCTTCTGCCCGACCCACGAAAGGACCCAAGTCTGGAGGTATGTGGCGCCCCACGTGATGACGAGTGTCGCAACATAGGCAAGCGCCCAGACATTCAGTTCGCCCAGCCGGCCTTGCAAGATGCCGCGGTCGATCGAGAATTGGATGATCCGGGGCTGCAGGAGCGTCGCCGCTGACGCAACCAGCATCAGTCCAAGCGAGATCCACAGGCGAGTGCGATAGGGACTGAGCAATGCCCACGCGCGCGCGACGACCTCGCGGTCAGACGTCAACCGTGCGTCGTCGTCGTAGGCGCTTCCCTGGCCGGGAGTCGGTTGAGCCCCCTGACCGATCACCGCGCCACCTCCTGCCCGGGCACCGCCCCCGGGTTCACGTCCCGGGGCTTTTCGGATGCGACTGGTGCGTGCGCGCCGACCTCGACCGGATCGGTCATCCGGACGTTCGCAGAGATGAATTCTTCCTGGTCTCGCATCTGCACGTCATAAATGCGCCGATAGGGACCATCCTTCAGGATCAGGTCTTCATGACGTCCACGCTCGACAATCTGACCACTCTCGATCACGAGAACTTCGTCGGCACGCTTCACGCTCGAAAGCCGGTGAGCGATTACAAAGGTCGTCCGGCCACTCATGACTTCGCCAAGCGCCCGCTCGATTAGATGTTCGGTCTCCATATCAACGGACGACGTCGCATCATCAAGGATCAGGATCGACGGTTCCACAAGGAGCGCCCTTGCCAGGGAGGCGCGTTGGCGTTGACCACCGGACAGGGTCACGCCACGGTCGCCGACGGTGGTTTGGTAGCCCTTCGGGAGTCGGGTGATATACCGGTGAGCCTGCGCCCGTTCCGCTGCAAAGTGCACCAGGCTGATATCCGACTCCGGTTTGCCGAACGCGATATTCTCGCGCAGGCTACGGCTGAACAGGATGGCCTCCTGGGGCACGATAGCGATGTGGCGGCGAAGACTTCCCAGTTCCACGTCCCGCACATCACGGCCATCAACTAGGACCCGTCCCGATGTGGCGTCATAGAAGCGCGGGATCAGGCCAGTCAGCGCGCTCTTGCCTGAACCAGTCCCACCGACCAGTGCGATCACCTGCCCGGGCTTGGCCGTGAGCGAGATGTTGCTCAGGACCGGCACCCCCTTCTGGAACGCGAAACTGACATTCTCGAAGACGACCTCGCCACGTACGTCCTCCAATGGACGTGCGCCGGGCCGGGAAACGACGTCCGGCGAGACATCAAGCATCTCGAAGATGCGCCTGGCACTTGCCTGGGTCCGAGCCAACTGACCCAACAGGAACCCGATCCGCCGGGCAGGTCCGTACAGCTTGTTGAGGTAATACTGGAAAGCCACAACCGTTCCGACGGTCACAAGACCCCAGGTCACAAGATAGCCCCCGGCCACAATCACCATGATCGCCCCGAGGCCTCCGAGGCTGATTAGCAACGGGTTCCAGATGGCTTGGGTACGCGCAAGTTCCAGTGATCGTGCCTGGAGTGCTTCCGCCCCTTGGGCGTACTTGCGCTCTTCGGACTGCTCCTGGGCGAACGCCTTTACAACGCGCACCCCTGAAATATTCTCCTGAAGTCTCCCGGTCAGGCTTCCGTATTCCTGCTGGACGCGAGCGTGCTGCGGACGGGTCTTCTTGCTCAGGACAAACCCGGCCCACAACATGGGTGGCACCGTCGCAACGGCGAGCAACGTGAGTTCCCAACTTACCGTGGCCGCAAACGACAGGGTGATTACATAGGTGCCCGCGGCGCCAATGAACCCGGTCATCCCATGTCCAAGGAAGTTCTGCACTGCCTCCACGTCAGAAGTGGCGCGGGCAATGAGCTGACCGGTATCTGCCCGATCCAAGTACCCGAAGGAAAGCCGCTGGAGGCCCCGGTAGACCGCATTTCTCAGGTCTCGGGCCGCATCAGCCTCAAAGGCATGGAACCCCCATATATAGATCCAGTTGATCGCGGACTTCGCAACGTACAGGCCCATCGCATAAACCACCGCCATGGTCAGCACGTGCGTGTCTTTGGTGCCGATTCCGATGTCGATGGCATCGCGAACCTGCAAAGGGATCATCAGGTCAAGGAAGTTGGCAATCGTCCATGCCATGTAACTGATTACCACGGACCGTCGGTGCGCACGCAGGAAGCCAAGTGCACGCCAGACATCCTTCCAAGTCCCGCCAGTACCGGCGACTGCATTCCGACCAACCGGACCACCGGCGCCAGTGGTTCCGGTGCTGTAATTGCCCCCTGGCGTGGTGGTACCGCCGCCTCGCATCATCTGATTGCTGACTCCCCGCGTACGAGACACGGACCTCCAAGGTCACCCCAGCAAGGTTCCATGCACTGTGCGGACTGTACGCCATTCCCAATCGCGCGGCGCCCCAACCCATAACCGCAGCACCGCGCGGTGGGGATCGGGACAACGTTCACGCGCAACACCGGTAGGCTTTCCTCAAGGGGTACGCTCAGAAGGTGACACGTCCCTGCGTATCCCGGGCCTCTGAAAAGGGTGAACCCAAGTGACCCAGCAACCGCACCCATCACTCGAAATCGCGCCCACACAGCCCCCACGTGACCGCAGCTTGCGAGCACGAATGCGCCGTATCCCCGGTGGGTCCGGATTGGCAATTGCTCTCGGCGCAATCCTGTTCAGTAGCGCGATCCTCGTTCCGCTGTCCTTTGATGGGATTACCCGGACGACCATCGCATTCGGCGGGCCACCCGCCCTCACGCTTGCCGTCACGATGACCGGTCGAAGCATCACCCCATCCGAAATCCATGTGCCACGTGCTTCGGCCGTACGAGTCGAAGTCAAGAACCTCGACGGGCCTCGCGACGGGCACCGGTTGAAGACCTCAGGGCAGCAATATGACGTTGACATCGCCGTATGGGGTGGCCTTACCAAGTCCGATACATTCCTCACCGCACAGAAGCCCGGCAGGTATCCCCTGATTTGCAGCATCAGGGGACATGTCTCCGAGGGGATGGTCGCGATCCTGGTGGTCGACTGACGCACGCGGATTTGGCCCGACGCAGGGCTTGTCCGGGCTTTGCACCGATAGAATCTGGAGACGTCACTCCGGCGGCCATCCACGCAAGAGGCAAGCCCATTGAGGCAAACCCCGTGGGGGCCGTCGGCGCCTGCAAAACAACCCAGGGAGAGACCGTGTCTGCACGTGCCTACAACATTGGCCTGGTCGGCGCCACTGGTCAGGTCGGCAAGGAGTTCCTGAAGATCCTCAACGAGGGTGTACGTCCAGGCCTCCGTGTCAACGAACTCCGTCTCTTCGCCTCCGAAAGAAGCGCCGGCCAGACCGTTTCATGCCTTGGTAAGCCTTGGAAGATCGGTCTTGCTGCGCCCGACCCGGACCTGTTCAAGGGACTTGACTTCGTACTCACCGCCATCGGGGACGATCTGGCAAAGACCTACGGACCCGCGATTGCACGGTCCGGTGCACTGAATGTCGACAAGTCAAATGCGTGGCGGATGCATCCCGATGTCCCGCTTGTCGTGCCCGAGGTCAACCCAGACGCTGCCCGGGAACACTTCGGGATCATCGCCGGACCCAATTGCTCGACGACCCAAATGGTGGTTGCACTGTGGCCCCTGCATCAAGCCAATCCGATCCGCCGGGTAATCGTGGACACCTATCAAGCAGTGAGCGGTACCGGCTGGCGCGCCGTCGATGAACTGCGCGACCAGACCTCAGCGGTTGCATCCGGTGAGCACCCCGAAGCGTCTGTGTACCCGCATCCGATCGTCCAGAACCTCATCCCTGAAATTGGCGGATGGCGCGAAGGGGGTTACTTCAGCGAGGAACTGAAGATGATCGACGAGACGCGCAAGATCATGGGCATCCCTGACCTCGCCGTCCAGGCCACGTGCGTCCGCGTGCCCGTCATGGTCGGTCACAGCGAAGCGATTCACATCGAGTTCGAGCACGAGATGGACCCGTCGGACGCCCGTGAGATCCTTCGCCGCACGCCCGGCATCATTGTCATCGACGATCCCAAGGAACATCGGTACCCGACACCAGTCACGACAGCAGGTCTCGACCCCGTCTATGTCGGGCGGATCCGTCGCGACCCGTCACACAGGCGTGGTCTGTCGATCTGGGTCGTCGCCGATAACGTCCGCAAGGGAGCCGCCCTGAACGCCATCCAGACCTTTGAGTTGGTTGGCAGGAATGGCTGGTTCCGCGGCAATCGCGACCAGCGTGATCCCTTCGAATCCCTCGACACCCACGTCGGTTCACCGACGGCCGCCTGACGCGTGACGACACCGTCAGCACGTGACCCGCGCAAGAACCCCGGCGATGCCCCGCGCGACGGGCATCCTCGGGGCCGCGCCGTTCCCCGACCGGCGGCTGTTCGCGATCGACACGCTCCGAGTACCGGATCCATCCCGGTCCGTGGTCGCATCTCACCTGCGCCTGAAGGCCAACGCGTCGACCGGAATGCAATTCCGAGATCAGTCGGCAGGCATGACCGCGTCCTGATCCTGGCAATCGGTGACGTCCACGGTGACTTCGGTCCGCTGTTTCGCGCCACTGAGGCCGAACCGTCAGCGGTCGTGTTCCTTCAAGTCGGCGACCTCACCGCCGGAAAACCGGGGAGGGAACTCCATCCAGACGACGACCCTCGCACCCTTGGGGACTTGACGATCCCATTGGTCTGGGTGCATGGGAACCACGAACACTGGGACCTATTGGCTCCGACAGGAGACGGAAACACCGCACAAGTGCCCGGCCATCACCTCTTCCCTGGCACCAGATACATCGTTCCCGGTACCGGGATCAGCGTGGTCGGACTACCAGGAAACTACGCGCCGACTTGGTTCAATCACTCCAAGCCCTTCGCTGGCGACCGTGCCCGTCACTTCAATCGAGACGACGTCGACGCGATGGCCCGGAACCCCTACCCGAACATCTTGCTCATGCACGAGGCCTTCCGAGGCCAGGCGCCCGGGAGGATCGGCATCATGGGTATTCCGGTGCTCGCCCAACTTGTGCAGGAACTCCGCCCGGCGCTTGTGCTCACCGGCCATCACCATCTCTTCGGCGTCGGTGGCAGCGGGTCGACCCTCGCAATTGGCCTGCCAACCGCACAGGAAGGGTACCTTCGGCTGTGGTTCGAGCGGTCCGGGGCCCTGGGAGAGTGGGAACTGCTTACTTGGCCGTCCGAAAGCGAGTACGGGAAAGTCAACTCCATGAATGGGTCGGGGCCGTCAGGTCGTTCCGAGACTTTGAGCGACTCCTTCTCATCGAACGCGCAGTCAGCCCTCGACCAGGACGACCAATGATTGACGGTGCCTCCGACACGTAC
>CANFGH010000079.1 GCA_947446285.1 Chloroflexota bacterium
CACCGATGGCTGCACCACCGTGCTTTGCCTTGACCGCCTGGAGGAGCACCGCAGCATTCCCAAGTGCCTCGGCCCACGTGGAGGTCCGCAAATGACCCCCATCACCTGCAACCCAAGGCCCAGAAAGCCGGTTTGGCGATGACGTGTAGTGATGGGCGAACCGGCCCTTGTCGCAAATCCAGATTTCGTTGACTGCCTCGTTCTGGCGGGGCCGCACGCGAGCGACCTCGTTCGAACGCGTGTCCAGCATGACATTGCACCCCACCGGGCACTGTCCACACACACTGTCGGCATGGTCAAGATCCTGCGGGCGCGCCTTGAACCGGTACGTTTCGCTCGTGAGCGCCCCGCACGGACACAGATCAATGATGTTTCCCTGGAAACGCGACTTCATCGGCTCGTCGCCAATGGTGCGCAACTGCGTGGTGTACCCACGATTGAAGAAGGCAAGTTCAGCCTCGCCTGGCACCTCATCCATGAACCGAGTGCAGCGGTAGCAGACGATGCAGCGTTCCTGGTCAAGCACCACCAGGGGCGATAGCGCTGCACCCTTGCGCGCCAGACGCTTCTGCTCCTCGAAACGGCTCTCCTTCGGCCCCCACGCGTGAGAATTGTCTTGGAGCGGGCATTCACCGCCCGCGTCACACACCGGACAGTCAAGCGGATGATTGATGAGGAGGAACTCAATGACTCCCTCACGTGCCTTCAATGCACCAGGGGCCATCGTGTTGATCGTCATCCCGTTTGAAACGCGGGTCGTGCAACTAGTCATCAGTGCGGGCGGGCGGGGCGGTTGGCCGGGAGGTGACGCCATTCCAATCTCACACATGCACATTCTGCATGCGCCCGCAAGCGACAGTTTCGGGTGGTAACAGAAGACCGGCACGTCCACGCCCGCCGCCCGGGCGGCTTCCACCGCGAGCGTTCCCGCGGGCACGGTCACTTCGTGGCCGTCAACAGTCAGGGTCACGGTAGCTGGTGGCGGACTTGCGGTCATCGTTCACGCACTCTCTGTCACATGATGGTCCGGGTGGTCTCCCCGGTCACCGGCAACCCGAATAACGAAGCTGCCAAGCGTCCAGGATGAAATCGGATCAGGAACGCTGTAATCTCGACTAACCAGCCGCAACCGGGACCCCAGACCCGGCAGCGCTTGATCTCGCATGCCCGTTGCAGTACGCCTCGAACTCGGGCCGGAAAAGGCGCAATGCGGACGCAACCGAGTTGACCGAGAAGTCACCGAGGGCGCACAGGGTCTTGCGTCCACCGATATTTCGCGTCACATCCTCTAGGATGCCTAGATCGCGCGGACGCCCGTGCCCATGCGCAATCCGGCTCAGGACATCCTGCATCCAATGGGTGCCCTCACGGCATGGCACACACTTTCCGCAACTCTCGCGGGCAAAGAACCCGGCCGCCCGCGCAACAACCTGCACGATGTCGGTCTCCTCGCCATAGACAATGATTCCCCCGGCACCAAAACCCACCGGCCCGAATGGCGGATGCCAGTGAGGCGGCCTCGTCAGGGTCGCGGTATCCATCTGGACGTTGAGGTCGGTTCCGGGTAGCAGTTGGCAGGCAAGCGCCCCAGGGCTTACCGCCTTCACTTTCTGGTTCCGCTTCATGCCACCGGCGTACTTGTAGATGAGGTCGTACAGCGTGGTGCCCATCGGCAGTTCATACACTCCAGGACGATTGACATGGCCGGAAATCGTGTACAGCTTCGGTCCCGGACAAGCCGGCGCACCAATACTTGCGAACCACGCCGCTCCACGAACCAGGATGTGGGGGACACACATCAAGGTCTCGACGTTGTTGACCACGGTCGGACGCCCAAACAGGCCACCACCAACCTCGATCGGAAAGGGGGGCCGGATTCGCGGTTGCGCGCGACGGCCTTCAAGGCTTTCCATCAGCGCGGTTTCCTCACCGCACACATACGCCCCAGCCCCACGCGTGACCGAGATATCCACATTGAACCCCTCCTTGCCGAGGATGTTCTTACCGATGTATCCAGCCGCGTAGGCTTCCTTGATGGCGTGCTCAAGCACCTCAGCGCCGTACAGGTTCTCGCCCCGGATATAGATGTACGCCTGCTGGATACCGACCGCGAAGCAGCAGACAAGCATGCCCTCGAGCAGTCCATGCGGGTCTGCATCGATCGCGTAGCGGTTGCCGTACGTGCCCGGTTCAGACTCGTCAGCATTGACGACAAGGTGCCGAGGCCCGGGATTGCGCTTCGTGCCACCCCACTTGACCCCGGTTGGAAACCCCGCACCACCGCGTCCCAGTAGCTTGCTATCACTAATTTCCTTGATGACCGAGTCAGGATCCATCTCCTGCACGGCCTTGGTAAGACCCTGATACCCGCCTCGCAGCAGATAGTCTGGCAGGAAACGTCCCCCTTCTCGACCGACTGCCGTCATGAGAACCGGTTCCCACGGCAACGGCTGGCCAGCACCATGCTGGATGGGCGCATCAGCGACGGGTGGAGTCTGGGTCATCTTTCACGCACTCCCTCGATCAGTTGACGTTGGGCACATCCGCGCATCCCCGTGGACCGGACGTGTGGGATGGAAACCTCGGATCTGCGCAACAGCTCCGTTTGAATGAAAAGTCCGCTGCTCATTCAGCGGATCCCGGGGCCGGAGGCGCGTGGGCCTCCCAGCCATCAACCGGAACTGCCTGTGGGCCATTCGCCATCGAAACCGACGGCTTGCCCTCGATCGAGAACGCTTCCATGTTTGCAAGGAAGGCGTCAACATCTGCCCCGTGCACGGGCCCGTAGAACCGCAGGTCCACTTGCACGACTGGAGCGTAGTCGCACGCCGCCAAGCACTCGGTGGGCCTCACACTGAACTTGCCGTCGGGCGTCGTCTGCACTCCATGCCCACCGTGACCGGAATCAAGTCCAAGCTGGTCGCAAATCCGTGCGTACGTCTGGTCGCTGCCATTCAGGAAACAGGACGGATTCTCGCAAACCTCGATCAACCGGTCACCGATTTTCCGGCGGTGAAACATCACGTAGAAACTGGCAACCGACGCCACATCGGTTGGATGCAGATCGAGCAGTTCACCGACTTCCTCGAAGACTTCCGGTCCAAGCCATCCGGCCTCTTCCTGCGCGAGCCAGAGCGACGGCATAAGCGCCGCGCGCTTGCTCGGATAGCGGGGGATGAAGTCGTTGACGATTCGGTCACGTGCGGCCTGACTGAGGGACATCAGCGGTCAATCTCCCCGAGGACGATGTCAATGCTCCCGATGCACGCCACAACATCGGCAACGAGGCCACCGGCAATTGTATGTTGCAATACCTGAAGGTTGTAGAACGACGGCCCGCGGAACCGCACCCGATGAGGCATGTTGCTACCGTCACTCATGATGTAAGTCGCCTGCTCGCCACGCGGGGATTCCACCGCGGCATACGCTTCGCCGGGCAACGGCACCGGTCCTTCCGAAACAAGCTTGAAGTGATGGATCAGGCTCTCCATGCTCGAATGGATCTTCTCGCGCTTCGGAAACGTGATCCTAGGGTCATCGAGCCGGATCGCTGCGCCCTTCAGGGCCAGCAACCGCTTTGCGCCTTGGTCGATGATGCGCACCGATTCGCGCATCTCACGCATCCGAACCATGTACCTGGCGTAGACGTCACCTTCCTTGCTCCAGGCAACATCGAAGTCATACGTCTCGTAGCCGCAGTAGGGGAGGTTCACCCGCACGTCGAACTCGACACCCGATGCTCGCAGGCACGAGCCACTGAACCCATACTCGAGGGCCCCATCGCGGGTGATGACACCAACACCTCGCGTCCGGTCAATAAAGATCGGATTGCGACTGAGCAGGGTCTCGTACTCGTCGATCTTGCGTGGCATGACGCGGACGAAGTCCGCGACCAATCCGGCAAAGTCATCGGGGACATCAGCGACAAGTCCACCAATCCGCATGAAACTGGTCATCATCCGAACACCCGAGATGTTCTCCATGATGTCCAGTATCTGTTCGCGTTCGCGCCAGCAGTACATGAAGACGGTCATGGCGCCAAGGTCAAGCGCATGGGTACCGAGCCAGATCAGATGGCTGGCAATCCTTGTCAATTCGGACAGGAGTACCCGCACCACCTGTGCCCGTTCCGGAACCTTGTCGCCGACATCGAACAGTTTCTCGCAAGCCATGATGTACGACAGGTTGTTCGTGATCGGCGCAAGGTAGTCAATGCGATCTGTCAGGACAAGAGCCTGATGGTAATTGCGCGCCTCGGACATCTTTTCGATACCTGTATGCAGGTATCCCATATCCGGAATGCACTGGGTGACGTTCTCACCCTCAAGTTCTAGCATCAGGCGCAACACCCCGTGGGTCGACGGGTGCTGTGGCCCCATGTTCAGGACCATCCGGCCAGATTCGGTACGAGTGTCCTCGAGCATCACCATCGTCGTTGCTCCATGATCGCTCTCGGATTGTCAGGCGCCGGCCGACGCCGTACGGTAGAACTCGACCGGTTCCTCGCCAAGCGGGAAGTCCTTGCGAAGGGGATGACCTTCCCAGTCATTCGGGGTGAGGATGCGTCGCAAGTCAGGATGGTCAGTGAATTCAACGCCGAACATGTCGTAGATTTCTCGCTCCGGCCAGTTCGCCGCTGACCAGATCAGGGCAATCGACGGAATAACAGGCAACTCGTCCCCGTGAGCCGCAACCGCGCACTTGACCCGGATACGCGCATTCGTGGTCATGGAATGCACGATATACGTCACCTCAAATGGTTCGTCGCGGTCGGGCCAATGGCTTCCTCCCACATCAACCAGCATGTCGTAGCGCGTCGGACACTCGTGACGTAGCCATGAGATTGCCTGGCGGATGTGTTCCGGCAAGACCCGCACCGTCGGCATCCGGTCCGCATACCGCCACGACGGCACGAATGAACCCGGAAATCGTTCGATCACCAGGTCTATGTCGGTCGGCGGTGGTGGAGGCGTCTCACCGGCAGCCTCTGTAGCGCCTTCGGAAGGTGGTTGCTGAACCATCGGTCTGCCTTCTTGCGTAAGCGAAGCGTCTATCGCTTCAATTGAGGTTGATGTGTCGGGCACGAAGGGCAACACTGCAAGCAATTGCGCAATACAAAGACGGGTCTCAGCCCACCGTCCGCTTTCCCGCTACGCCTTCACCGTCACCGGAGCCCGTTCGAATTGCTTGCCGAACTGCTTGTCGTATTCAATCTTTGCCTGAAGCTTGATAAGTCCGTCGATGACAGCCTCGGGCCTCGGAGGGCACCCAGGGACGTACACATCGACCGGAACGATTCGGTCAACCCCCTGCACCAGTGCGTAGTTGTTGTACACACCACTGCACGACGCACAGGCGCCCATGGACAGCACCCACTTCGGCTCCGGCATCTGGTCGTAGAGCCGACGCAGCACCGGAGCCATCTTCTTCGAAAGCCGCCCGGCGACGATCATGAGATCCGATTGACGAGGCGAGGAACGGAATACCTCCGCACCAAACCGGGACACGTCATGCTTTGCGGCACTCATGGCCATCATCTCAATGGCACAGCATGCGAGGCCGAAGAGCATCGGCCAGATTGAATTGGCTCGGGCCCAGCCAACCGCACGATCGACCGTGGTGAGGGCCACGCCCGACGCACCACTGAATCCACCGGCATCCAGTGCCTGAGGACGAACGGCCCCGGGCTGTTCAGGAGAATCCGACGCACGCATCCAGCGACTGAACGGAACCGTCATGCTTCCCACTCCAACGCGCGCTTCTTCCAGACATAGACGTAGCCAAGCAGCAGGAATCCGGCGAACACCGCCATCTCCCCGAGGGCAAACAGAACGTAATCGGTGCCTCCAACCCGGAGGTGGCGCAGAATGACTGTCCACGGCACGAAGAAGATCACTTCAACGTCGAACAGGACGAACAGCATCGCCGTGAGGAAGAACTTGATAGGGAAACGTCGCCACGCTTGGCCGACTGGCGTCATGCCACACTCGTAGGGAGCGAGTTTCGCTGCCGTCGGACGCTTGGATCCGACGAAGTTCGAAATAACGATCACCCCGATCGCGATCGCGAACGCCACCAGGATCTGAATCAGGATTGGCACATAATCGAAGGCCACCCTGGTGTTCTCCCTCTGGACTTCAGCCGGCACCTGGCAGGGAACTTCCCACCACATCGCGCCTCCATCATGTCAACGCCCCGGAACCGCAGTGCGGCCGATTGCGTGAGGGCGATGCTAGCGACGCGGTTGGTCACCCGTCAACCCGGACCGTTGAATCATTGTGCAGTCCTTCACAAAGTCTACCGCTTCCAACCCCGGCGAGTCTTACTCACCTGTCCCGTCGCAACTCCACTCGGCGGAGGCGCAGCCTCGCGCAACTCCCGAAACGTGACCACAGCCAGTTGCACGGGTGAGGAGGTTACACTCGCATCAGGTTTGTCAAGATAGAGGATTGCCCCCGATGCCTGCCGTGTATCTCGATCACGCCGCGACCACCCCTGTTCGTGCCGAGGTCATCGAGGCAATGGCGCCGTACTGGACGGATATCTCCGGCAATCCTTCCAGCATCTACGACGCCGGCCGAAATGCCCGTCACGCGATTGACGCCGCCCGTGACTCGGTCGCAGCCGACCTCAACGCGCGTTCGTCAGAGGTCATCTTCACCAGTGGTGGAACCGAGAGTGACAATGCGGCCATCAAGGGCGTCGCATTCGCATCGATGCACCGAGGCAAGCACCTCATCACGACAGCCATCGAGCATCATGCAGTACTGCACACATGCGAATGGCTTGGGCAATTCGGGTTCGAGACAACCTACCTACCCGTAGATGGGTACGGCATGGTCAGTCCCGACGATGTCCGCAAGGCAATCAGGCCCGATACCGTCCTGATCTCCGTGATGTACGCGAACAACGAGGTCGGGACGGTGCAGCCACTCGCCGAGATTGGGCGGATTGCCCGCGCCTCCCGAATACCGTTCCATACCGACGCAGTTCAGGCACCAGGACTACTGTCCATCGACGTCAGCACTCTCGGAGTTGACCTCCTGTCTCTGTCCGCGCACAAGTTCTACGGACCGAAAGGAACTGGGGTGCTGTACGTCCGGGGCGGAACCCGATGGCAACCGCAACAGAGCGGTGGCGCTCAGGAACGCAACCGCCGTGGAGGCACTGAGAACACGCCCGGGATCGTCGGGCTAGCCACCGCACTTCGTCTCGCCGTGAATGAACGCCCTGCGACCATTGCCCATGTCAAACCGCTACGGGACGATCTCATCCACCGCATGCTCGACACCGTCGGAGGTTCCCGCCTGACTGGCCACCCGACCGAACGGCTTCAGAACAACGCCAGCTTTGTGTTCCGGCAAGTCGAAGGTGAGAGCATCCTGCTGAGCCTCGACATGGCCCAGATTGGCGCATCCAGCGGATCTGCTTGTACATCCGGCGCCACCGAGCCATCGCACGTGATCACCGCACTGGGATTGCCATCAGACTGGGTGCGCGGTTCTCTTCGCCTTACATTGGGACGAACGTCATCTCCCGAAGACATAGATGCCGTGATGAGGGTGCTCCCTCCAGCACTCAGCCGTCTCCGCGCGCTTTCACCGGGGCGAGTGTCCGCCCCCACCGCGACATCGTGAGCGTTCAACGCGACAATGGTCATGGCTCGCCTTGATCCCCACCGGATTGCCGTCGATTGCAGCGCATACCATTTCAACCACCCTACCGCCCCTTGAAGCACATGACCGCGACCGAACGGCGCCGACGCGCATGACCGACGATTTCCCGCCACTCCCAAAGGCAACCGGTGACACTCCATTCGGGCGGAATGCTCGCACACTCGTCCGTCCACCGGGGCCTCAGCAGCGCCTGCGGGACGCGAAGCATGACCGGCGTTTGGAACTCACTTCGGCAAGCATTGGTCTCGTCCTGGCGTTCGTATGTAGTGCCATTGGCATCTCTGCCACCGTGATGGGTTTCGAGTTCCCGGAGACCCGCATAGTGGCCATCCTCGGGGCCATCGCCACCATCGGCGGTACGGGCCTCGCCTATAGGTTCACGCACGGAATCATCGTTGCGTTCCGCTCATCCGGTGACGCACCAAACCGAACCGCGTCCATCCAACGCCCGACACGTACCCAACACAAATCATCCACACAAGTCGAATTGCGAGTGGCCTCGGGTGTGATCGGGATCGGATGCGGGATTGCCACTGGCCTCGACCTCGGAACCTTGATCCTCCTCGTCGCCGGGCGCACCCCCTGGGATATCCCACCGTCGACCGATCTCGTCCTCCTTGCTATCTTGCCGATGGTCGGCATGTTGCCAATTGCCGTGATCATCATCGCGAGCAATCGTCGACGGTGGTTGCGGCCCCATGTTTTGATGACCACCATCGCGTGGGTCGCGGGAACAGCAATCGGATTTATCGGTAGCGGTGTCGTGCCACACCTCGGCATCATTTAGAGGTCAGCGGTGCCCCATGGTGAATGCGACGAATGACGCCACGAGGTGCGCCAGGACTGCCTGAGGCGTTTGTGGTGCAACGCGCACCTACCACTTCATAGGCGCCAGTAACCTCGGGGATCACAATGCCTTCGACACCAGACATCGTCGACGCAACCGGCATGACCGGTTCTGTGGGTTGGATGCAGGATGCGTTGTACGCATGGATTGCGCCCGCTTGGCTCATGGCGTTCGTCATGATCGCGGTCGGCCTCTTCGCTTTTCACGGTACGGTTGGATCCCCACCACGACGATGGTTGGAAAACTTCCCGATCGCATTCTTTGGCTTTGCCCTCGGTAACCTGATCGGATATCAGACGAACTCAAAGTTCCCTGCCGTTGGAGACATCCATTTCGTCGAAGCGTACGTCTGCATGACCGCAATCCTCGCGGGATCGAACTGGTTGAACCGTGTGGCCCCGCAGTCGACCCAGCGGCGGTTCTTTGGCAGGGGTTGACACTGCAAAGCAACCCTGAACCAAAGTAATTGGCACCAGTCCGTCAAGTCATTCGTTATGACGCGTGCCGGTATTGCCCGTCGCCAGAGTTCATCTGGCCAGCCTTCGACCGCGCAACTGAGCCCGAGAACGGGCATACCGAGATCACCCGTTCCACCTCTTCAACAGGATCCACAATCATGGCAGCGCCGAGACCCGTGAACCCTGAATGGTCAAACGCGGCCGAAGCGGTCCGCATCGCCGGTGAACAACTCGGCATCTATCGGCGAAGAACCGGTATCGAGGACCCCATCGCGTTTGCCATCGGCCTGCTTGTCGGCGCCGTCACCGGCGCAGTTGCTGGGATCCTGACCGCACCGGCAGACGGGGCAAGCATGCGCTCGCGCGTTCGTGGATCGCTGCTGAACCTGCGAGACGGAGGCACGCCGCCTCATGCACCACTTGCATCCACTTTGCCGGCAACCATAACCCTGACGACTGTTCGGCCAACCGCACCATAGGCGTGCAGTCGACCCAACGACACCGGCCCAAAGCGGGGGCAGTCCAGTCAACGACCTGAGCATTCGCCCGGCCTGCCAACCCTCCCGGACATCTGGCTACGGCGAATGGGTGCACCCCAACCCGGAGGTCATCACACTTTCGTAAGACGCGAAGATGCCTTCCGTCAGGTCCTCGGTTTGACAGTCGTCGGTGTCTCAGGTGCCGATGCGGGTGCTACTGGCGCACTTGAAGCGGCCGGGGCAATCGCTGGAACGCCATTCACGGCGACCGGGGCGGGAGTCGGTGCAAGTGGGGCGGGTTCGGAAGCCGGTGCAACCGGGCTGAGGAAGGTCTTGAGGGCGGCAAACAAGCCGGGAGATCCTGGTACCAGAAGACCTTGGGCAACGGCCGCGCGAACAGCCGGCGGCGTCCCTTGACCGACCGCGCCGATACCAATGGCCCACTTCTCCTGCCACGGCGCGTACCGGCTCGAGAAACTGTCAGACAGGCTTTGCTTGCCGTTCACCGTGACGACCCGGCGCACAACCGCGTCAACCCCATCGGCCTTCCATTCGGCCTGCTTTCGTTGTCCAAGCGGGAGTTTCGGGTCCGGCACGTCTGGTGAGGCATCGGGCGCGGGACGTTCATTTGCCCGTGAACTCGTCTGCTTGACCTCACGCCCGGTCACTTCACCGAATAGCCGGAACGTAACCACCTTTGTTTGCTCGTCGACCGTCACGTGCACGAGGAGAGGCGCTCCAGTGTCGTTCTTGAACCGGAAGTCAACCCCCGGATCGTAGACCGCAGCATCGAAGCCGACCGGGCTTCCATCCTGTTCGTAATACGTGACGCGGTATGCATGCTGATGGCGCTCGACGATTGGCAACCCACCCCAGAACGCCGCTCGGAACATCGTGGTGGATATCTGGCAGACCCCACCGCCGATCCCCGGGACTGTGGCATCACCCTGAATGGTTAGCCCCTCCAGGTAGCCGTTCTCCGGTGTGATCGGACCCAAACTTTCGAGAAATGAGAAGACCGTACCCGGCTGAATCAAGGTGTGATGAAGCTTTCCAGCAGCGACCTTGACATTGTTTGCACGTTCGGGCGAAGAGCCGGTGTACTTCGATGAACCTACACCGACGAGATCCCTAATACCCATCGATGCGAGGCGTGCACTCGAGACGGTCGGCCTCGCGATGATGACCGGGATCACAACATCGCGACTGTCCTCGGCCGCGGCCTGGATGATGGTGCGAACCGCCACCGCCTGATCGACATGGAGTCCATCCTGCCCATCCCGGGTAAATACGATGGCCTTGCCGTCCCAGCGAAATTGCCCATCCTGTGGTGCGCGCTCAACCTGTTGGGCAATTGTCTTGACAAATGTTGCGACATCAGTCTCATTCAACCCAGCCAGCAGACGGTCGTAGCCCCCATCGACCCCAGCCTCGCGCCGGAACGCGAGCATTGACTCAAGTTGGGCAAGGGTAAGGGACCACGACATCTCACCGGTACGGATGAAGAGTGGGCCTGCCAGAATCTTCTGGGCAACCCTTTGAGCCTCGGCGATGCTCGTCTGGGAAGTACGGGGCTGTGCAACGACGACCGGAAGAGGCACGACCTGACGGTCATTCAAGGTCGCAGGAAGCCGCACGGCGCGCATGGCTGCCTCGACATCGATCCGCTCACCATTTACCGCGGGGGTCAGGATCACCTGGCCACCCTTGATCGACAACGTGGCCTCGACTGGGGAACGGTTGACCGCCGATGCAAGCTTTTCCAGATACGCCGAAAGTTGCGTTCGGTCAACCTCAACTCGGAACGTAACGTCCGGTCGCCACAACGGGACCGCCACGACTTGGACCCATCGCAGTGGCCAGATCCACGTCCTGCCAGTTGTCATGGCACGCGCCTGCATCTCATCGGTGCCGACGCGCAACCCAATCTCGCGCGCCACTGGACGCCACTCCCGGTTCATGTAGGTAAAGGTGACCGGTGCGGTTACAAGCGGCACCGCTGCGGCGTTTACCGCCCGTGACACCTCAGCCGCCCCGAGGCCACCAAGGGCCACATCGCCGAGACGTACTCCCGGCAAGGCCATCTCGGCGTAGCGAACGTCTAGTACCCCGCCAACAATGAACGCCAGCAGAATGACCACGAACGGGATATGGCGCACTGACCCCCGATAACCCGGGCGCCCATTCGCGCTTCGTGGACGTCCACTCTGGTCACCGCGATCAGTGACCCCATTTCGCCCGCGACCCGAGATCCGGGTTACCTTCCCGGCCGGGAATAGCGGTGCCGGTTCAACCCGACTGGCGTCGTCGTCGTCCGGCGCGACCCGTGAAGCGGAATGCGGTAGCCGATGCGTTGCTCGAGGCTGGCCATCACGCCCTCCTGCACTATCGCTACCGCTCGGCCTTCGCGTAACCGTCGAGGAGGACCGACCTGCTGCTGGAGGGGATTGCACACTCTCCGAATCAGGAATGCGGCGCGCGGCGAACCTACGTCCAACCGGGTTCTCGGTAGGACGGTCATCGGGCATCGCACCCGATCGCATCTGGGCCTGACCGGTCGGCATTGCAGTGACCCTATCGTATCGCCGGTGACCATGCCGCGCGCTGCAATATGCTTTGCGACCACCGGGATGGTTGCCTTACGCCATTGGAACTTGAACCAACATAACCACGCAATCACTGGCCATGCAAGACAGCACCTGACTAAGGATGCAACGCGGCCCGGTTAGGGGTGGTCGCACCCGCGGCCACACAGTTCTCACCGAGAGCGGACATCTCGCAAAGCTACCCGTGCGATACCTGCGGGCGATCTCGCGACGAGACGAGAACGAGATTATTCCGGTGGATTACTTCCTCCCCAAATGCATAGCCAAGTGCATCGGAAATTGCCGCTGAGTGCATGCCCTTGATCCGAGCAACGTCAGCCGAAGCGTAATTCGCGAGGCCGCACGCAATCCGGTCGCCATCAGGGTCAATGACCGAGAGTGGGTCACCGCGCCCGAACCGGCCGTCAATCCTGAGTACACCGGCCGCGAGCAGACTGCGTCCCCGTCGACGCAACGCATCGGCCGCACCATGATCAACATGAACCGCGGCACGACGAGTAAGTGCGGAAAGGATCCATCGTTGGCGTGACTCCCGATGCGCACTCGAAGCACGAAACCGGGTGCCGATTGCCTCGCCCGCAACAAGCCGAACCAAGACGTCCGGTTCCATTCCCGGGGCAATCACCACATCCACACCAGATGCAGTTGCAAGGCGCGCCGATTCGATTTTGGTCCGCATGCCGCCGGTTCCCTGATCGGTCCCCGCACCTCCCGCAAGGGACTCGATTGCCCTGGTGATCCGCAGGACTTCCGGAACCAGGCGTGCGTCGGGATCTGTCCGGGGATCCGCCGTGTAAAGGCCACCGGTGTTGGTGAGGTTGACCAGCAATTGTGCATCGGCAAGGTTCGCCACCATCGCCGCAAGGTTGTCGTTGTCGCCAAACAGGCTGTTATCCCCATCGACCCGGATTTCGTCGCTGGCAACGACATCGTTCTCATTGATGATCGGGAGTACCCCGACCTCCACAAGCCCGAGAAGAGTATTCCTGGTATTCAGGTATCCCGGCCGACTTCGGAGGTCTCCCTTGGTCAGGAGGGTCTGGGCCACCGTCACGCCAAGGTCCGCAAAGATGCGGTCCCACACGTTCATCAACCGGTGCTGACCGATCGCCGCAAGCATCTGCTTGGCGGGAATGTCTCGCCTCGAACCATCAAGAGCGAGATGCGCGCGCCCCGCAGCGATTGCCCCGGATGAGACGAGCAAGACCTCTACACCGGACCGTCCGACCTCGTCGATTTGACGGGCCACATCCGCCATCCGGGCGTGATCAAGCGTGCGCGCCCCGCCTGTCAGGATTCCCGTGCCGATCTTGACAACAATCCGCGCCAATCGTTGTTGCGTGCTTCCGGTCATTCCGGGCAAGAGTATAGGGACGGGACCAACTCATTCCTCACGTGACTAGCTGTCGTCTCTCACGACATTGTTGACAGGGGCTGGGGGGAACGGGATGAAGGCCTCGCCCGGTTCGGTGCTGGTTAACGACACCACACCCGCCAGGGAGGCCCTTGGATGCGACACTATCACCCGCACGCCAGATTGACCACGCACGGGCGCGCACGGCTGCTGCACGCGGTCGCGTCGGAGACACCGGTGGCCGATGCGTGCGCCGATGCTGGCGTCTCGCGGACGACGTACTCCCAC
>CANFGH010000080.1 GCA_947446285.1 Chloroflexota bacterium
GCAATCCCGCGTTCATCCAGGATTTCCGAGATATCGTGCGGGTGGACGTTGCGGGTGTTGAAGGTGACGACGCCACCGCGGACGGAGGTGTCATCGGTCCCGTAGATGGTGATCGCCGGGTGCCGTTCGCGGAGGGTGGCAATGGCGTAGGCGGTGATTTCCTGTTCGTGGTAACGGACCGCCTCCATGCCCAAGGCTTCGAGGTAGTCGATCGAGGCACCGAAGGCGATGACATCCGCAATGTTCGGTGTGCCGGCTTCGAACTTCTGGGGGATCGGCGCCCACGTGGAACGGTCCCAGTCAACATGACCGATCATGCTGCCCCCGGTCAGGAATGGTGGCATGGCATCGAGGAGTTCACGGCGGCCCCAGAGGGCACCCACACCGGTGGGGCCAAGCATCTTGTGCGCCGACAGGGCAAAGAAGTCACATCCGAGTGACTGGACATCGACTGGGAGGTGCGGGGCAGACTGCGCACCATCGACCACGACGATCGCGCCGACCGCGTGGGCCAGGCGGGACATCTCGGCGACCGGTGCGATCGTGCCGAGGACATTCGACATGTGGGTGATGGCGACGACCTTGGTGCGCGGAGACAGGAGGGCGCGGTATGCGTCTAGGTCCACAAGGCCATGGGCATCGATCGGCGCGACAACTATTGAAGCGCCGGTTGCCTGCGCAAGAACCTGCCACGGGACGAGGTTTGAATGGTGCTCGGCTTGCGTGACGATGATCTCATCGCCGGCGTGGACAGTGGCGGTGCCCCATGAACCGGCCACCAGGTTGAGCGATTCGGTGGAGTTGCGGGTGAATATGACTTCGTCGGGAGACGGTGCGCCGATGAACCGCGCGAGTTTCTGCCGGGTGGTCTCGTAGAGTTCCGTTGCCCGTGAGGCAAGGGTGTGCGCCGCACGGTGGATGTTGGCGTTCTGGCCGCTGTAGTACGCCACGAGGGCGTCAATCATCTGGCGGGGCTTCTGGGAGGTTGCCGCACTATCCAGATAGACAAGCGTGTGACCATTGACCTGGGTTGCGAGGATCGGGAAGTCCCGGCGGATTGCCTCGACATCCAGGGAATGCTGTTCGGTGACCGGTGCAGTCTTGTCGGTGATGATCATGGCCGTTTGTTTCAACCCTCACGTGGACCCCTGCCCCCAACCCCGGGGAGACGCCCGCACCCGGATCCCTCCCCCGCACGCGGGAGAGGGGAGTGTGTCAGGCCACGTGGACGTAGATTGCGTCGCCGTCAAGGTGCACGGCAAAGGTGCGTACCGGCATCACCGCCGGCATGCCGGTAGCCTCGCCGGTCCGGACGTTGAACAGCGCGCCGTGTCGGGGACATTCGATTTCCTCGCCCTCGAGACAGCCCTGGTTGAGGGGGCCATTATCGTGCGTGCAGACATCCTCGATGGCGAAGAACTTGCCGTCAAGATTGCAGACTGCGAGGCGCAGGTCGCCGACGGTCACTTGCTTTACCTGACCCTCGGGAATCTCGCCGGTGTGGCCGGCAAGCGTCCAGTCAGTGCCCAATGCCGCCATTAGTCCTGCTCCCCAATCTTACGGTCGACCGCCGCTCGTACGCGTTCCTTGAGGTCGTCGACGGCGATGCGTTCGATGACCGGCTCGAAGAATCCCTGGATGACGAGACGTTCGGCAACCGGGCGAGGCAATCCGCGGGTGAGCAAGTAGTAGACGTGCGTCTGGTCGATTGGTCCAACGGAGGACCCGTGCGTGCAGAGGACGTCGTTGTCGGAGATTTCAAGCATGGGAATGCTGTCCGCCTTGGCGGTATCGCTCAGGAGGACGTTCCGGTTGGCCTGGTAGCCGTTGCTTCCGTAGGAACCGGTGCGGATGTTGATCAGTCCCTCGTAGATCAGATGGGCACGGTCCCGCATCGCGGTCTTGTACAGCTGATCGGAGTCGGTGAACGGCGACTGATGGTCCTGAAGGGTGTGGAAGTCGAAGACCTGGGTGCCTTCGCCAAACGCCAGGCCGAGCATGTCGGCGCGCGTACCCTTGCCTTGCAGGAGGACATCGGCGGTACCGCGGGTGTACATGCCACCGAGGACGACGGCCACCCAGTTGCAGGAGGCGTTGTTCCCAAGCGAGGCACGCTGGGTCAGGAAACCGGCGGTCGAGAGAGACCACTCCTGGATGGAGGTGTAGTCGACCCGTCCGCCATCCTTGATGATGATCTCTACGACAGCACTGCCGAATACCGGAGGTGCCTCGGGTGAGGCGGTGTTGACCGACGTGTATTCATCGAGGTAGGTCAGGCGCGCATTCTCGTCCACGATGATCAGTGATCGGGGGAAGAACGCGGCATCGGCATCGCTCTGGTAGACCAGGCTGCGGACCGGAAGGGCTACGGTGGTGTTCTTCGGCACGTAGACGAAGGTTCCCCCGTTGAAGAAGGCCGCATTCAGTGCCTCGAACTTGCCGGCATTGGAAGGCATTCCCGGTTGCCAACGAGGTGGAACGAGGGTCCCGAGATGCGCCCGGACGAGTTCGGGATACCGGTGGATCGCTTCGTGGATATCGCAGACGATCACGCCCGTTCCGGCCAGTTGGGTATCGACCTCGGTCAGGATGGTCGTGCCATTCTCCTGGACGAGGACGGCACCGTGGTCGAAGCCCGTGTCGATTGCCTTCTGGAGGGAGGCAGGGAGTTCGGCGCGTGAGGTCACGTGGGCAACCGCGTCAGAGATGGCGTGGACCTTGTCGAGGGCAAGGATGCGCAGGTTTGTCCGGCGCCATCCCTCAGTCGTGGGGGTGGGCATCGGGATCGTTTCCCACGCTGCCCATGCCTGAGCACGCCAGTCAAGGACCCAATCGGGGTCGCCTCGCCACGCACCGATGGCGCGTGACGTGTCGGAATTCAGGCCAGCCCCGCGAAGTTCGGTCGGGGTGCCAGGGGCCACCAGGGTCGTCACGGGCATTGCCTCGCTTTGTCAGGGTGTGATGTTCCGCTACGTCAGGGAGTGATGATCCGTGAGGTGACGCACCCCACCCCAAAACCCTCCCCCGCAAGCGGGAGAGGGGAGTGGATCAGCCGACGGCACCGTCCATCTGCATCTGGATCAACCGGTTGAGTTCGATCGCGTATTCCATCGGGAGGGTCTTGGTGAACGGTTCGATGAACCCATTCACGATCTGGGTGATCGCCTCGCGTTCGGAAAGACCGCGTGACATGAGGTAGAAGAGTTCCTCTTCACCGATCTTCGAGACCGTGGCCTCGTGACCAAGGGCAACCCTCTCCTCATCGACCTCGATGGTGGGGTAGGTGTCGGACCGGCATTCCTTGTCGAGAAGCATGGCGTCGCAGCGCATGGCGGAGACGGAATCAACGCATCCCTTGTAGATCTTGAGCCAACCGCGGAAACTTGTCCGTCCGTTGCCCTTGCTGACCGACTTCGAGGTGATCGTGGAGGTGGTCTCCGGGGCGCAGTGCCAGACCTTGCCACCGGCGTCCTGCACCTGACCCTGGTTCGCGAACGCGGCGGAGACGATCTCGGCCTTCGATCCGCGTCCGAGGAGGTAGACGGCCGGGTACTTCATCGTTATCTTGGACCCGAGGTTGCCATCGATCCACGCCACGGTGGCGTTCTCGTGGGCGACGGCCCGCTTGGTGACGATGTTGTAGACGTTGTTCGACCAGTTCTGGACCGTGGTGTACCGGATAGTGGCGTCCTTCATCGCGATCAGTTCGACGACTGCGGAGTGCAGGCTGTCCTCCGACCAGATGGGGGCGGTGCATCCCTCGATGTAATGGACGTAGCTGCCCTCGTCGGCAATGATGAGGGTCCGTTCGAACTGGCCGGCATTCTTGGCATTGATCCGGAAGTAGGCCTGGAGCGGGATGGCGACGTGCACCCCCTTGGGAACGTACACGAAACTGCCACCCGACCAGACGGCGGTGTTCAGGGCGGCGAACTTGTTGTCCTTGTAGGGGATGACCGTGCCGAAATAGCGCTTGACCATCTCGGGATATTCGCGCAGTCCCGAGTCCATGTCGGTGAAGATGACACCGAGTTTTTCCAGGTCTTCGCGAAGCGAGTGGTAGACCACCTCGGATTCATACTGTGCGGAGACCCCGGCGAGGAACTTGCGTTCCGCCTCCGGAATACCCAGTTTGTCGAAGGTGTTCTTGATGTCCTGCGGAACGTCGTCCCACGTCTTGCCCTGCTCGCGTGCGGGCTTGATGTAGTAGTACATCTCGTCGAAGTTGATTTCCGACAGGTCGGCACCCCAGGAAGGCATCTTGCGGCTAAGGAAATGGTCGTACGACTTGATGCGGCGGTCGAGCATCCAAGCGGGCTCGTTCTTCATCCGCGAGATCATCTCGACGGTCTCGCGGGACACCCCCCGGCCCGACTTGAAGAAGTAGGTCTCGGGGTCGGACCACCCGGCGGAGTACTCGAGTGGCAGTTCCTTCTCGGCTTCGCGAAGGAGCCGTTCCCGGTTCGGGTCGACGTGGATCGCGAGTTCCTTGGATGTCACTTCGATGTCGGTTGCCATGGTGTCCTCTTTCCGGTGCGGGCACGGAGCCCGCGGACCATTCGGGGGTAGGGAGCCTAGAGACCGGTCAGGCCGTGTGAACGGAATGGGTCGTGCTCGCGCTCGGTGGGTTCCTCACGTGCGTAGGTGGCACCGGCCTCTTCCATGAGCTCGATTTCCACGCCCTGTTCCCGCAGTTCCTCGAGGATGGGCTGGTACCCGTGCTGGTCGACTGCGAGGGCAAGTTCCGGCCCGCCACTCTTGACAATCTTTCCGCCAATGAGGACGTGCACGAAGTCTGGCTTGATGTACTCGAGCATCCGGTTGTAGTGGGTGATGACCACGAACCCGACGTCCGGGCCGCGCATCGCATTGACCCCGTCAGCCACGACCTTGAAGGCATCCACGTCGAGGCCGGAGTCGGTCTCGTCCATGATGGCAATCTCCGGCTTGAGGAGGGCCATCTGGAGGATTTCCGCCTTCTTCTTCTCGCCACCGGAGAAGCCTTCGTTCAGGTACCGGCGCATGTAGCTCTCATCCATCTTGAGGATGCGGAGCTTCTCGGTCAGTTCCTTGCGGAAGGTCTTGATGGCGGCGTCCCCGAACCGTGCCTTCATGGCCAGACGGAGGAAGTTGCCCATCTGAATGCCGGGGATGCTTGTGGGGTACTGGAAGCAAAGGAAGAGGCCGTTGCGCGAACGCTCATCGGCACTCATGGCAAGGAGGTCCTCACCCTTGAGTTCAACCTCGCCACTGGTGACGGCGTACCGGGGATGCCCCATGAGCGCGTAGGCGAGGGTGCTCTTGCCCGACCCGTTGGGGCCGAGGATGGCGTGGACTTCGCCCTTGTTGACGGTCAGGTCGATGCCGTGAATGATCTCGCGGCTATCGATATTGACGTGCAAGTCACGGATGGCAAGGGTTGCCCCGCCCGCAGGCGACTGATGGACTGGTGCGTTGGTGGCGGGTGCGGCGACCATGCGGCCGGATACCTCCTCAGACATCGTGACCGACCCGGGATCAGGCCCGCGGGGCGCACGGTCAAGCAAAGATGTTCTTCGGCGTAGTGTACCCGGTTTTTGTAGGGAATCATTCGCGATCCCGCTGCCGGTACGGCAGGCAAGGCCTCACCGGCATGAAACCTTGCCTTGGTTTTCCGTAGCTGGACGGGCGGGGAACGGTGCGGCTTGCCCGACGTTTGATCTGGGTAGGGTGGCGGGCATCGCGGCGGGGATGGCCCCGACCAAGTGCGTTAAACTGGTGGACAGTCCGGTTCGACATGAGCCCGGTGCGCGGCTTCGAGGGGAATGCAGCGGATGAACGCCGAGACACCCATGCGGTTCGGAAGTGCGATGCGTGGCACGAAGGCGGCGGCGTCCAATGCGCTGACCCCGTCCGAGAAGCAGGCGCGCCTGGTGACCCTGCAGGCCAAGTGGACCCAGTTTGCCCGCGAGTATGGCGAGCAGCAGCGCCAAGGCAACCAGGAGGTCCTGACCAACCTCCGCGGGCTGATGCTGAGCATCAAACGCGAGGTTGCGCGCTTGGGCGGGAAGTTGCCCGAATTCCCGGTCGACAGTCCGAACCATCTTGCCGACCTGTAATCCGGCCGGCCTTGGCGTCGCTGGACTTGGCGAAATCAGGCGGGACGCGCACTGTTGGGCAGGGTATCCGGGTTTCCGTCCACCAACGGATACGGTGACACCACCCATGTCCCAAGTGGCCACTGGCGTCGCGCAAGTGGGATCACGCGTTCGGCATCGGTCCGGGACTGGAAGTATGGACGGGTGGTACCGGGGTTGAACCACTCCCGCAAGGTTGCGTTCCACAACCCCCACGCCTGAGGTTGTTCCTGGTCGGACATTGCGGTGTCCCCTCCTCTGCCTTCCCTCGGCGATCGGTCATTCGAGAAGCCGTCATCCCGGGGTGTCCGGAGCGACAGCCGACGGGAGCGAGTATAGCCATGCGTCTGGGGCTGGTCAGCGCGACATGGATCGACGGGGCTACCATAGATGTGGGCCATGACGGGTCAAATGCTGACCGCCTGCCCCGGGGGGATGGATCTATGGACCTACTGGATCAGGTAAGCGAACTCCGGAGCGAGGCGTCGTTGCCCCGGATGGTGCGGGTGCGACAGCACTTCGACGCACCAGTGGTAGCGGACATCGACGGGACGGTCGCGCGTGAACTGGCCCCATTCCTGACGGCGATCACCCCGGGTTCCCGGGTCGGGATCACGGCGGGAAGCCGTGGCATTGCGAACATCGGGCACATTTTGCGAGCGATCGGTGATGCCGTCCGCGCGCATGGCGGTGATCCGTTCATCATTCCGGCGATGGGGTCCCACGGTGGCGCGACCGCCGATGGCCAGACCGAGGTCCTTCACAGTTACGGCATCTCCCCCGAGACGACCGGCATGCAAATCGTGTCGTCGATGGAAGTGCGGGAGATTGCCCATCTCGGCGATGACCATGACCGTGGCCCGACCGTCTTCATGAGCGAGACGGCGCTTGCCGCTGATGGCCTGATCATCTGCGGTCGGGTCAAGCCCCATACCGATTTCCGGGGACCGGTGGAGAGTGGCCTCGCCAAGATCATGACGATTGGCCTTGGCAAGCACCGCGGTGCCCAGACCGTGCATGCCTACGGAACCCGGGGACTGGCGCACTGGATGCCGCGCGCCGCGCAGGCGATGGTTCAGGTTTCCGGGACGGTGCTGGCCGGGTTGGCAATCCTCGAGAACGCCTACGACCAGACTGCGCGCCTCGTCGGGGTTGAGGCATCCGAGATCGGTGGGGCGGGCGAGGCTGTGCTTCTCGAGGAGGCAAAGGGGCTGATGGCCTCGCTGCCATTTGATGATATTGATGTCCTTGTGGTCGATGAGATGGGAAAGAACATCTCGGGCACGGGGATGGATACCAACATCATCGGCAGGATGCTGATCCGGGGCGTACCCGAGTTCGTGCGTCCGAACATCCGTAGCATCGTGGTGCGTGACCTGACCGATGAATCCCACGGCAACGGTGCGGGCATCGGCCTGGCCGACATCATGACCCAGTATGCGGCGCGGAAGCTTGACCTACGTGCGACGTATATCAATGGGTTGACGTCTGGCATTGGCGGGGTGCAACGGGTGCAGTTGCCAATCGTGATGCCGACCGATGTGGATGCGATCTGTGCGAGTGTCCTGACGTGTGGTCGTGGTGACCCCGAGAACGTGCGCGTGGTGCGGATCGCGAACACCCTCGAGATAGGCACGATCGAGGTTTCCGAGACGCTTCTGGACGCGGTCCGGGCGAACCCGCGCCTGGAAATCCTGAGCGCCCCGTACCCATGGGTCTTTGATGCATCGGGCAACTTGCCAGTGAAGGCCCCGGCACACGCCGCGGCGCATTGATCCGGGATTGCCACCGGGCGCCGGCATTCCCGGTTGCTTGGTGACCTCCGGGAATCCGGTGCGTGCTCCTGAACCACTTGCAGACCGGCAGGCGAGTAAGCCACTGGCACTCGCATGCCGGTTAGTTCGTTCATGTTCGTTGACAGAACGAGTAGACTGATTCTGCGCAAATAGCGCCTCAATCAGTTGATGATCGTGACACCAGAGACAAGGATGGGCATCGTGACAACGCCGACGTTGCACAATCAGGAAACCGGAGGCGGGTCGGTCGGGACCCGTCGTCGTCCCGGATGGTTCGCGCGCCTGCGGAAACACTTTGGGCCGCAGATGATGGTCGGCCTCGGGATCGCCACCGCGGTGGTCCTTGGGTGGACGCAGGCACCGGACGCGCATGGTCAGCAGGCCACGCTTACCCCGACGCCTCTCGTCCGGCCCGGTGGCCGCTTCGAGGAGACTGACCTGCTCCTCCTTTATTCCGGGTCGTGGACGCAGATGGCGGACCAGCGTGCATCCGGTGGCGTCTACCGCCGGTCGAGCGTGCAGGGTTCACAGGTGCAACTGACCTTCCCCGGACCCAACGTCAAGTGGATCACCTCCCGCGGTCCCGACCGCGGTATCGCCCGGGTCTGGGTGGATAACGAAGACAAGGGAACCTTTGACCTGTATAGCCCCGGCGAAGAGTTCGGGTTCTCGCGGGAATGGGGTGGGATGAACGGCGAGACCATTCACACGATCCGTGTGGAGGTCACCGGGCAGCGGAATGGTGCCGCCCAGAACGCGTATGTTGACATTGACAGTTTCACGATTGTCGGGGCGTACGTCGCTGAACCAATGCGGTTTGAGAACACCGACCCGACCATCCTTTACGGCGGCGCGTGGCAGGTCCTGCCCGTGAATGGCGCCAGCCAGGCGACCGTGCACCGGATCAACACGAATGGGGCGACGGCGCAGTTCAACTTCAACAACGGCACGGTCCAGTGGATGACCACCAAGGGTCCGAACCGTGGTATCGCCCGCATCCTGATTGACAACAAGTTCTATGAGGTCCAGGACCTGTATGCACCGTCGGAACAGGCGGCGCAGGTCTTTGCGTACCAGTCACTTGGGGAGGGTGCCCACCAGATCCGCATTGAGGTGACAGGGACGCGCAGCGGGCCTGCCACCGACAGCTTCATCGATATCGATGCGTTCATCGCGCCGTCGGCGAATGCAACCCCGCAGCCAACGGCGACGCAGACCATGACCCCCACGCCGTCACCATCCGTGACCGCCACACCGACGGCGACCTTCATTCCGTCGGCGACACCGACCATCCCGCCCGCCCCTCCGGCGATGCGCGATGCGCGGTATTTCTTCCAGACGTCGTACCGGATTGACTACGAACCGTTCTGGAACTACTTCAACGCGATGGGCGCGGTTGACACCTTCGGGTACCCGATCTCGCGCACGTTCCAGTTCCTCGGTTGCCAGACGCAGTTCTACCAGCGTCAACTGATGCAGCAGTGCGGGACGAACGCGGTCCAGACCATGAACCTGCTGGACCCCGACCTGATGCCGTACAACCAGATCAACTTCTCCAACTTCCCGTCCCATGATCCGGCGATTGCGGGAAGTGCACCGGGTCCGGATACGCCGGGTTACGGAAGCGCGGTGCTGTCACACGTGCAGCGGGTTGCGCCTGACGTCCTGCAGTCGGCATCCGTGAATTTCTTCAGGACGTTCGTCTCGACCGTGCCGGGCACGAACATGGTGACCGACCCGAACTTCGCCGCTCTCGTGAACCTCCAGATCTGGGGCTTCCCGACTAGCGGGCCGATGGCTGACCCGAACAACCGCAGCTTCATCTACCAGCGGTTCCAGCGAGGTATCATGCACTTTGATGGCACCAACGGCAGTACCCGGGGAATCCTGCTTGCCGACTGGTTCAAGACCATCATCACCGGGCGCAACCTTCCGGTTGACCTTGCATCCCAGGCACAGGCAAGCCGGTTCCGGCAGCAGTATTGCCCGGGTGCACCGGCCTGGGTCTGCCGTCCTGGTGAACTTCCCGCCACCGACCTGACCTTCGCCTTCGAAGCGCAGTAGGGTTTTAGGCAGCCCCAAGATCACGAGGACCCCGGCTAGACCGGGGTCCTTGCATTTCCGGGACATCCGATGGGAGCTGTTACGTCGGGCGAGACCAGACGACCGTGCCTTTGGACAGGGTTGCGACAGGTTCCAACGAGCCTTCGTCCCAAATCCCTATGTCTGCGCATGCTCCAGGTTGGATCCGGCCTCGGGTCGGGTCATTGAGGATGTTCGCGGGGACCGTCGATGCCATTGTGAAGAGGTCGTCGGTGGTCAGGGCAAGACCCGGAAGGTCGCGTACGAGCCGGAGATGCGACGCGATATCGCCGACACTTCCCGAAATGGTTTGCGTTGGGGTGCCGTCTGGATTTGCCAGATGTGCGACACCACCTTGGATGACCATGGGCGGGTCACCGTAGGTCCCGGTTCGGTAGATCCCATCGGGCAGACCCGCCTGGGGGACGTTATCGGTGACCAGCGCGATGCGTTCGACACCTTTTGCACGCAGAAGCACCGCAAGCGCACCGGGATGCACATGATGCCCATCGGCGATCAGTTCGGCGAAGAGATCTGGATGCGCCAGAACACCTCCGACGGCACCGGGATCACGATGGGTGAACGGCCTCATTGCGTTGAAGGTGTGCGTGACCTTGCGTGCCCCGGCCTGGGCGGCCTCGAACACTTGCTCGAACGTCGCGTCGGTGTGCCCGATTGATGCGACGATCCCGAGTTCCGTCATGCGTGCGATCACGTCGAGGGCACCCGGCAGTTCCGGGGCGATCGTCATCATGCGGATGCGTCCACGTGAGGTATCGACCAGGCGGGACAGATCGTCGCGCGACGGAGTACGGAGGCTTTCGGGTGGCAGAGCACCGATCCGGTGCGGGTTGAGGAACGGACCCTCGATATGGAGGCCGAGAAATATCCTGATGTCTTCGGACGGATCGTCAAGCCACCTGCCGTAGTTGGCCATTTGCTCAAGCAGCGCATCCCACGGAAGCGCGATGGTCGCCAGCACGCCAGTGGTCCCGGTGGATGCGCGTTTCCGTGCGAACTCGGCCAGTCCGATCCTGTCGGTCGCGGCGAAGTCGATCCCGTGTCCGCCGTGGACGTGGAGGTCAAGGATGCCCGGTGCGATCGTGAAGGGCCGGAAGTCGAGGATTGTGGCGTGGCTGTCTGTCGGGTCATCCTGGTGGTGCATCGCGACAATCCGCCCATCGGAGATCACGATCCCGTCCGGTTTACGGTCCAGTGGTGACACACCTTCTGGGGTAATGACTCGTCCGGCCAGCACGATCACGCGCGCACTCATTGCGGCGCCTTGAGGGTTCATCGTTGGATACCTGTGTCAACGGAGGTGGCGCAAAAACGGCATGGCCAAAACAACCTGTTCGCATGCGGACGTTGCCAAGGCTTCCGGTTTGCCATGCCTGACCCTGTTAGTCCCGATCGTGCCTTTCGGATGAGGCACGTCCAAGCCTACTTGGCAACCAGTTTCACAGCCGCCTCGACCACGTGCGGTGCGGTGAGGCCGTACGTTTCCATGAGTGCCTCGGGAGTGCCGGACTCGGCGAAGCGGTTGCCAAGGTTGACGTAGCCCAGTTTGCACGGATGGTGTGATCCCACGGCCATCGCGACAACACTGCCGAGACCCCCGTGCGCCAGGTGTTCCTCGGCGACAAGGATGTGTCCTGTATCCCGGGATGCACGCACCAAGGCCTCGACGTCCAGTGGACGGATTGTCGGGAAGTCCAGTACTCGTGCGTGAATGCCCTTGGCGGCGAGGGCATCGTGTGCCTCCAAGGCGGCGGCGGTCATGAGGCCACAGGCAACGATGGTCAGATCGGATCCATCACGAAGCTGGTAGGCCTTGCCGATTTCCAATGTCGAACCCGCCTCGTGGACGCGCGGGGCCTTCGGTCGACCGAGACGCAGGTAGACCGGCCCCTCGTGCGCGATCATGGCGCGAACGGCAGCGTGTGCATGCGCCTCGTCGGCGGGAACGATGACCGTGAATCCTGGAAGCGAACAAGCGAGGGCAAAGTCTTCAATGGCCATCTGCGATGGGCCATCCTCACCGATCGAGATGCCGGCGTGGGTGCCGACCACCTTGACGTTCAGGTGCGGGAAGGCAACGGACATGCGCAACTGGTCGTAGGCATTGCAAAGGAGGAAGGCGGCAAAACTGGAGACGACCGGGATCTTGCCACTTGCAGCGAGACCCGCGGCGACGCCAACCATGTTGCTCTCGGCAATGCCGACATTGAAGAAGCGGTCCGGGAAGACCTGTCCGAACCATTCGGTCCGGGTGGAGTTGGCCACATCGCCGTCGACGACGACGATGCGTGGTTCGGAATGGCCGAGATCGCGCAGTGCGATGCCGAACGCGTCTCGCGTGGCGGCACCTAGGCTGACGACGAACGGTGTAGTTGATGTACTCATTAGAAGGCCGTCCGGATGGCGTCAGTGGGGGGCGGGTTCACCGCGGAGTTCGGCGAACGCGCGCACCTGTTCGGAGGCGGTCAGTGGTTTGCCATGGTAGGCCCAGTCGGCCTCTACAAACGAGACCCCTTTGCCCTTGACCGTATGGGCCACGATGGCCTGAGGGCGGCCCTTCACCGCACGCACGGAGTCGAAAGCCTTCAGGATGGCAGGCATGTCGTGTCCGTCAATCTCTTCCACGTGCCACTCGAAGGCGCGGAGTTTTGCTGCAAGTGGTCGGTAGTCGATCACGCGAGGTAGCAAGTTTGATTGCTGGGCACCGTTGTGGTCGACGATCAAGGTGAGGTTGTCGGCATTGAAGTGGGCTGCGGACATGATTGCTTCCCAGACCTGGCCTTCCTGCATCTCGCCGTCACCGCACATCACGTAGGTGCGGTATCCGTGCCCGTCGAGGTGTCCGGCGAAGGCATGACCCAGTCCGATTGACAGACCCTGGCCAAGTGAACCGGTGGATGCTTCCACCCCGGCAAGGCGCCGCATGTTGGGGTGACCTTCAAGCGGACTGCCGATCACGCGCAGGGTGTCGAGGCTCTCATGGGAAATCACGCCGTGTTCGGCGAGAACTGCATAGAGGGCAGGCGCGGCGTGTCCTTTGGAAAGGATGAAGCGGTCACGGTCAGGGGCGGAGGGATGGGATGGATCGAGGTTCAGGATGCCACCCTTGTAGAGTGCGACTAGGATGTCAATTGCCGACATCGAACTCGACGGGTGCCCGGAACCCGCCCGCGTGGTCATCGCAATGATGTCTTCACGAAGGCGCCTGGCGGTTGATGACAGGAGGACTAGGTCTGGTCCGCCATCGGACGCATGTGGGGCGGAAGCACGGGTCACCACGCAGCGAAGAACCTCCGGTGGCCGCGAGTATACGGTGCTTCAGGGGATGCGAAGGTCATTTCGGTCCATTGACCTTCGTGGTGAGAATGCCGTCCAGACAAGCGATGACCCGGGCTTCCACCACCTCAGGAGAGACCTCGTCAGTGCGGATCCGCACGGTTGCAATGCGCCGTACATCGGCTAGCCGGCGGCGTTGCTCGCCCAGGATCGTCATGGAGAGGGTTGATCTCCCGCGTCGGCGGACCGTGCGCGTGCGGGCGCTCAGGTAGACCACCGCGTCCGGCGTACCGAGGTGACGCCAGAGGGTGCGGACCTCCGAGTGTTCCTGGGCCACGACGCGTGCATCGATCCCCCGCAACC
>CANFGH010000081.1 GCA_947446285.1 Chloroflexota bacterium
CGCAGGTCGAAATAGTGGTCTGCGCGGTCACCCGGTCGCCAAGTGAGAGTCCGGTCACCCCATCACCAATCGCGACAATTGTCCCGGCCGTCTCATGACCGATGGTGACCGGCGGGACAACCACATATTCATCATCCTGAATATGGAGGTCTGTGCCGCAGATGCCCGTCGCTCCAACTCGGAACACCACCTCGCCGCAACCAGGTGTCGGGTCTGCAACGTCCTGAAGTTCGAGGTTGCCGGGGCCGGTTTGAGTCTTGACCAGAGCCTTCATCGCGCGCGTCTCCCGTTGCGCCCATCGGTGGCGCGTTCACGGGGAATGGTAGACCACCGGGATGGCGAGCGTGATCAGGCTTTCAAAACCTTCGTAATGGCCGCAATCAAGGTCGCCGGGCTGAAAGGTTTCGTGAGATACATGGTTGCGCCGCTTCTCATGCCCTCTTCCACCTCATGCGGAAGCGTCCTCGCCGAAAGCATGATGATCGGAGTTGGAGCAAGATGAGGCAGCGACCGGATGGACCTGGTCAGTTCTATTCCGGTCATCCCCGGCATCACCACGTCGAGCACGGCCGCATCCGGTCGCAATTCCTCCATGAGTGTCAAGGCACGCATGCCATCGTCGGTTTCAAACACTTCATGGCCACCGCGCCTCAGGAAAATTCCGATGATCCGTCGGATATCCGGCTCGTCATCGGCTACCAGAATTCGCGCCATGTCCGAAATTCCTATCAGCCAGCAATTGCAGCAAAGCTCGGCATCCGGGTTGGGCAAGACCAGCCGACCAAACGAGCCATTCCGCTCCCCGAGACTACCAGTGAGAGGAATGGCTCCCGTCATGAATAGGATGTTCAGTAACGGTGATGTTACGAGTGCGTTCTTGACAAGTCGGAGAACCGGTCAGGCCGAGAAGTCAACAATTGTCACTCCGCCAACCGGTTCTCGGATAGCCCGCAAACCCTGGGCCGCCTTCTGGTGGCGCGGGTCCGGAAGGTATGCGTCCCGTGACGTGACATCAGAAAACTCCATGATGAAACCATGTGTGTGGGCCTTGCCAGCCGCTTCCGGGCTGTCATTCCTTCCCCACACGAACGAGAGCAGTCCCGGGACCTCCCCAACCAGAGCACCGAGTTCGGCCATGGCCGAAGCGACGTCGCTTTCGGGCACTTCAAACCGAACCTTCATCAGTACGATATGCCTTACTGTCATGGATCGCGAGTATACTCGCGCCTGTCCCACTCAGCCTGCGCCTGGGAGTTTGATCACCGTGACCGCGCGAATTCGAGTCGGCATCACTGGCGTCAGTGGCTACGGCGGCCGTGAACTCTTGCGCCTTTGCGTCGGTCACCCAACTTTCGAGGTCGCGTACGTCGGGGGCGAATCCACCGCTGGCCAACGTGTGGACGGTCTTGATCCCGCCCTGCTTGGAAGGAAAGAAGGCAACCTGATTGTTCAGGCATTTGACCCCGGGCAACTTGGAGACATTGATCTACTCTTTGCCTCGCTGCCGACTGGAGGTTCGCGCGAACCACTCGCAAAGGTGCCCGCGAACGTTCGCATCGTTGACCTAGGGGGCGACCACCGGTTTGTCAATGGGTGGGACTACGGCTTGACTGAGCTACCCGGGGCTCGGGCAGCAATCACCGGATCGAGCAAAGTCGCGAACCCGGGGTGCTATCCGGCGGCATCACTGCTCGCGCTCGCGCCATTGGTCGCATCGGGCCTCATTGAGCCGACGGGGATTGTGGTTGACGCCAAGAGTGGGGTGAGCGGTGCGGGACGTGGTGGCCGGAGCGAGTTTGGATTTGCCGAAACCAATGAAGACGTACTGCCATATGGCTTGGAGAAGCACGTCCACGTGCCTGAAATGTGTGAGGCACTCACCCGAGTTCAGAGCGGGCCGGTAAGCCTGCCAAACCCGTCGATCGCAACCCGGGTGACCATCGCATTCACCCCGCACCTCATTCCCATGACACGTGGAATTGTGTCCACGACGTATGGTCGGCCAGTCGGAAGCCCGTCAATTGACGAGATTTTCTCCGCCGCCGAAGCCATCTACGGCAGCGAACCCTTCGTCAAGGTGGTCCGTCCCACCAACGGTCGCGGCCCCCACAGCACATGGACGACGGGATCTAACCTCTGTTTCGTGACCTATTCCGTCAACCAGGTGACCGGTCATATCGTCGCGATTGGGGTCATTGACAATCTCGGCAAGGGTGCCGCCGGTCAAGCCATCCAGAATGCAAATCTCATGACTGGTCAGGTTGAGACGGCCGGGCTCATGGGATTGCCTCTTTCACCGTAATTGTGAGGCGGTTGGATGCAACTAGCTTAGCGCCCACCTCTTGCGGAGACCGTGACTGCTACAGGTCCTTCTGATTGACCCGCCAAATTGCAAAGGCGAGACAGGCGAGCGCGTAGGCGAGTGCGTACGCTGCTATCCACGGACTGGGCGCACTGATTACGTCAAACGGCCCCATCGGGGCGTTGAACCCGAGTGCCGGAAGCGGGTTTGGCGGCTGTGCCTGACTGGCTGCGAGTTGCCACGCAACATCACTCGGCAGGATCAAACTCGCGATGATTCCTGTCTTCTTCAAGATCGCACTTTCAAGTAGCGTGCCAATCCGTTCCCCGAACCCGGCGACACCTGCAATTCCATGAAGGATCACCGGAACGATGCCTGCGGTGATCGTCGGAAGGACACTGCTTGTAGCGATGGTGAGGGAGTGCAGGACAACGACCTGAATTGACAGCGCCCCAACCACCAAGACAGGGTTTCCGGGCGCGTATCCCGTGAGGTGCCAGACGGACGCGCAAGCGAGTGCACCCGATCCTCCAACATATGCGACCAAAAGGGCACAGCCCCCGAGCCACTTGCCCGTCACGATTTCCCACCGGCCTATCGGGCGCGATGCGAGCAGTTGCAGGGTCCCGGTCTCAACTTCTCGAGCGATTGAAGGCGCCCCAAGGAAGATTGCGAGTAGTGCACCGATCCCGGCGACCCCGTACAGTCCGGCGCTCAATACTTGTCCCCAGATAATTGACGCAAAATCAATGTTCGATTGACTGGCGAGCAACATGAGCGGCGAAGGGCGGGCCTGGCCGAACTGGCTCGCAGCGGCCGAAACACCCCACGAAAAGAATCCGAGGAAGATTGCCGTCAATGCAATTCCCGCGACGAGAGCGCGGGCACGCCTTGTCTCATCCCAGGTAAGGACCGCGATGCGCAGAACGTTCACCTGGGTGCACTCGCGGTGGCAATGTCATCGCCGTCTATCGTCGTGACAGTCTCCAAAAAGACGTCTTCAAGGGTCCGTCGCCGAGGAACCATGGCCAGAAGCCGCGCACCGCCACGGACCAGCACGTCTGCGATGTCAGGCGCTTCAGATTCACTTGTGACCGAAATCGTCAGGATTTGAAGTTCACTTGACCCGTCGTCGGACCCACTGCGACGGACGCTCCATCGAGCCTCAAGTTCGCGTACAAGCTGATCCGTAATGCCGGCGCACCGAACCTCAACGTCCAGATGGCCTCCTGTCACCTCAGCCATCGACCCTGACCGAACGATCCGTCCCCGGTCCATGATCGCAACGTGATCGCACACGGTCTCGACTTCACTCAACAAGTGCGAGTTCAGAAGTACCGTCACGCCCTCGGACCGTAACCGGACAATCAGATCTCGAACATCTCGCCGTCCAATTGGATCAAGGGCCGAGGTCGGCTCATCGAACACGACGAGCCGTGGTCGGCCAACCAAAGCCTGTGCAATGCCGATGCGTTGCAACATGCCCTTCGAAAAGGTACGCAATTGGTCGTGCTCTCGGTGTTCAAGACCAACCTCACGGAGCACACGCGTCACCTCCGATTGGCGATCGGTCGCCGAAACACCCGCAAGGTCGGCGTGAAATCTCAGAAATTCGTGCGCTCGCAACCATTCAGGGAAGCGAAACTGTTCAGGAACATACCCGAGCCGCTGACGCGCATCTGCGCTGTCAGGAGGCAGGCCGAACACGCGAGCCATTCCGGAGCTCGGCCGAACAAGGCCGACAAGCATCTTGACGGTGGTTGACTTTCCCGCGCCATTCGGCCCGAGAAGCCCAAAAACAGTTCCACTCTCAACCGACAACGAGACTGACGCAGCTGCATGCTTCCGCCCGTATGACTTCGAAAGGCCTTCGGTCTCAATCGCGAGGCTACCCACAGAAAACGATTCCAATCGGAACGGCAAAGCGGTTCGACGCGTTGGCCATTCTGCTCCCGCCGAGGACGTGACCGAACCGCTTTGCCACAGCGACCAGGATAGCTTGACGAGGAGGGAAGGCACGACACCGCAATACGTATTTGGTTCTACTTGGCCAGAACTAGAGACCTTGCCACCTGGAGTGTTGCCGCCTCACCAAGGTTGCTCGCCACACCATGAATTGTTTCATCCCGCACCCATACCACCGTGACCAGGGGACTTCCAGCCCGGGTCGCCACGATTGCAGTGACGCCGTCAACTGCGACCTCACGAATGACCTCTCCACGCCCGGTCGGGGCCACTAGTGGGAGGGTCGTCTTCCAGTCACGGATACCGCTGATTGCCTTCACCAATTCTGGCGGCAGCAGACCAGACCCGATCACCGCATCCTTGAGCGCATCGGCGTTGACACCCGCTGGAACATCCAGCTGAGGTGCCTGGAACTGTCCGACTAAGAGGGTCGGTCCCTTCCCCAAGTCCGGTTCGCCGGCAACCGTCCGCTGTGAAGCCTGACGCGCATCCGTCGGCAACGGAACATCGCCCCAGATGATTCCTGCACCAGTTGGCGACTGTCCCTTAAACCTGACGCCATCGAGTTCCTGTATCCGGACATCCAGCGTGCCATCTTTTGCGCCGGCATCGCGAGCGAGCGCGGTCAGCTTTCCAGCGTCGACCGTTACCTCGACCGACGATCCCATTACGACGACAGCACGTGGTGGTGACGAGGCGAGTTCGCGAGGCAACGATGAAGGCGCCCGAAGCTTCAGGCCGCTTCGGGCTGACGCATCAGCGACTGACGTTATGGTGATCGTGGGTTCGCTCGGGCCCTGGTATCGCAGAGCGTCCCGAAGGCGCGTCTCATTAATTCCTAGTCGTTCGAGCTGGGAACGGATCACCGCCGCATCCACGGTGACGGCCTGGATGCGCTGAACCCGGAATGACTGGATGGTCCCCTCAGCAAACGAACCGACTGCCGGTCCAACAATCAGCAATCCAACCGCCATGACCGCAGCGGCACCTGCAGTCCACGCCGTTCGCACTGACATCGACTGTGAAAAGTGCGCGATCCGCGCCAAAACACCATCCGGCCTCGTACTCGTGATTGCGCGCAACGGTGGCCGGGCGACCGATTGAATTCCAGGCCGAGCCGGTGGATGGAAAACAATTTGCATCCGTCGACCTACCATGGTCGCGTTCATGCTGATCAGATCCATCCGCCGCGAGCAAACTTTGCATTCTTGAATATGCAATCTTGCCACATCCGTCCAATCGTCACTTGTCTCGCCATCGAGAAGTGACCGCAGCGCGCCATCATCCGGCCCGAGGGGACATGACGGCGCCTCGTGTTCATGGTTGCGGTTCATCGTGCGAATCCTTCATCACGGGTTGAAATTGTTCTGAATGTCCGGCAAAACGTTCCCAATCGGTCACATGCCACCACGTCTCGCCTCATATGCGACACGGAATGCGCGTTCTGCGCGGGCAAGCAACGTGCCAACTGAGCCCGGCGAGATCAGCATCGCCGACGAAATATCGATGTAGCTGAACCCTTCGGCACGCAACCCAAGGAGCTCACGTGAGCGTTCCGGCAGTTCAAGCAATGTCTGGCGGACAAGTTCGCGCTCTGCAATCAAGTTCGCAGAAGCAGCGTCGCTGGACGGCTGGTCGGATGCCTGTCGCTCACGAAAGTCGCGGGATTCGCGCGCATATCGTCGGCGGTTCCCGCGCAACTCGTTGTACGCTCGGTTTATCGCGACGCGCACAAGCCATGGACGCAGTGGCACCTCAGGAGAGGGCGGACGTCGGAGCAGTTGGACAAACGTATCCTGCGCAATGTCTCTCGCAACATCCACGTCACCAACCATTCGGGAAACGACCGACGAGACTTCTGCCCAATGGCGTTCAAACGCCGCCTCGAACGCCGCAAGGGGTCCCGTTTCCGACCGTATCGATGCAGCGGCACCGTTTCGGCGATCAGGACTCATTGACGAGCGGACCAATTCGTTTCTGTACTGCGTTTGAGACGCCATATGCTTTGCAGGTCCAAGTTGACAATGAGCTGTGTCGCCATTGGTCGACAAACCCGGGTGCATCGCCGTCGCGCATGTCGTAGGCATCACAAAACGTAGACACCGACCGGCGCCATTTTGTGACACCCATGATGGCTACGTCCCCTATCACTCGCAATGCACCCATTCCAAAATGGTGACCGACCACTGCCAATTCATGACCGATGTTCATCACGTGTTACGGCATCGGAACACCTGCCGGGTATCCTGCAAACCATGAGTTCACCGGACACCGACCTGTCTTCACGTCTCGACGCCATCGTTGCTTCCATATGGAACCGAGACCCCCAGATATTCGGTGCCGACCCAGCCATTGAGCCACTGATTGCAAATCGGTACGGGTGGCTCGATGTTGCGACAAGGATGCAGTCCCAGATTTCCTCGCTCCAGAAGTTTGCAGCCTCGGTTCGCTCCTCTGGTCGAACGCAAGGTCTCCTGCTCGGGATGGGCGGGTCATCACTTGCTGCGGATGTGCTGCAACACACCCTGCAGCGTAACCAGCGAGCGATTCCTGTCACCGTCCTTGACTCGACCCACCCTGAAGCGGTCAGGGCCCTGCTTGCCTCGCATGATCCTGGTTCATCCATCTATCTCGTGTCATCGAAGTCGGGCACGACAACCGAGCCTCTCAGCTTCCAGGAAACCTTCTGGGGTCAAGCTGTTCAGAAGATGGGCGAGACGAAGGCGGGCGAATCATTCGTTGCCATCACCGATAGCGGGTCACCGCTCGCCTCAGAGGCGGCAATGCGCGGATACCGTCGCGCGTTCATCAACCCCGGAGACATTGGCGGTCGCTACTCGGCGCTTTCGTTCTTCGGACTGGTGCCGGCGGCACTGATGGGTGCAGACCTTGAAGCATTGCTTGGGTCTGCAGCCGACGCAATGGCGAAATGCCAAACGACGACACCGCTTCACCAAAATCCTGGTGCCCAACTCGGGTTGGCATTGGCCGTTCACGCCCGCGCCGGCCGGGATAAGCTCACCCTCCTATGCCCACCACCATTCGAAAGGTTCGGCGTCTGGGTTGAGCAACTCATCGCCGAGGGCCTTGGTAAGCATGGCGGGGGAATCCTTCCTGTCGAAGGCGAACAAATAACCAATGAAACACGTTTTGGGAACGACCGGTTCTTCGTCGCCCTCGATACCGTAACCGGGACTATCGACCACCTGCGCGGTCAGTCTCACGCGACCCATGCTGACGACCTCGAGGCGGCCGGGCGGCCGGTGTTCCGCATTCCAGTTACCAGACCAGAGGATCTTGGCAGCCTTTTCTTCATTTGGGAATTCGCGACCACGGTGGCCGGGGCACTCCTTGGAATCGAACCGTTTGACCAACCGAACGTCGAGCTCAGCAAGGTCCTCACCAGAAAGGTGCTTGAGAGCTACGTCCAGTCGGGAATTCTTGAGGAACCACCGTCAGTTTTGGCTGCCAACGCGGCTGATGCACTCAGTGCCCGATTTGCGGGCCCGAGCCGACCCGGCTACGTCGCCATTCAGGCGTATCTGAATCCAAGCCCTTCAATTGAGGCTGCGCTGGGAAGGCTGCGGCTTGCAGTTGCCGCCTTGGCGTATCCGGCAGCGGTGACCATTGGCTACGGCCCTCGGTTCCTGCACTCGACGGGGCAACTTCACAAGGGTGGCATCGCTGGCCTATCGATCCAACTTCTCGATCAGCCAGTCCACGACGTTACGATTCCCGGTGTCAAATACGGGTTCAGCGCGCTGCTCTCTGCACAATCCATCGGGGATTTCCAGGCGCTGTCTGATGCTGGTCGCCAAATTGTGCGCATCGCCCTCGGAACAGACCCGGCCAATGCAATTGAATCACTGGCAGCTGCCCTTTGACCCGGAATTCGCTGTGCCTCGCAATTGGGCTGCACCAAATGCGAGCCCGAGCGCGCCGTATCTCGTCATCCATTGACTTGATATTTTTATATTTGTATTGTTATCAAAAAATATATTAAGGAATCAGTCAAATGCAAATCGGATTTATCGGGCTCGGACGCATGGGATCAAACATGGTGAGACGTTTAGCGCGCGACGGCCACACCGCAGTCGTGTTCGACTCCAGTCCTGAGACCGGGGCCTCGTTGGCCGCCGAACTGCCGAACTCCGTCCGTTCGGTGGGCTCCATCGCCGAAGTTGCAAACGAGCTCGTGGCCCCGAGAACCCTTTGGATGATGGTGCCCCAAGGCGATGCAGTTGACGACGCAATCAGTCAGGCGCTAGAAGCGTGCGAACCTGGCGACATTCTCATTGACGGGGGCAACTCGTACTTCAAGCACAGTGTTGCCCGGGCGTCGCATGTTCAAGCGTCGGGACTGAAGTACGTTGATTGCGGGACAAGCGGTGGCGTTTGGGGGCTTGAACGTGGGTACTGCCTGATGATCGGCACCGATCCTGACACGTTCGCGCACGTTGAGCCCGTGTTCCGCACTCTGGCTCCACCAGACGGGTACCTCCACGTTGGCCCAGCGGGGGCGGGGCACTTCGTGAAGATGGTTCACAACGGCATCGAGTACGCACTGATGCAAAGTTACGCCGAAGGATTTGAACTCCTGCGGGAAGCTGGGAAGTTCGGCTATGCCTTCGACTTGGGGGGCTTGGCTGACCTCTGGCAACAAGGGAGCGTTATTCGTTCCTGGCTCCTCGAACTTTCGGGGCGAGCATTTCACCGGGATCCAGCGCTGGACGGCATCAGGGGCTACGTCGAAGATACCGGCGAGGGCCGTTGGACGGTCATGACCGCTATTGAGGAGGACGTGCCAGCTCTCGCGATTACGCACGCGCTGATGACGCGGTTCCGGTCCCGACAGGATGACTCGTTTGGCGCGAAGGTCCTCGCCGCACTTCGGCACGAGTTTGGAGGGCACGGGATCAAGTCAGCTGAGATGGACACTCCGCAGCCGCACTGAGCATGCTCGCCAGGAAATGGCAACAAGTTCGTTCACTCCAGTGGGCGTTGGTCAGAGTGGTATCAGCGGTGCGAAGTTGGTAACCATCGTCGCACAAGCGAATACTGGAGCCATTGGCAAGGGGACTGATTGACTTGGTTCCGCGGTGTCCGGCGTGCGACCGGTTCCTGAGGCAAACGCAACTGCGGAAGCAAATGCCAAGGAATAGACCCCAATGCTGATTGGTGCAATCGGTCCGGTAACTGCGCCGATTGCGATGAACAACTTCACATCGCCAGCCCCGAGGGAACCGCGACGGTAAAACCACCAGACGATTGCAAGCGCAACCATGCATCCCACAGCAGATTTCAAGAACCCGCCCCATCCATCCTGTTCAACGTTCAAGCCGATTCCAACGACGAAAAGTGGTCCAGTCAGGTAGTTCGGGATCGATCTCCGGTGAAGATCTGTCAACGAGGTTGCGGCGAGGCCTACTGCCAAGACGATTACGCCAAGTTCGCCCACGTTAGATCCAGCGGAATTTTCCACACGAATGCCTCCCCTTCCTGCTTTGCAGGCTCCCAGTTTGAGGGTTCTCGGACTTAGATCACGATGCTAAAGGAATCGGCTAGCAACCCCGGGGTTGGGGTCGTGCGTAACGCGGCATAGACCTGGCAGCAGTGTGACCGCACAACAGCCTCATGGCCGTCACTAAGGTGGTAACGTGTCAGTCGATTGGTTGCTGAACCGACCCATTGTGATCCAGTGAAACAGGTGGCTCTGCGGGGCAGTGAGCCGCGGAGCTGGGTCCTGATCCGCACTCATGTTTCATCGCGTTTCGTGATCCGATCCCGGTAACCGGAGAGATGCCAGACATGCCACGGACGCGGCAGACGGAGGGTTTCAAACAGGGCGTGCACCGCATGGGGCGGGGACGTACTGAGAGCACTCTCACGCGTCGCGCGCTGATTGCAGCGCCAATCGGGATTGTGGTTGCAATCGCAGGCCGCATGATCACGGGGTCCTTCGGATCTGCGTTGCACGTGGCGACTGGAGGTCTGCTCGGCGAGACAACACCAAGCCCGTCCGCAGGTCCAACAATTGTGACGTGGGCACCGGGGCCTCGACTGGTTGCCGGAATATCCGATCAGTTCTATGCCATTCCGTCGATTTCCGGTTCTCCCCGGATACGTGTGCGAACTTTCATCCCCCCCGATGGGTCAGACCGCGCCTCGTGGCTTGAGCGCCTTACCGCGTCTGGTCAGTTGCCGGACGTCGTGAGCGGTGTCTCATCATCTGATCTGCATCGGGTCCGGATTGCGACACGGATCACCGACCTCGTCCGCCGCGATCAACTTCAGATCGACCAATTCGATGCCGCGGCATTCAGGGCTACCGAAGCAGGCGGGGACATTTGGGCGCTTCCGTACGCGTGGGACGGCCAGGAAATCGGTCTCGCGTTGGATCGGACGAGATTCCAGCAAGCGGGCATGGGGAGTGCTGATAGCCCCGTGGCAAACCTGCCGATTTCCGACGTCTCGCGGCAGATGAACGGGTGGTCATGGACGCAGTTTGCTGACGCGATGGAAGCGGTAGGGTCACTCGTGCTGAAATCCGGGGCTATTCCCCTGGAGCGGTTCGGGACAATCCGCTCGCTTCCGGCGATGTGGGGAGCGAGTTGGGCCAGCGCGGACGGTCGGACGGCCGTCGACAAGATCGACCTCCTGGTCGAAGCATTCGGCAAATACGACGAGCTTCGGACGCGGGTTGGACAAAGGCCCACGCGTGTCAAGGACGCGACGCAAGGAACCACCCCCCCACCAGCGCCAACACCCCTAAGTCAAGGCCGTCCGGTTGCAAAAGCCGCCCCGACGGCATCACCGGTCATTACTCCGGTGCCACTAAGAGGCCCGTCGTCGGTTGGCATGGGGATCGGCGGACCGAGCCTGCTACGCGTCGGTCGGGCTGCGGCGTCAAGCATCGACCTTGACCATGTATCGGACCTCCAATCGGCCCTGCTCATGCCTCTACCCCGCGGGACCGTTTCCACTGCGGATGTCGAGATATTCCTTCTGACGGTTTCGCCAACCGCAACCTACCGAGAGCAAGCTTGGACGCTCGTTAAATGGCTGACCGAAGCTGGTCGGCTTGCAAATGCCGAACGCCTAGTGCCGGCATGGCGAAGTGCGCAGGGTGACGCCATCCGCGCCTTGGGTCAGGTAGTGCTCGGAGGTGGGTCTGGCGCACCACCGGATCGAATGCAGACGATTTTTGAGCAGCCTCCAATCGTGGTCTCGCTTCCCCGCGATGCGAATCCTCGAGACGCTTCCAGGGCATTGCCAGCAACGCCAACGACCCCCCGTGCCCCAGCACAGTGGGAGTACCTGATCACCCAGGCAATCCGGCGCGCACCTCCGCGAGACCCGTTACTTGACGGGCCGGCGGGCAGGCAGGCCAAAGTGATCATCGCAAACGGTCTGCAAGCTTGGGAGAGCGGTGCCATGGGTCCGGCTGAGGCAATCACGGCGTTGGTTCCCGAATTGCAGGCACTGATGAACGGCACCCCATCCGTCTTGCCAGCTTAGGGCCAGTCGTGACCCCGATTCGCGGTTCGCACTCAGGTCAGGGACCGGCGCAATCACCTCATGTCCCTCGTGTGGAGGTCTATATACTCCGCAAGACTATGAACCGAGAACCTGCACGTCGCCGTTCGAACTCTGAAGTCACCATCACGTCCCCTGACGCGCCTGTCATCAGCCACCAGCTCGCGAACGGCCTCCGCATTCGCGTCGCACCGATGCCTCACACGAGGTCGGCAACCTTGGCAATCTGCTTCGGAACCGGATCACGGTACGAGGCAGCTGAGGAGCAGGGCATCGCCCATTTGGTAGAGCATATGCTTTTCAAGGGCAGCGCCCGCTACCCGACCGCGCAATCGATTTCAGAGGCGATTGAAGGGGTCGGTGGCGTCCTGAATGCCTCCACCGACAAGGAGTTGACCGTCTATTGGTCAAAGGTTGCCAGCCGGCACTCCGACCTTGCTTTCGATCTGTTGTCGGACATGGTTCGTTCACCTCGCCTCGATGACGAGGAACTTGACAAGGAAAAGCGGGTTGTCCTGGAAGAACTTGGCCTAGCCCAAGACGCGCCCGGCGAGTGGGTGCACCAGCTGCTGTCTGAGGCATTGTGGCCCGACCAACCACTTGGTCGAGAGATTGCCGGAACCGCTGAGACCGTCAACAGCCAGACCCCGGGATCAATCGCCAAGTACATCCGGAGGACCCACGGTCTAGCGAATGCGGTTTTGACCGTTGCGGGCAATGCAGACCCGGACCACGTCATCAAGTTGGCCGAACAGCGCCTCGGAGACGCCGGCGAACCTGCTCCCGCTTGGGTGTCCGCGACGAACGCGCCTGAAACCGCGCAGGTGTCCATTCAGGTGAGGCCCACCGAACAGGCGTACCTGGCGATCGGGGGGTATGCCCTACCGAGAAACCACCCGGATCGATTTGCCCTCCGTCTTGCGAACGCCGTCCTTGGTGACGGCATGAGTAGCCGACTTTTCCTCGAAGTCCGCGAAAGGCTCGGACTGGCATACGACGTCTCGTCCTACGTCGTCGGGTTCCACGACGCCGGTGCCCTTGTAGTCGCGGCCGGCGTTGATCCGGAACAGTCGCATGAGGCCGTTGACGCAATCCTCAGGGAAATTGATCGTCTCAGGCAAAGTCCTGTCCCAGAGACAGAGCTGCGGAAGGTCAAGGAATACATCAAGGGACGGACGTGGCTCGGGCTGGAAGACAGTTACAGCGTCGCAAACTGGTACGGCACTCAGGCTCTGCTCAGTCGCGAAGATCTCAGTCCGGATGACGCTCTCGGACGACTTGAGGCGGTCACAACTGATGACGTCTTGCGGGTCGCGCAACGCGTCTTCGCAGGAACCTGGCTGAACCTGGCCTACATTGGCCCGGAGATCGATGCGGATGCGTTCAGGGACCGTTTGCGAGCTTGAACATCTGGTCGCCACTTGCCTAGGGAAGGGCTGCACAACGCATAATTCGCTTTCAGTGCGAGGCACGTTTCCGGCAATCGTTGCCCGTGGGGCGTCCTCCAGTCCCGTTTTCGCCCCGGAACCGGCCTCCCGAAGGCCTTCCTGACCCATGTGCGTGCGGTCAGGTGCGCATTCGGGCACACCGCGGCCTACCCTGCCAGCAGCGTGCGCCGTGCCATCCAGAGGTTCGAGAGCGCAAACAGCGTCACTAGGTGCTACCCGTTCTTCGCCAGGCCCCGGTATCGTGCCTTCATGTGGCCGAACTGCTGCTTGATGACCCGGAACGGGTGCTCGACCTTCGCGCGGACCGAGGCCTTGGCCCGTTCCGCCACCGCCTCGGCCGACCC
>CANFGH010000082.1 GCA_947446285.1 Chloroflexota bacterium
CGCGCCAGAGTACGAGGCTGCCAACCGGAACGATCCACAGTATGAGTGACGCGCCGATTACCGACCACGTGCGATTTGGCACTCCCGGGGTCGGTGAGGGGCCGGCTGGATCAGGGTCACCCGACGCACGAGTGGGTCCTCCGGCCGAAAGCATCCAATGTGGCGCAAAACGGCTTACAACCAACCCGACCAACGCGGCGACGCCGATGACGATTGGGAATGGCAAACCGACAAGGGAGATGGCCCCGAATGAGGCGACAGCGATTGCGAGGCGCACCGGTCCGTCAAGCGTCCGCCGGCCGACGCGGATGACGGCATCGGCAACAATTCCTACAACGACGGACTGCAGGCCGAACAAGGTTCCTGCGATTGCCGGGACGTCACCGTGCGCCACCGCCACCCAACTGAGGACGATCATGGCGAGTATCGATGGGCCGATGAAGGTCGTCCCGGCGATGACGCCGCCGGGGATGCCATGTAGTTTCCACCCCAAGTAGATGGCGAGTTGCTGTGCTTCAGGGCCCGGGAGCGCCATGCAGAAGCCGAGCGCCCTGTTGAACGCCTGGTCCTCAACCCACTTGCGCCGCTCGACAAGCTCGCGGTGCATCAGGGCAATCTGGGCACCGGGTCCGCCGAAGTTGATGAACCCGAGGACGACCCAGAATCGAACCGCACGGGTGAAACTGGCGGTCTGGCTTGTCACGTCCGGATCATCTCGGTCATCAGATTTGCAACACGGCCGTTGCCGGATTGCGAAACTGCGCGCTGGTCATCGTCCCGGGTTGGCATTCACGGACGGGTCGGAGGCGTGACCCGCGCCTGCCCCTGACGCGCGATCATCCATGCCGGGTATTCCGCGGGAAGCGCGCTCACCGCATCGAGTGCTCCAAGATCCTCATCGTCGAGCACCACATTCGCCGAACCAATGTTGTCCTGCAGTTGTTCGATGGTCTTCACACCGATGATGACGCTTGTGACTGCCTTCTGATGGAGTAACCATGCGAGGGCCACTTGTGCAACGGATGCGCCATGCTTTGTGGCGATTGGGCGCATTCCGTCGACGCAGGCGTAGGCGCGCTCCTTGTCGACGATCGGAAAGTCAAACGTCGCGCGGCGTGAACCCTCAGGCATCTTTCGGTCAGCGTCGAACTTGCCGGCAAGTAGGCCACCCGCAAGCGGGCTCCACACCATCAGTCCGACCGACTGGTCCTGAAGCATCGGGACGATTTCGCGTTCGAGGTCGCGTCCGGCAATGGTGTAGTAGGCCTGCACCGAAGCGAACCGCGTCCAGTGGCGTGATTCGGAGATGCCGAGCGCCTTCATTACCTCCCACGCGGACATGTTGCATACGCCGGTGTACCGCACCTTCCCGGATCTCACCAGATCATTCAGGGTCTCTAGTGTCTCCTCGATGGGTGTCCGCGCATCGACCCCATGCAGTTGATACAGGTCAATGTGATCGAGACCGAGACGGCGAAGGCTAGCGTCAACCTGGTTCATGAGGTGGTAGCGGGAATGGCCAAGCCCGTTCGGGTCCTTGGACATCATGCCGGTTGCCTTGGTTGCGACGACTATCTCGTCACGTGGCAACCCCAGTTCCCGGATTGCAGTGCCAAGAAGGGTTTCTGATTGTCCAAGAGAGTAGACATTGGCCGTATCAATGAAATTGATGCCGGCTTCAAAGGCAGCCCTGGTGATCGACGTGGCAGATGCCTGGTCCAATCCACCCATCACCTTCCACGTGCCCTCGCCACCGAATGTCATCGTGCCAAGGCAGAGTTCAGACACATAGAGACCAGTCTTGCCGAGGATGCGGTACTTCATGTGGCAATCTCCTAATCCAATGGTGACCGCACGGAAATCATAAAGGCCATCGATGTTCCGGATGTTCCGGTACATGATGGCCTTCGTTTGTTACCAGTCGGTAACCGATTTTGCGCGTACCAAGTTCGTGATACGGGCGAGACTCGTAAGATCGGAATTGACTACTCGCCGTCCTTCAGCACGGCAATCCCGTTGCCGATCGCAAAGAAGGTTGGTGCCCACAGCCCGACAAAAATGCCGAAGCGCTCCCCAGCCGCCTTCTCGGATCCTTCCTTGGTCCCGCCCTGCGAATACCAGATGAAGATGCTTCCGAGTACCGACAGGAAACCCAGCGTGTAGGCGACATCAGACGTTATTCCCAACGTCCTAATTGTCTTGAACATCCAATACTCCCTTGGCGCGCCAGACCCTCATCAACAGATCCCAAATATCGAAGAGGAGTTCGTTTCTGCCTTCCTGGGATCAGCGAAACCATATCAGGGAAGATCAGATATTCGGGGCTGTGCGGTGGGCATGGTACGTACGTGCAACGCCAAAGCTGGCGTGCCTCGCTGCATAGAGGCGCACATTCGCCTGTCCCTTCGCGCCATGCGTCAGCCAACGTCACAGGCTGCGGATTGCCTCGATTCCCGTCATCAAGGCACGCTGATAGAGGTGGGCATCGAGCCCGTATGCGAACAGACGAAATCCGCGGATGTGGTAGTCCCGCGCCCACGCTTCGTCGGTCGCCATCACCCCGGCCACCTTACTGTGTTTCCCGGCGGCACGGGCTATTTTTGCAACAGCGTCGAGGTAGTCAGGGTGGTTGAACTCACCGGGTATGCCCATGAAATTGGTCAGGTCAAAGTGACCCAGCCACACGACATCAACGCCGGGGACAGCGGCAATGTCATCGACGTTCGAAACACCCTCAGGTGTCTCGATCATCGCGATCACAAGGGTGCGCGCATCGGCGACCGCGATCTTGTCACGGGGGGCCCCCGGAAGGTAACCATCGTGGGCAATGCTGAACGCTGCGCCCCGTCGGCCTGCCGGTGGGTAGTGTGAAAATGACACGATGTCGCGTGCCTCGGCCGCCGTTCCAACCATCGGAACCATGACCCCGTGCGCTCCGGCATCGAGGGCACCAGCAACGAAGTGGTAGCCGTGCTCAGGCACTCGCACGACTGGAGCGATGCCAACTCCGTCGCACGCGGCGCACTGCGCCTTGATTGCCTCAATCCCTGTGCCACTGTGTTCGGTATCGAAAATCAGGAAGTCCGCTCCGGCGGCCCGAGCCATTCGTGAGATCCCGGGTACGAAAAAGTCGAAAACCATTGAACCGACGGGCATCGCGGAAGTTGCTGACGCAGATTGGATGCGTTCACGAAGCTTCATTTTGTCTCGCCGAGGCCATAGAGGGCTGCCGCGTTGCCGTAGTAGATCTTGTGTTCAAGGTCGGGAGCTAGGCGGACAGGAAAGGCTTCATCGGGTTGGTCGGCGTCCCAGTGCGGGTAGTCACTTGCAAAGAGGATGTGGTCGGCAAGACTTCCCAGATGTTCGATGAACTCGCCGAACTGGTGTGGTTGGTGGGGTTCCTCCATCGGTTGCGATGTCGCCCAGATGTGACGGCGTACGTACTCGGATGGTGCCATCTGGAGGTGGGGAACTTCCTCGCGCAACAGGGACCACGAGGCATCCAGCCGCCACATCAGTGATGGAAGCCATCCTGCCCCGTTCTCTACTGAAATGACTTTCAAGTCTGGGAACCGGTCGAACACGCCCTCGGTAACCAGGCTGATGATGTTTGCTTGCATCGCCTGGGCCGGACCCACGTGGTCTTCTAAATAGAAGGATGGCCAACCGGCACCGGTGATTGGCTGTCCGTAAGACCCGAAGGCGTGTGAAATCACCTTCAAGCCGTACTCCTGACACGCTTCGTAGATCGGCCAGTACTTGCGCCGTCCCATCGGTTCTTGCGGACGGCCAGTGAACTGCACCTGAACAAACCTGGGATCGCCGGCGCGACGTCGGATTTCCGCTACTGCAAGGTCAGGGGCTTCGATCGGCACAACAATAGACGCGCGAAGGCGTGGTTCCGGGTCAAGCCATTCGGCAACTTGCCAGTCGTTGCACGCTGTCGCGAGCGCTGCCCCGAACTCGTGGTTCTGCTGGCTCGCGGCTGGGGAAAGTGGGATCAGGATCCCGTACGCCACCCTGAATGGGTCGAGATACTGGGATCGGGTAAAAGCCACTTCAGATCCAGCCCGACGCCCCGACGGCGGACGTGCATCTTCGCGATGATCCATGAAGCGAGGGAAGAAACCACCGGCGGGGGACCGGACACCGAAGGTCTCCAGATGCCGCTTCCACCGGTCTGACAGGTAGGGCACCAAGGCAAGCACGTCACCGTGGAGCTCATTGTGCAGGTCGCAGTCGATCAGCGCAGGCCGGGTGGATGCTGCCGACCGGGACGCACCAAAGGCGAGCGGAGCAGTTGACGGTGATGCTTCGAATTCGGTTTGAGGGGGACGATGTCGGGTCGCAACCATTGAATGGCCTCCTCGGCAAGGGCAAAGTGGGCGACGGTAGTGACGATGCTATCTGACGCAGGCCAGTTCATCGATGTTTTTGGCGAAGGAACGTTCCCGGAAGGCCTTTGACCAACTAGAAATCACGTGAGCTTCCACAACGCCCGCGCATTTGCGGACCGAATGCGGGCGGCGTGAGCTTCAGTGACGACCGAAAGGAGGCGGGATGGCTCACTAGCGTGCCGATGGGGGTAGTCACTGGAGTACACAAGCATCTCGTCCGAACCGATCTGTTCAATGGCTTGACGCAGCTGGATGTCGGACGGTGGCGCATCGACTGGCTGGATCGTGAGCCTGATGTGGTCCCGGACGTACGCCGACGGCGCGCGCTTCACCCATGGGACCAAGCGACGCAAGTTTCGCCATTCCTTATCGAACCGCCACAGGAATGGTCCCATCCACGTCACACCTGCTTCCAACAGGACTACCCGAAGGTCTGGATGGAGGTCGAAGATACCCTCCGTCACTAGGCTGACCACCTGCGTCTGGAACACCTGGGCCATTCCGACGTGCTCCTCAAGGTAGTACGACGGCCATCCTGAAGGCGTGGGCGGTGTGCCTGGCGCGCCACCAAAGTGGATCGCACCCACGAGCCGTTTTCGGGAAATCGCTTCCCATAAAGGTGCATGAAGCCGACTTCCATACGGAACCGCCGACCGTACGGGCATCCCGACCTGCACGAAGCCCGGGTGGTCGCCGACCCGGTCAATCTCACGGGCCGCCTCTGCGGGCAGCTGTGTTGGCACGACGATGGTCGCGCGCAGCCGTTCGTCCTTGTCCAGCCACTCCGAAATCTGCCAATCGTTGACCGCGCGCGCCATGGCAATGGCGGCATCAGGATTGTGCAAGCTGTCGATCGCGTAGGTGCAGCAAAGCACCGCATACGACAATCCATCAGCGTCGAGAACGTCCCGGGTGACGACTGAAAGGTCAGATCCCGCCTGGCGCCAGTTCGGAAGCTCGCTGCCGGGGCGCTCGGTCGTTGGCGCCCACCGGGGATACGAAGTTTCCGGTACCCCCTTGAACAGGGTATTGGTGATGTGTTCCCGCCAGTGATCGGAAAGATACGGGAACAGCGCGTGCGTATCGGGAATGACGTTGTGCACGTCGCCGTCAATAAGTTCCGTGACATTTCCGGCAGCAAGTGGCGTCTCTGTGCGGAGTGTGTTGGAAAGTGATGTCATCTCGTGCCCCCGGGTTGGAGCGACCCTTCGGATGGAATGTGCGTGTGATGGATCTCACCTTCACTCAGGTTCCGGGGTCCATTGGGAACGGTGCCCGAAACCGGAGTGCGTCTCAGGTCAACGACGATGTTTCCGTGCTCAACCGTCACCGGGAATGTGCGCGCGGTGGCGTTGGTTCGAGATGGTCGGCCCAGCGTCACACCATCTTGGTCGGACGTGTGGTCCGGTTCCACGGTAACTTCATAGGCGCGAACGCGAAGTCGTTCCGGTTCGCAAACTGAGCGGCCCGTCCGGAGGTCGAACTCCCACCCGTGATAAATGCATGCGATGACCGCCCGATCAGTCCTTGTCGCGTAGTCACCCGGAACATCGCTCTCAAGACCAGACCAGAGGCGGCCTTCGCATAAGCGTGCACCCTGATGCGGACACCAATTCAGGAGCGCGTAGTACTCGCCTTCCACATGGAAGACCCCGACTGAATGTCCGTCCAGATCCACGACTTTCCGGCCACCAGGGGGTATCTCCCCAACTTTTGCAACAACATGTCGTGCCATGACGCGGTTAGTCTAGCGTGGGATGGCGCGAGCGCGTCGGACCTGGTTGCATTCCGAGGACAGGCCCCGGCACGTCGGGCTATGATCTGCCGCAATTCACGGAAAGAGTGGAACCCACCCATGGCACGGAATATCAACATCACGGTGATTGGCGCCGGCAGTGCGACATTTTCCCTTGGCTTGGTGAAAGATCTCTGCCTGACCGAGAATCTGAAGGGCAGCCATGTGACCTTCATGGATATCGACGCCCAGCGGCTGCGGAACATCACGGGCTTGGCCGAGCGATACAGCCGGGAGCTTGGCGCCGACCTGCGCTTCACGCAGACCACCGACCGGCAGGCAGCGCTCACCGGAGCCGACTTCGTCATCAATACGGCTGATGTGAAGGGCCACCACCATGCTCGGCGTGTGCGGGAATTGACCGAGTCGCTGGGGTACTACTACTACACGCCGTCCGCGCTCGGTCACTTCTACAACTTCCGGCTGATGCTCGACATTGCGCGTGACATCGAGCGCATCTGTCCTGACGCTTGGCTGATCCAAAGTGGCAACCCGGTATTTGATGGCACGACGCTGATGAACCGTCACACCAACGCAAAGATCATCGGTCTGTGCCACGGTCACTACGGGTATCTGGAAATGGCCAATGTGCTTGGACTGGACCCCTCCCGGATTACTTGGGAAGCGCCTGGCGTCAACCATGCGATCTGGCTGACTACCTTCCAGTACGATGGCCAGGATGCGTATCCGATCCTTGACAAATGGATCGAAGAACACGGACCCACATACTGGGACACCCATGTTGCAACCCGCACGCATGACATCCAGATGAGCCGGGGCGTGATCGACATGTACCGGATGCACGGCCTGATGCCGATCGGAGACACCCCCCGGTTGGTTGGCTGGTGGTATCACACCGATCTGGCCACCAAGAAGCAGTGGTTTGGCCAACCGTGGGGCGGTCCGGACACGGAAGTCGCTCGCCCTGTCCACGTAGCGGTGCTGAGCGAGCGCCTTGCACAGGTGGATGCGGCGATGAAGGACCCGTCGGTCAAGGTTACGTCGGTCTTCGGTCAGACGCGCACTCGCGAACAGCAGGTGCCGATCATAGACGCTTTGGCTAACGGCGTCGCGGGATGCTTTCAGGTAAACATGCCCAACACCGGAGTCGTCGTCGCCGGCATCGAACATGACGTTGTCGTCGAGTCACAGGCATGGATTGACCGCGGCGGGGTGCACCCGATGCGACCCGCGCGACCCTTACCTGCTTCAGTGCTGCGCGAGGAAGTGCTGCCCAAGGTCAGCGAGATGGAGCGAGGCCTCGAGGCGTTCTTGACCGGTGACCGGCGTTTGCTCCTGCAGGACATCCTTGCCGAACGCAAGACCACGAGCTACGACCAAGCCAAAACGCTGCTCGACACCGCCTTGGCGATGCTCGGCCATGAGGAGGTCGCCGCGCACTACCGGTGACCGATTAGGTATCCGAACCATTGCATGGGCGGCCCTGCCTTCTGTGACACCGTCTTCTTCACAGCAGACAGGACCGGAACCATTCCTTGGTCGTCAAGAGCCTCCGCACCAGACTGATGGTCAAAGCCGGGCGAGCGAAGGCCGGAACGTGGAAGCCATCAACCGTTTGCCCTGCGGAAGCAATCGTCGGGAGCGGCTTGTTCACTCATCCGGAGTCGTGCGTTGCCGATAGGCGACTTCCGGTTTGCGGGTCATGCTGTTTCGGGAAGGGATGCAGTCTCGCCGTTCTGATCGGCTTCGATTGCCGCCCGGGCCACCCATCTGGAAAGGGCCATGACCGAGCTTGTTTCGGCAACCGCTGCTGCGCCCTTGCGTGAAGCGACGTTCTGCAGGTCGTTCAAGGCGTCGGAAAGCCGAATCAACGACTCGCGCACCGAGATGTCGTTTTTGACAAGCCAACCGACAGAACCTTCGCCGGCATCCTGAAGGTCCGCGTTGTCGAGCACGTCCCTGATGGCGGCGTGCGCTCGGTCGGCGGCGCGAACGGCATCCCGATATGCCACTGATGCTTCATGCATTGGACCAATCCTCGTGAACGCCTTGAATGCAGGCAGTTCGCCGGTGTCCTCAGGCGTATCAGTGCTCATTGCGGTGCGGTCCTTTACGACTGTGAGATCGCTGCGTGCAGAATTGGCCAGCACCCCTTTCGAGGCCCGGGATGATCGCTGTCATCCCGAAAAGCTGATGGCGGGGTCGGTCCGTGGAGTGCAACGGCGGCACTCGGGTTCATGTTGCGGGGTCCTTTTACCTCGCTATTTCGCCCCAAGTATGGCCAGGGGGTTTGACGGACCCTTTGCGCGTTCGCAATCAACGCGGTTCGACCGGATGGACAAAGGTACTGGCTTGAGTGGTAATGACTTGATCATGCGAACAATGGTGTTCAAGCCTCCAACAGTGAGACCTGCTGTTCGCATAGCCTCCGCGCCTAGTTTCCCCCGGAGCGGGCCAACTGAACGGATCTCCTGTTTGTTCTGTGCAAAATCGTTTCCAAATAGTTCAGCGCTGTTCTCCGGCAGACCCGACATGACGGGCCGCCTTGACGGCCGGTAAGGCACACATAAACAACCGTCCCGAATCCTCTCCGGATCCGGGTCGGTTGTGATCGCCGGAACTTCGCCTTGGAGGTGTGGCGGCATTAGCCGTGGTGGTCGGCAAGAGGCTCGTTGCGATGGGTTTCGTCAGGCATGAAGAACTCGTACCGCGCCGGGTCCGTGTGTCCTTCAATCCACTCCGGTGTCACGCCCGGGGCGGAAAGGGCGGCCCGGACGATTCGCTTGTTGAATGGGCTCACGAGTTCATGCGAGAGGTACTCGTCGACCGGCATCCAGAGGCACTCCTCGATTTCCTCGGCTTGCATTGTCAGGTCGGTATTGAGGGGAGTGAGACGGCATACGAAGTAGATATCGGATTTTCCGTACCGATAGCCGTGCCAATGCCGGAAGCAGACCAACGCCTCAAACCTGGCCTCGACGCCGGTCTCCTCGAGGACTTCGCGGGTCACGGCATCGACAAGATGCTCACCGGCCTGAAGTGCCCCACCGGGAAGCTTGTAATAGCGTCGGCTTGTGGCGCGGTGACGTTCGCATACGACGAGTAATTCGCGACGGTCGTTGATGACCACGCCACCAACCCCGACGTAGTGCGTGGCATGGGTCGGGATGAATGCGTCTGACACCAGCCGGCCAGTCATCATCACGTCATGCTCATTGGCGTGATGGAACGTGAACCCCTGCTTGGCCGCCAGCGGTACCAGGGCAGCCCGGGCCAGTGGCACCTTGAGCCAAACAAGGCGCTTGCCGGCTGCAGCCCACGCATCCATCGACGACGCCAACTCGTCACTAAAGCGAACATCATCTGGCAGATGGTCGGCGTCGATCAGGATGCCGCTGAAGTGGTCGGCGGTATGCGCCATCGTATGGCTAAGATCATGTGATGGGGGCGTTGTTGTCATTTTCTTAATTGCAGCATACCTGTGAAGGGAACCCTCATCAAGCGCATTCACCTTGTGAGCCAACCCTCGTCCGAAGGTGGACTGTTTTTGCCCCAGACTTCGGGTTTTGGCGGGCGGGAACAAACCGTCGGGAACGCCGTTTGAACTGTCAAAGCCGGTCACGTGCCCGGCCGGTTGCGCGGCGTGTGCGCTTGGGGAACATGAGAGGAGCAGGGATGAGATTGATGCGCGTGTTGATGGTGTTCGGGATTATTCTTGGAGTGATAGTCGGGTCGGGAGCGATTTCCGACGCCCAGTCGACACTCGGTCGCGGGGCAGTAGTGGCTTTGCGCAACACTCCTCACATCTGGGTTGCCGATGACTCTGGTGTCCTGCACTGGGCCGGTGATACCCGCGCCCTTGCGACGAGATACGTCGACTGGGGTGCCCGCCGCGATGTTGAGCTTGGTGACCTTCGTCAGTTGCGGAGAGGAGACCCTTGGCTGTCGTCAGGCCTTCTCAAGATGGGTGACCCGATTTACCTCGTGAAGTGGGAGACCGCAGATCCGGCCCCAACGCTGTTCCATATCCAGTCTTTGGCGGACGTGGAACTGTTCGGAATAAATAGTGACAACTACGGGTCCATGGTGTTCGAGCAGCCCGCGTGGGAAGGCCGGTTCGCCATGAGCGCCGGTGGGCTCGCCCGAGCCGCCCTTGCCTCAGCCACGGTTGCGGCCACTCCAACCCCGAACATCTTCCTGGACGCTTGGCGATTGAACCGGTCACCACGGATCGGGCTCGATGGCGACTACCGGTTTGTCGCCCCGGGAACCTGGACTGACAGCCATAGCCTTGAGGGCTACGTACTTGGTACGCCAGACGCAAACACTGACCCGATCTACTCGAGCAGCGTGCTTGGCCGTTGGACCTACCTGACCGGCACCCAGCCTACGTACGTGATGGTGATTGCATCCAATCTCGACTACAACAAGGACGTCAAGACCGTTTCCGACCTTTCACGAAAGTCGGTGACGTACTGGTGCAAGACTGCCGTCACCTGCAGTGGCGCGGACTCGACCACCGCTGCGTCCTTTACCGGCTATCCATGGCAGAAGGCGGTTTCGCGCGCTCGTGTTGTCTACTCGGCGAAGGCGTGTGACACATGCACTGATCTTGTGGAGCGGGTCCACGAATGGATTGGGTACCACTACTACACCATCCGTGGAAACTGGGGGTATGAAGTCCGGATCTTTGGCGAAAGCATTGATACGTTCCCGACGCGTGCGCAGGAAGTGATATCCGTAATGGAGAAGTCGCGGTTCGAATCGTAGGACTGCGTGCGCTCTGACGCAGGAATGACCCGGTTGGACCGGATCGCTACCAATAGAGCCGTAACGAGAACCGCCCTACTCCCCCACAATGGGAGCGGGGCGGTTTCTTGCTAACGACCACCGGACGGAGGTCGGGTCACTGCGATCGTGTGGCGCGCCAGTTGCGATATGCCCGCAAGAGCGTCTTGTCGACATCTGCAACCCAGGCGAGAATCGCCACGAATGCGCCGAATGCGATCGGTACGCTCATTCCAGCCTCCATCGGTCAGGATCTTCCGGGCCACACGGGACCTTCCTGACGCTTCCATCATGCACGGTAGACGTAAAGGGGATGTCAAGTCCCCAATTGTTTTGTGATCAATCTGACTCGCCCACCAGCAGTTACGCGCTCGTCACTTGACTGGCGGGGATTTCGGACACCCTCGTGCCGACTTGCGACACGGAGTAGTCTCGAAGCACGGTACGCGATATCTAACGGCCGTCGATGTCACTCTGGCTGATCATGTTAAAAAATCCCTAGATGTGATAGTTATTGAATACTATCAATCATGCCGTAGTGTGGAGACGGGCAATCCAGACAAGGTCCCGACGGTTCGTATCATGGTCGTGGCTGAAAGGGGGGCACGCGCGTGGTGACGCCGTTTGGAGATGGCCGGGACTGGTTCCTGGCGCGTAGGTTTGGGCTGTTCGTGCACTGGGGCCTGTATGCAATTCCCGGATGGCACGAGCAGATGCAGTGGCGAGGCGTTGTTCCTCGGGACCAGTACGGATTGCTCAAGGATCAGTTCAATCCGGTCATTTTCAATCCCGACGCGTGGCTTGACCTCATGCAGTCATCCGGCATGGAATACCTGTGCATAACCACGAAGCACCATGACGGATTCTGCCTCTGGGATACCGCTCAGACCCCTTTCAACGTCATGCAGTCGCCATACGGGCGTGACATCATCGGCGCGATTGCCGACGCTTGCCATCGACGCGGTGTACCGCTTTGTTTTTATTATTCGATCGCCGATTGGCATCACCCGAACTATCCGAACTTCGGACGCCACCATGAACTTCCTTCCGCGCTGCCCGGTGACCGGCCCGACTGGGATGCGTACATGGCCTTCCTGGTCGCGCAAGTTCGTGAACTCTGCACCAATTACGGCACCCTTCACGGTTTCTGGTGGGACATGAATGTGCCGGAGTTGCATGACCCGTCGGTCAACGCGATGATCCGAAGCCTGCAACCGTTGGCGGTCATCAACAATCGAGGGTTCGACCAAGGCGATTTCTCAACACCTGAGAGACATGTGCCCGATAGCCGACGATTCACCAAGTTGACTGAAGCGTGCCAGTCCGTTGGGCGCGAGTCGTGGGGCTATCGTGCGGATGAGGATTACTACACGCCATCGCATTTGGAGCATTCGATCGCGCGCATGGTGGCGATGGGTGGGAACTACCTACTGAATGTCGGGCCGAAGGGTGACGGCACAATTCCAGAAGCATCGGCGTCCCTGTTGCGTCGTATCGGAGCATGGTATGGGTCAGTTCGTGAAGGGCTCACCGCCGAACCGGCCCCTCATCTGGTGAATGATCCATCGCTGAACGTGACGAGAGAGGGTGACAACGTCTACATCGTCGTACCGTCCTCCACTGAGAGTAGTTCGGTGGGACTACGCCCTATCGCGACGTTGCCGATCTCTGCGGTGCTGTTGAACACTGGGATGCCGGTCGAAACGTGCGTTGATTTGACCCCTCGGGGGTGGTACGAGCAGTGGCATGAGGGGGTTCGTGAGGCGGATGGTGGGACGCCGCTGCCGTACCTGAGGCTCAGGGGCCTCCCGATTGGACGGGCTGAGGGCGAACCGCTGGTCATCCGTCTGTCGTTTGGGCGGGGTGTATTGGACGCGGTCTGAGTGCGTCCGCTCGACTTGACATCACTCGCAACTTTGCCCCGCGGCGGTCCGTTTTGCTGGTGCATGCTTCAGTGCGGACGCTAACCGTCGCAGTGATCAAATCGCGTGCTCCGGGATGGAAACGATGGAAGACAGCAGCACGCGGACATTGCCGGACACCTCAGACACCACGGGCAGCGAGGCACATTTGCTTCGGGCAAATCTGGCCGACCTTCGCGCCCAAGTCGCGAGACTCGAGAGTGAGCTCCAGGCGCGCCGGCGCGAAGTTGCCAGCCTGCATGCGATGCTTGGCCAGGTCCTTCGGGGCCCGTGGGTCTATGTCGAGGATGGCGCCCCTCAACGCTGGGCCTGATGCTCATCGCCTGAAACCTTGCCCTCGCGATACCAAAGCCGGCGCGGGATCTTGGGAGAACGACTGGCGTCCGCCGATATGGTTGGTCAACGGTTCTCTCAGTGAGTATCGGACTCGCTCGTTGTATTAGTGGGCGTGCAATGCAGTGATTGACCCATGAATCGCCCGACAGCGTTCGTGCTCATAGGTACATGTGCTTCGGCGTTTTACTTGACTGGCCTGATCTGGACAATCCAGTGGGTCCACTATCCCCTGTTTGAAATGGTCAATCCTGACCAATTCACGAAATATGAGGCGGCGCACACCATTGCCATCACGGCCATAGTGGGCCCTGTCATGGTTGCGGAACTATTGACA
>CANFGH010000083.1 GCA_947446285.1 Chloroflexota bacterium
CACTCGCGAATCGCTGCCTCCAGTGGGAGTACGTCGTCCGCGAGACGCCAGCATCGGCGCACGCATCGGCCACCGGTGTCCCCGACGCGCCCACGTGCAGCAGCCGTGCGCGCCCGTGCGTGGTCAATCTGGCGTGCGAGTGAGAGTGTTGCATCCGAAGGTCTCCCTGGCGGGTGTGGTGTCGACTACCAGCACCGTACCGGGCGAGGCCTTCATCCCGTTCCCCCCAGCCCCTGTAAACAATTTCGTGAGAGACGACACCCAGATCTGACTACTGACGAACAAAAGCCAACGCAAAACGCCTCATCGAAACCGATGAGGCGTGCGCGAACCAGACAACATGTGATGGTGGCCACCCCAGATGAGCCGGGGTATGGAGAGGGCTGTCGGAACCCAACCAGTCTGATGCTGGCTCACAAGAAAAGACACAAAGCCCATCGTCCATTAGTCCGGCTTGGCTGAACACATTACTGTGCTTACACCTGCCGGCCAGCAACCCTGTGATCTCCAGGGGGACTCTCACAGAAGCAGTTGCCCACCTCTGTAGGGATACCTCATCTTCCGGTGCGCTTCGCGCTTAGATGCTGTCAGCGCTTATCGCTTCCCAACGTAGCTACCCAGCGATGCCTCGGGCGAGACAACTGGTGCACTAGAGGTTGGTCCGTCCCGGTCCTCTCGTACTGGGGACCGCTCCGGTCAAGTATCCAACGCCTGTGGCGGATAGAGACCGAACTGTCTCACGACGTTCTGAACCCAGCTCGCGTACCGCTTTAATGGGCGAACAGCCCAACCCTTGGGACCGACTACAGCCCCAGGATGCGACGAGCCGACATCGAGGTGCCAAACCCTGCCGTCGATGTGAACTCTTGGGCAGGATAAGCCTGTTATCCCCGGGGTAGCTTTTATCCGTTAATCCACGTCCCGTCCACTAGGGGACGTAGGGTCACTCGGCCCTGCTTTCGCACCTGCTCGGCACGTCCGCCTCACAGTCAAGCCTTCTTCTGCCCGTACACTCTAGGGAGCGCGGTTACCATCCGCGCTGAGAAGACCATTGGGCGCCTCCGTTACTGTTTGGGAGGCGACCGCCCCAGTCAAACTCCCCGCCTGCCAGGGTCCGCGTTAGCGATATAGCTCAACGCGTGAGCGCCACAGCCACGCAAAAGTGGTATTTCACCGTCGGCTCCAGAGTGCCCAAAAGCACTCCTTCAAAGCCTCCCACCTATCCTACGTATGCACGGTCGCGGCGCAATGGCAAGGTGGAGTAAAGCTCCACGGGGTCTTTTTGTCCTGCCACAGGACGCCCGAATCTGCACGGGCACTGCAATTTCGCCGGGTCCTCAGCGGAGACAGCGCTCAACTCGTTACGCCATTCGTGCGGGTCGGAACTTACCCGACAAGGAATTTCGCTACCTTAGGACGATTATAGTTATCGCCGCCGTTCACCAGGGCTTCGATTCAGAGCGTGAACCCCTCCTCTTAACCGTCTGGCACCGGGCAGGCGTCAGCCCCCATACGGTGTCTTACGACTTCGCGGAGACCTGTGTTTTTGGTAAACAGTCGGTTGAGCCAGTTCCCTGCGACCACCCAGGTGCTTCGAGCCGCGAGGGCCTACACACCAAGTGGCGCCCCTTCTTCCGAAGGTACGGGGCCAATTTGCCGAGTTCCTTCGCTGAGGGTCTCCCGTTCACCTCGGGACCTTCATCCCAGCCTACCTGCGTCGGTTTGCGGTACGGGCACCAAAAGATCTCCCTAGCGGCTTTTCTTGCCGGCGTGGCCCATTACCCCTTGAGATTGGCCGAAGCCGCACTCTCGGCATCCCCTCTCACGCTTAGGGTCTCACCCTTAGCCAGGAAGAACTTCGCTCCCCAGCGCGTCATAGGCTTACACGAACAAGCCAACGATTCGCGGGCAACTACCTACCGGGTCCCCGCATCGGTCAAACGATCTAATGGTGGCACGGGAATATCAACCCGTTGTCCATCGCCTACCCTAGCTTCGTACTAGGCTTGGCTTAGGCCCGGCTAACCCTGAGTGGATGGACCGTCCTCAGGAACCCTTAGGCTTCCGGTGTGACCGGTTCGCACGGTCAATACGCTACTCATGCCGGCATTCGCACTTCCACGCGCTCCAGCAGTCCTCACGATCTACCTTCAACGCCCGTGGAACGCTCCCCTACCGCGTAATCAAATGACTACACCCGCAGCGTCGGGGGCAGGCTTAGCCCCGTTACATTGTCGGCGCCGGTGCACTCGACCAGTGAGCTGTTACGCACTCTTTAAAGGGTGGCTGCTTCTAAGCCAACCTCCTGGTTGTCTGTGCACACCGACCTCCTTTACCACTAAAGCCTGCACTTGGGGCCCTTAGCTGGCGGTCTGGGCTGTTTCCCTCTCGACGATGAATCTTCGCACCCACCGTCTCACTCCGACTCGCACCCGTAGGCATTCGCGGTTTGGTTGCATTTGGTACCCGCCAAGGGCCCGCACACATCCAGCATCCCTACCTCCTACGGGTGTCAACTCATCGGGCTGAACCTAAATCCATTTCGGGGAGAACCAGCTATCTCCGGGTTCGATTGGAATTTCTCCTCTACCCACAGGTCATCCCCCAATTTTGCAACATTGGTGGGTCCGCGCCTCCAGTTCGTGTTACCGAACCTTCACACTGCCCATGGGTAGCTCACCCGGTTTCGGGTCGGATCGACGCCACCTAGTCGCGCTATTCGCACTCGCTTTCGCTACGGCTCCAGACGTCCACCGTCCTTAGCCTTTGGCGACGCCGATCCACTCGCCGGCTCATTCTTCAGGAGGCACGCACTCAGGCAGCCCTTACGGGCACCGCCCTCGTACCGACTGTAGGCAGACGGTTTCAGGAACTATTTCACTCCCCTCGCCGGGGTGCTTTTCACCTTTCCCTCACGGTACTCGTTCCCTATCGGTCGCAGAGCGTACCTTAGCCTTGGAGCGTGGTCGCCCCAGCTTCCCACGGGGCTACTCTTCCCCCGTGGTACTCGCGAACCTGTTGTACCTGTGTGTACGACTACCAGTACGGGGCTTTCACCCTCTTCGGCCAGCCTTTCCAGACTGTTCTCGTCAACGTACACCAACCAGGCGGGACCCTTCGCGGGATCCCCCCAACAAGCCGCACAACCCCAAGCGGGCATAGGGCGCGAACCCACTAAGCGTCGCTCGGTTTGGACTTGACCGCGTTCGCTCGCCACTACTACCGGTCTCTCGGTGATCTCTTCTCCTCGGGGTACTTAGATGTTTCAGTTCCCCCGGTGCCCCTCCCATACGGGATGCGTGCGCATGACCGCACGCGGGTTCCCCCATTCGGAAATCCCTGGATCATCGGCTGCTGGCGCCTACCCAGGGCCTATCGTGGCCTGCACCGTCCTTCATCGGCACTCTGCGCCTAGGCATCCACCGTCTGCCCGTAAAATGGCAATCTGCCTTCTCATTGCGAACCGTTGTTGCGTCACACCAGTTGAAGTGTCCGAACAACATCATCACCATACGCCCGGCACATCTGCTGTGCGCCGGTGCGCTCATCATCTAGCTGACCAACACCGCCTCGTTGCCTCGCATGTGCGGGTCGGATCGGGTGGCAGCGATGTGGCAAAAACCTACCATCACATGTCATATCTGGTTGTCAAGGTGCAACGCCGGACCACAAAGTGATCCGGCGTCTCTAGGGTCGCAGCGACTTAACGTCACCGCCACCGCTGAAGCGTGGAAGGAAGCGCAGGCCATGAGACTGAGCCCGCGAGATCAGGCAGATACGTACTGGTCAACCGAGGCTGCCGGTCGCTCTGATCGACCTGGAAGTCGTGAAGCCTCCTACCACGACTATGTCGGGTGGGGTCACTGCACTCCGTAAGAAAGGAGGTGATCCAGCCGCACGTTCCCGTACGGCTACCTTGTTACGACTTCACCCCAATCACCAACCCGACGCTCGTCACCTACCTCCCCGAGGGGTTGGCCCAGCGCCTTCGCGTCTTGCCGGCTTTCGTGGTGTGACGGGCGGTGTGTACAAGGCCCGGGAACGCATTCACCGCACTATGCTGACGCGCGGTTACTAGCAACTCCGCCTTCATGCCGGCGAGTTGCAGCCGACAATCTGTACTGAGACCGGGTTTGGGGGATTAGCTAGCTCTTGCGAGATCGCAGCCCACTGTCCCGGCCATTGTAGCGTGTGTGACGCCCCAGACGTAAGGGCCATGCGGACTTGACGTCATCCCCACCTTCCTCCGGGGTTCGCCCGGCAGTCTCTCCAGAAAACGCAACTGGAGACGGGGGTTGCGCTCGTTGCGGGACTTAACCCAACACCTCACGGCACGAGCTGACGACAGCCATGCAGCACCTGTGACACCTCCCTTGCGGGTCGTTCGGGTTTCCCCTCCCTACCAGTGCCATGTCAAACCTGGGTAAGGTTCTTCGCGTTGCATCGAATTAATCCACACGCTCCGCTGCTTGTGCGGGCCCCCGTCAATTCCTTTGAGTTTTAGCCTTGCGGCCGTAGTCCCCAGGCGGGCCACTTACCGCGTTAGCTAAGGCACCGAGGGGGTCGATACCCCCGACACCGAGTGGCCATCGTTTAGGGCGTGGACTACCGGAGTATCTAATTCCGTTCGCTACCCACGCTTTCGCGCCTGAGCGTCAGGACAGTCTCGCGACTGCTTCTCAAACCTAGGTCGCCGCCTTCGCCTCTGGTGTTCCGGACAGTCTCTACGGATTTCACCCCTACTCTGCCCGTTCCGCGACCCACTGTTTGCCTCAAGACCGCCCGTCTGGCATGACCTCTCCCGGTTGAGCCGGGAGATTCCACACGCCACTGCTGCGGTCCGCCTGCGCGCGCTTTACGCCCAATAAATCCGGATAACGCTCGCCCCCTACGTCTTACCGCGGCTGCTGGCACGTAGTTAGCCGGGGCTTCCTCGCCCGGTACCGTCTTCCCGTCAGGCTCTCCCCGACGGTACTTCTTCCCGAGCAACAGGGGTTTACACCGCAAACGGCTTCATCCCCCACGCGGCGTTGCTGCGCCATCCTGTCGGATGTTGCGCAAGATTCCTCCATGCTAAACCCCGTAGGGCTGTGGACCATATCTCAGTCCCACTGTGGCCGTTCATCCTCTCAGATCGGCTCCCCGTCGTTGCCTTGGTAGGCCTTTACCCCACCAACTAGCTGATAGGCCGCCGGCCCCTCCATCAGCGCCCTTGCAGGCTTTCATCCCCTCTGCGACAAGGGGATCGTATGCGGTATTAGCCCACCTTTCGGCAGGTTATTCCCCACAAATGGGTAGGTCACCGACGTGTCACGCACCCGGACGCCACTCACTCGGACCGAAGTCCGAACTCGTTCGACTCGCATTGGTAAGGCACGCCGCCAGCGTTTATCCTGAGCCAGGATCAAACTCTCCATAACAACTGCCCCCGTCCTACTGGACGGAGTTCAAGTTCTGTGCAACCGAACTCAGCTGTTCGTCGGCGCATCGCCGAGAACGCTCTCATACCCTGACAGATGCTGTCAGATGCATCTTGCGATACCTTTGGAAGCATTGCTTCCTTCCACGCTTCAGTTGTGAAGGTGCGCGCGTCTCCGCGTTTGATCCCGGCTGGTGCCAGTTTCTGAACCGTGTGTCTTAAGACTGCTCTCGCGTCCAAGTCATCATGAGCGCTATCAGCATGTTGCTTTTTGCGCTCCAGAGCCCGTTTCCGGCCTCTCGATTCCGCTTCGCTTTCACGTTCCCGCTTTGGCGACCCTTCTATGGTAGCCCGTCCGGTTTTCGGCTGTCAAGCCTTTTCGCGATATTGGCCGATCTTGTGCGAATTTGCGCGATTTTGACCCTCAGCGCCGGTCCGGTCCCGCTCCACAGCGAATGCCTCGTGGAGGGGCTGAAACGGCCTTCTACAGAGAACCCCATCGTGATCTTCCATGTCCCAGAAACCGAAATGCATCCAGTGCCGCTCGTGCCACTCGGTCATATCGACCAGTGGATAGAAGCAGACCCCAGCGATCGGAATGCCGCTTTCCTGGGCCGCCCGAACCTCATCGGCGATCATCCTAAGCCACGGCACCCGCAAATCTCCCCAGCAACCCGTCTCCGTCACCAGGATCGGATGGCCTGGATAGCGGCAGGCGACCTCTCCAAGCATTTCGCGGAACGGCCGCCGCCGAGGATCGTCAAACGCCAGATATCCCCCTCGCCGGTGTTCCCACTGTCCCGTGAGGTAGTAGTTCACTCCAATCACATCGAGGAGGTCCGCCCGACCCCCAAGGTCAGACCATCCGCGGCCGCCGAGCATGTCCCAGGTTTGCCATTGGTAACCCGTGAATTCAGCAGCCTCAGCCGTGAGCTCGGGTGCGTCACTGGGCGCAACGACGTGGCAAGCTGGATCGACGTTCACGAACCGTGCCTCAGGATCGACGGCTCGGATCGCCTCCATTCCGACGATCGCCGTTCGTGCCAGCTTCATCTTGAGTTCGTATCCGCGCTCCTTCCCATAGGGTGCGAACCAACCAACTTCACCGGCAGCCCAGGCCAGGAAGCTCGGTTCGTTGACGGGCGTATACCACTGTCCGGGGCCGTCCAGGTTGACCAGATAGCGGGCAACCTTGGACGCATACTGAGCGAACCGTTCGGCGAATGCCCCAGAGAACGGATCGAGGTCATCCGGGTACCCATAATGGAATAGGTCCCAGATAACCCTCTGCCCGTGTCGCAACGCCGCATCGCGGATGATCCGGACTGGCCCAAGGTCAACGGTGCCGCCGGCGTCAACCCTGTCCCAGGCAATCCCTTCACGAAGGACCACGATCCCCAGATCCCGAGCCGCCGCCAGGTCCTCATCGAGGAATCGATCATGCTGGGTCTCAGAGACGAGGTTTCGCCTCACCCCTTGGCGATCCAACTGGGTGGAACACTCGTACCCTCCGAAGTAGAACCCGGGGATGGTGATTGGAGGGCGGGAGACCGGCGGATGCCAAGCCAGGTCGTGTTTGGCGGTATCGTTCGTGTCCAATCCGTTATCACCTCAGGACGATAATGACACGATGTCACAACGACCGTTTCGGAACTCTCCGAGCTACGCCCCGGCTGGGTGAGTCTGTCGACTGCGGGTATTCCGAAGAGCTCCGCACGGTGGTGCCTCGGCTATTCCGGTCGGGCGCCGCTAGTACTCTTGGGACGGATTTCCGGTCGTGAGAGGAGCAAGTCCTTCCAAGCCGGATACCGTCTTTCGTGTCCGCAAAGAGCTCACGTCGGTTGCTCTAGCCATCGGAATTTCCGTTTTCCTTATATACGCGCTGCCGATCGCTGACTACCTCGCCGACTGGGGCGCTCTGGCGGACATCGCCACTGGTCTGACTGTGTCGCTTTCATTCTTATTCATAGCGATTTCATCAGGGTTTTCTAGCCTCAAGATCAGTCAAGCGTCTCCGCCATCAACCGCCACCGACGCAAACCCCGAAAAGGGAAGTCCCGGGAACGTCACACCGCTTACGGTGCTGATCCTCTTGGCGGCGCTTGGTCTCTGCAGTCTTGAGTGGTACCTGCACCGCGATGACCGGAACCCGTTCCTTGCAAGCAGCCGCCCCGAGGCCAACGTGGACACCTGGCTGACCGCGGACGGATACGCGATGCTGCTTGACGGCCACATCGCTCAGAACGACGGGACCTTCCTGCTCCCGATGCTGCGGATGTTCACGGGCGACGCCCGTCCCGCACCGAGTGAGTTTGACGCGCGCGCGGGTCACCTCTATTTCGTGTCATTCCTCGTTCCGTGGCTCGGAACTTATTGGGCGTTTGCGGGAACCAATCTAGTCTTCTGGTGGCTCGCCGTGGTCTCTGTCTGGTGGCTTGGGAACCGCAATTGGTCCGAGAAATCAATCGGTCTGATTGGGGCAGTCCTAGTGGCAACCAGTCAAGGGTTCATTTTCATGGGGACTGCACCGCAACCCCATGCCGTCGCGTTTGGACTGTTCGGGGTTCTGCTCGTCGCTCACGACCTTTTGCTAAATCGGCGACTCGACGCATCATTCAGCAAGGCAGTTCGGTTTGGATGGGCCACAGGCTCATCTGGATTGATCTATTTCGTTCACGTTCCATCGCTGATTTACTTATGGCTCGCGATGCCCTTACGAACACATTGGCGGGTGATGGTGATAGGAACTCTCACAGCTCTTTCTATACTTACCGTTTGGCAAATTATAGGGTCGTACTTAGGATTATCTTTCTCTGGCGGAAATAGCGCCCTAGCGACAGAGGCTGTCGCCAATTGGGTGACGATATTCCGTGGTGGCCTTCAGAACATCGCTGCTTGGGGGCATTACTCGCGCCCAAGAGGAACAATGCTTGGCGCGTTCTGGTACCCATGGTGGATCCTGGCGGCGATCGGATGGTGGAAATCGCCACGGATTGCACGGAATTGGGCAATGGTCGTCCTGATCGCCGCATTCGCGCCGGCGCTTCTCTTCACCACGCGCTTCCAGCTTCCCAGGGTGGCCTTCTTCGCGTATCCCGGAATGCTGCTCCTCGCCAGTGTCGGCATCGACGAAATCGCGAAATTAAGTTCCAGGATTGTGTCCTCGTTCGCATCGGGGACCGCTCCGGTGAGGCGCGAGGCCTATATCGCGACCGTCATCTCAATCCTTGTCGCGCTTGCGACGGTCACGAACCGCGACCTGATTACCGGTTCACTACGGTTCGCGGTGAATTTCCACTATGCACTGGGAACCGAATGGTGACCGATATTCGCGTCAACAGCCCGGGCTGGAATCCCCGACTGATCATGATGGCCCGAGGCATCACTCTTGCCGCAATTGCCATCCAAATGATCGCACCGACATTCGAGGCCCTTGTCTCCCGACTGACATTCGCAACGATCTACGGGATTGGCGCACATGTGATTGCCGGCCGGTCAGCCCCATTTGTGCAATTGGCCGGCGCAACGACCTACCTCTTGGCAAGCATCGCTATATACGTGATCGACCGTCCGGTCGCTGACCCCCCATCAACACTTTGGGGCCAGATCGTCGACGATACCCGCCAGGAAGTCGCACATCGAATCATCCCCCCGTACGGAACCCACCAATGGCAACAAGGTTGGGCTTCGGACGGCCAACCGTTCATCTACGTCTGCGCCCGTGGTCGTCTGGAACCACCCGAGACACTCGTTCTCACAGTAAACGGTTCGGCAATCAGTGCGCTCAACACCTCCCAGATGTTCGGGCCCCGACCACAACCCGAAAGCGTCGGCTTCTACCGAATACCGGTCCCACGTGGCCTGTTCACTGGTTCGCCCTCGCTGGATATCCAAGTCCGACGCGACGAACGGGCAACCCTGCCTCTTGAGATTTGCGGCACGATCACGGCGCGACCGACTGCCGGTTTCGAAAGTAGCCGCTTCTTCGATGGAACATCATGGATATCGCCGTGGACAACCCGTCAGGGACGGTTCCAGATCGAACTGCGTCTCGAGGGCCCCGGTGGCCACGTGTTCGGCGCGTGGTACTGATGGCAGTACCCGCCCTGCTAAACCGCTAGTCAGCGACTGGTTGCAGACATCGGGACAATCCACCACCCGTTCAGGGTCATGATTGCATCGAGCGCGGACCAGACACCCAGATGAGATCGAACCCCGATGAACTTCCAGAACCGGCAACCACTCGGCCCTAGGCGAGACCTCGCGGCCGGGGCATGCGCGTTTGCCATCGCGGGGATCGCAATCAATGCGGTCCGGCCCGACGACTCTGTCAGCACGGTTCCACTCCTTCTAGACCTGGCCGTGTCACTCTGGGCAACGATCTGGGTAGCCGTGTTCGCGATGCTGTCTATTGGATCGGTCATTCCGGGCGTACGTCGCATGTTCGCTCCCGACCCCGAACTCGTGGAACCAGATCCACCAGTCGGATCCTCCGGCTTTCGCTCAGGTAAGCGCGATTGGTGTTTCGCAATCCTGCTCGCGCTGATCTGCGTCGCGGAATGGGGAACCCACGGGGGCGAGCGAAATGGCTTCCTAGCTAGCAGTCGGCCCGAGGCAGGCATGGAAGACTGGACCGCTGCTGATGGGTACGCGACCGTTCTTGACGGACACCCTGCCCAAGGTGATGGCCTGTTCCTATTAAATCTCGTCGGACTGTTCACCGCCGAACGACCATCACTATCGGGAGAGTTCGACCGGCGCGCTGGTCACGTTTGGCTGGCTTCCCTCCTGCAACGCCCGCTCGGCTCATACTGGGCGTTTGCCCTTGTGAACCTGGCCGGTTGGTACGCGAGTGCGATCGGTGTCTGGTGGCTCGGGCGTCACAGGTGGCCCCAGACGTGGACAGGCGAACTTGCTGCAGTCATGGTGGCTACCGGTCAGGGGTTCATCTTCATGAGCACAGCCCCGCAAGCCCACCCAGCTGCGTTCGGCGCCTTCGTAACAGGACTGGTGCTTTTTGACCGCCTGAGCCTGTGGTCGCTGGTCCAGACGAGGCGCGAACGTTGGGAAGCCATCATCGGGCCGGCGTGGATGACAGGTATCGCGGGACTCCTATACTTCGGACACATTCCGCTTCTTCTAATGACCTGGATCTTTGGAGGTCCAAGGATGCGCGTGCAGTCCCTGGTCGCGGTATCGGCTGGTGCATTCGCAATCGTGACCGCGTGGCAGGTTGTCGGTGAGAACCTGCTGGGCCTGCGTTTCAGTGGCGGGAACAATGACCTTGCAGGAGGCGCGATCCGGATCTGGCTTCGGATCATGTCTGAAGGTGGATGGTCGCTGCGCTGGCAGTTCCACGCCGGATCAATCAGGGGGCTCCTCGTCGGCGCGTTTTACTACCCCTGGTGGATCCTCGCGGTCATCGGCATCTACGCATCGCCCCGCAGGTCCCGCACGTGGGCATTAGCCATTCTCGCGGGCACATTGCTCCCCGCGATCGCGTTCTCGCCCCAGTTCCGGCTACCGCGCGCGGCGTACTTCGCCTTTCCCGCGGTCTACCTTCTTGCGGGTGCCTCCGTCTCCATGATCAGCCAGATGATCGCGACGCGAATCACTGCACGAGACGATCGTTGGAGGACGGCCGCTGGGTTGGTTGCCTGTGCAGTCGTCATCGCGGGCCTCGCGACCCTCACCAACCTTGACCTCGCCGGCGATCAGACCTTCAACGTCTGGTTCCACGAGGCGCAGGAGAACAGTTGGTGATTCCCCGTCACATCGGTCGCATGTCGGCTGGCATCGCTGCATTGATCTTGGTGGTCGCAATCGTTGACACGCCATGGGAGACTGCCGTCGCACGCGGGTTCTTCGTTGTCAGCATTGGCTTCGGCCTTATCGCCGGTTCCGGACTGATTGGCGCACGCACTCAGTTCGCGACCGCATTCGTCATCTTGACACTCGCCGTTGCCCAGCGCCTCCCCGGTCAGGCGGTGTCGAACCCACCATCGCCGAACTGGACACGGACAATCTCAGACACCAGTGAACTCGCCGAACATCGGTTCTCACTCACCGAAACAGCGTGGAAGGCCGCGCTTTCCAAATCTGCCACCACATCGCTTCTCGTCTGCGCCGAGGCAGTCCTCGACCAACCGGACGCGATGACCGTCACAATCGCAACCAACAACGGAACAGTTACCCGAGTCGTCGGCGCGGAAGACGCCCATGGAGCACATCCGCGCCCTGACCGGGGAGGCTTCTACCGGATGCCAATCCAACGTGACCTATTCGACCGCGCTGGTGAGGCAACCGTCACTGTCTCCACAAGCAAGACGCTGACCCCGCCACTTCGGCTGTGCGGGACACACAGCATCCGTCCCGGCGTCGACCCAAACGCAAGCAGGTTCTTTAGCGGGACGGAGTGGATAACGCCACCTGGACCAACCAGCCACACCAGGTGGCTCATCGAGTTGCGTCTAGCCGATCAGCGCGGGCGGACGATCCTCGCCTGGTACTGAGAACCTTGCGGTTCGCACCGAGATTGGATGAAAACCACACGCTGCGCTACGCACCCTGTTCGCGTGTCAGCACAGTGCGGTAGGAGGCACGTTCCACTTTGACCGTTCCACCATGCGCCGCATCGCGCTTAGATTCACCGACCTTCAACTGGCCAAGTGGACCCTGTGATCGTGACTTCCATATCTCATTCCCGTCGACCCTGAAACGGATTTCCCTCGTATTACGGATGATTTCCCAGTCGTGCATCTTGCCATCAAGAGTCACCTGTGACTGAATCTCGTATCCCTTGGCTTGCTTCATCTCATCCGGGTATGTGATATGCATCCCGTACGGAACAGCCTGAATCAGAAGTTGCTTGATCTCAGTGACGACAAAATAGCCACCGGTTCGGTCAATCTGCGCGCGCCACGAAAGGGTCTCTTCCCGTTCCAACGTGGCCAAACCCAGAGGCAGCCACCACGACTCCCTGACATCCGGTTCCTTGGGTAGGCGTGCAAGGATGTACGAAGTGCCACTCGGTCCCGCCGTCAGGACCGCCATCGAACCGTCAACCTTTGCGGTCCCACCATTTGCGGTCTCGACCTCCCATTGACCATCAAGCGGGGTCGTGGAGGCAAAGGATGCATTGAACGCAACCACCGGACCGCCTCGCACGATCGGGTTCGCCAGTCGCACGTAGTGGACGGCATCCCCGGCAAGCATCACGGCGACCGCGCAGTAGACCGGCCACCGCTTCTGCGCACCTACTTGCAGAAGAACCAGAAACCAGACCATCATCGCCGAGGCACCACCGAAAATGGCGGTCTTCACATACCGTGACCTGGCACCGTCCGCGATTTCGTTCCACGTTAGCACCCGCAAACCGACGAGAATCACGGTCGCGACCAAGACGATTGCAAACGAACGCAGCACCACAGGGTGAATGATCAAGTCAACGATTTCCCGGAACGTTGGAAGTCGGTCCTCATCCTCCGGCGCGACCGCGACCGCGACCAAGGGTTCGCCAGAGGTCGGAGCCAGGTTGGCGTCGCCGTCGTCCTTTGATCCTGGACCAGGCGCAGACACGGTCGTCGACATTTCATCCTCCCGAACCGCTTCGCACGATTCGATCTTTCCGCCTATTGAACCACGATATCCCCATGATCGGCACTCCGCATACCGCCCATGCGACGGCAAGAGCGGCAAATGGGAGTGCCTGATGGGCGTACCGGCCCGGAAAGACCCACGGATTCGGCACGCCAGCCATGAACGTGTAGAACGGGAGAAGCGTCATCGCAATCCCCCAAGGAATGATCCATCGCCCTGAAACCACTGACAAGCCAAGGCCAACCCAGAACAGCACAAGCAACGCCGGTTGATCCGCAAAGAGGATTTCGCGGAAGATTCTCTCAAAACCGGTAACTGAGTACTCAAGAAACTGCATCGGCGTGTGGTAACCGAAGAAGTACGTTATCGGTGAAATCAAAGGGCCCGCAGCCCAATTGGCAGCATATTCGGCC
>CANFGH010000084.1 GCA_947446285.1 Chloroflexota bacterium
CGGTTGCCAGGGCCGATGCCAAGGCACCGAAGACACCAGCACCATCCAGTGACACGCCACCTGTCGCCAGGTCCGTCGGCACGATGGCCGGTGCGGAACCGTCGACGGTCAACGTGGCACCCATCTGGCGCAGCGCGACGAGTAACCCGGCAAGGGACGTCTGGTCGGACGGAGTACCGGTCAGCGTGGGCATCTCCGGAATCGTGCCGTCAAAGGCACTCGTCAGGAGCATTCCCAGTTCAACCGTTCCCGATCCACCCGTCATTGCCTCGGCGACCTGCCCCAGGAGAACCTGGATGGCATTTGTCAAGGCAGGGGCCACTCTGGCGATAGCCGCGTCAATCGCGGCCGGATTGCCGGTAGCCACGGCCTGTTCAATGCGTTGGGACGCTGCGTCAACCGCGCCGGCAGCGTTCGCCGGTGTCATGACGGGAGACCCACCACTTGAAGGAGACTCGGGACTTCCCGACGCAACGGTCGGATCCGGGCGCACGGTCGCATGCACCGAAGCCTCACCTGCGCTCCGCGCCGCTGCGTTGTCAGCGATGCGATCCGGCGCATCGGCCTTGACCTGCCGGGCGCGTTCAAGCGCACGGGAGACCCGACCGACCGACCTCACCGCACTCGCGACATCACGTCGGAGCGAAGAACTGCGAGACCGCGACGCATCCGACCCCTGAGTACCGGACGCTGGACCCGCCTGGGATATTCCCTCATTCGAGGACAGTTCGTGGGCGTTCGAACTGCCAACGGTGGCCTGTGGCGCCAGACCCGCCACAACGGCATCCCGGGTTTCCGACTGGCCTCGGCCGACCCGGGAAGAGATGATGCGCGCAAGCACGGAAGCAAATCCCGGCCGATTCCCGGCGGCCGAACCCAATCCACTGCTTGACGAACCTGTCGCGTCGCCACTCGCGGTCGCCGATTGCACGCCACCCGGGCCAACGCCCAAGGCACCGCGCACGCCGGATACCGCCTGCAACGCACGTGCGGACATCGCGCTCCCGCCCAACCCAGAGAGCGCAAGGCTCTCGTGGGCTGCCGAAGCACCCTTGCCCAACGAAGGGACAGACCTGCCCATATTCGCTCCTTTTCGGATGCATGGCAATTGCAACGCCAGCGGCGCTACGGCTTGCCGGAACCAACCGACCATTTCCCAGGATGACCTGGCCGGTCTTCGACCCACGCATCTGTCCCTGTCCGCGTGGATCGCCCCCACAACCTATGGGGATCAGAACCGCTCAACCCGCAATCCCGGATGTGCCGGCATTGCTCCCGGGTGACCCGACTCTGATCCCGATAGACTCGTGTGCTTCTATTCAGTTATACCACACGCCCCAGCCATTCTGTCCAGCCATCGATTGCCACCCAAACGCCGCTGGTTTCCTCTGACGCCACACCCCAGGGTTCCCACCGCTCATCAGATAGAAGTTCCCTCTGGACAGCCCACCAAGGGCACCAGGCGCACATCCATGTCGCCTGCGGTTTCCACTTGTGCCATCCTTGGTATTCCGGAGACAACGCCGCAGCTGCGACGCGCCACCAACCGCACCATCCATGCAGCGGCCAGCCACTCCGCGTCCTTGCGGACCAACGTCGTCTGAGGGTCGAGCCGGAGATCAGTTTCCCGACCTCAAGCACCACCCCCTGGACAACGCCACTTCCTTGCCATCGGCCATCCATGGCCACGCTTTGCCGCGTCCCGTCATGGGTTGACGACAATCCGGCACATCCCGGTCCCGGAAATCCGGGCGCCTTGGTCACCAGCCGTCTCCGGCTAAGCAACCACGCTCACGACCCTCCATGGCCGGACCAGGGCATCAATGCCCAAGTGAGGTGCGGCCCAGTCCTCAGGCCCGTCCACCCGGCTGGCACATCCTTGCGCCAGACCCCGCCTGCCCAGCCGTCCGTGGCCGGGCAATCCATCGACCTCACCAACACACCCCTTCACGCCTGACAGGGCGCACCTGACGACATGCCAGTGATTCGTGCTGTGAAAGAACACGAGTGAGCGTTAGCGCCTGCCCTCGTAGATCGCCTGGCGCAACTGCGCAAACTTGAGGTTGGTGAACGTGGTCGCTGCCGAGAACTGCAGCTGCGTCTCTGCAAGGCGAACCATCTCGCGGTCCACGTCGACGTTGTTCCCATCGTTCCGGTACGTCAAGCCATCCTGGACCTGGGACTTCGCCTGCACCAGCCTGACATCCTGCCTCAGGGCCCCACCAGGCATGTGCGCGCCATCAGTGACGGCCATCTGGAAGTCATCTGCAACCGGACGGAGGACCGCCGCCTGCAGTTCTTGCTCAAATGTCACTTCAGCCGACTTGAAACCTGGTGTATCGATGTTGGCAACGTTGTTGGTAATCGCCTTGCTTCGGAGGCTCAAGCCGTCAAGCGCCTTGGTGATAGCGCCGAATGCATAGTCGTTGCGGATGAGATTTGGCATGGTTCAACTCCCCGATCGTCTACGAGCCGGCCCGACGCAACTGGTCGCGCGTCTGAAGGACCTTGCGGACATAGTTCTGGGTCTCGGCAAACGGCGGCGTGCCGCCGTATTTCTCCACCGTTCCCGGACCCGCGTTGTAGGCAGCCAACGCCTTGGTCACGTCACCGCCGAAGCGGTTCAGCATTTGCCGGAGATACCTAGCCCCACCGGTCGCGTTCTGCATGGGGTCAAAGGAGTCGGTGACGCCGACGGATCGCGCCGTGCCGTCCATCAACTGCATCAGGCCCTTGGCTCCAGCGTGCGAGACGGCGTTTGCATTGCCACCCGATTCCACCTTTGCCACGGCGCGGACCAGGTTCGGGTCAACACCCTCACGGGCAGCCGCGGCCCGGAGTTCATCATCGAAACGCCCGACCACCAGGTTGGCAGACCCGGGACCGCGCGCAATGTCCCCGGCTCGGGTGGACGGCACCACTGCCATGGTGCTGTCCACCCGCGGCCGGATAGGGAGGGAGAAGGAAACGCCGAGGCGGCGGGCACGGTCAAGTGCCGCTTGCACGAACGTCGCGTGGATGGTCCGGAGTGCGCTGCCATCGCTCACCGGGCCGGCGACGTCGTACGACCGTCTCGACAGGCTGTCCGAAAGTGGCCCTGTCGTTCCCATTACTGCATCCCTCCGACCGAAACCGTGAGCGACGACATCGCACTGCCGGACTGCGCGGCCAACTGCCTCGCCTCCAGACCGTGTCGCATCACCGCCATCTCATCGATTTCCTTCATCTCGCGTACCTGCTCGAGGCGCTTGAAGTCGGCCAATTGCTTCTCGCGCAATCGGTCGAGTGCCTTCCGTGCCTGCATCGCCGCCACCAGTTCCTGCCGACGTTGCTCGACGCGCGCCTCAGCGCGCGCCACCACCTGCGTCTGCCGGTCAATCTGCACCTTGGTGACATCAAGGAACCGAAGCCCCAATTGAAGGTTCTCCATGTCCAGGATTCCCTCGTGCTGGATCATTTCCAAATGGTCAACCGTACGCTCCTCATCCTCCTGGAACCCCCGCAGCGTCGCCTGTTCCCTGAACAGGCCTCCCTGCGAGTCGCCAAAGGCAACCTTCGCCAGGTCTTCCAAGCGCTTGCGATGCTCCAGCACCGTCTGAAGCCGAAAGACAAACCGTGCCATTGCCCTGACGAACTCCCATCCCTGTCCTACACATTCACGAACATGCGCTGAAGAACTTCGACCGCACCCTCGAAGTCGGTGACGTCCTCGGCATCCTGGCGCAGGTACTCACGAACCCGGGGCATCATCGCCAAGGCGAAGTCAATCGCGGGATTGCTCCCGGACGCATACGCCCCGATGTTGATCAGGTCGCGGGCACTGGCGTACGTCGCCAGAACCTCACGCAACAATCCCGCTGCGTGCTTGTGGCCAGGTGAAACCAGTTCGGTCATCAACCGCGAAATGCTTTGCAGGATGTCGATTGACGGGTAGTGATTCTCGGCAGCCATTTCGCGTGACAGCACGATGTGGCCATCGAGGATCGATCGCACCGCGTCAGTGATCGGTTCTTGTAGGTCGTCCCCCTCCACCAGGACGGTGTAGAACCCGGTCACGGTTCCGTTTGCCGAGGCACCGGTCCGCTCCATGAGCCGTGGCAGCATCGCGAAGACCGACGGCGTGTATCCACGCGTCGCCGGTGGCTCACCGATGGTGAGGCCAACCTCCCGCTGCGCCATTGCGAAGCGCGTGACCGAATCCATCAGGAAAGAGACATGCATGCCTTCCTCCCGGAAGTACTCGGCTACCGATGTGGCAACCCACGCCGCCTTCACCCGCACCAGTGCTGGCTGATCGGAGGTGGAGACGATCACGACTGACCGGCTCAGTCCTTGCGGACCGAGGTCGCGTTCGATGAACTCCCGCACCTCGCGACCTCGCTCACCAATGAGCGCGATCACGTTGACGTCGGCCGCCACCCCACGGGCGATCATGCCCAGCAGGGTGCTCTTCCCGACACCGGACCCAGCGAAGATGCCTAGGCGTTGACCTCGCCCGCAGGTCAGCATCCCGTCAATGGCTCTCACCCCCGTTGGCAGCGGTTCGGTGATACGCGTCCGTGACAGTGCTGCCGGCGGGGCGTTTCCAACCCCGAAGCGTCGTCCGCTGATCGGACCCTTGCCATCGATCGGCCTCCCCAGACCATCGATGACACGTCCGACAAGGGCTGGACCGAGTACCAGGGAAAACCCACCGCCGGTGGCAACGACGGTGGAACCCGGGGAGATGCCACTCATCTCCCCGAGGGGCATGAGGACCACGCGATCCCCCCGGAACCCGACGACTTCGGCGATGATCGCCGCGCCGCCGCGCGCCGGATGAACCTCGCAGATCTCACCAACCTCGCACACCAGTCCCTCGGCCTCTACCGTCAACCCGATGACCTGCACGACCTTGCCGGCGCACCGGAAGGTGTCAATGTCCTCAAGCGTGTGCCGGTATCGCCCGAAGTCGAACTGCGCTCCATCAGAGGCTGGCAGCGCCTCCGCATCAAGCCCAGTCAGTGGTCCGGTCAGCAAGGATGATGTCATTGCGACCCACCCCCGTCGTCGATGGTCACGCCGGTAAGGCCGGAGAAAGCCGAACTGACGCGTTCCAGCTGGGTCTCAAGACGACCGTCAACGGTCCCGCGTCGTGTCTCCACAACCAGCCCAATCCGCTCAATCGAGGCGTCCGGAACTATCTCCAGTCCCCGGTTCGCGTAACTCGCGCTGACCTGCCTGAGCGTGTCCCCAAGGAGCATGATCGTGTCGGGATGGATGCGCACCCGTATCCCATCCTGGGCAGTCACGCGCTTGAGCGCCTCGGATACGAGCCCGTGCATGATCTCGGGGCGCGACTGCACCTCGGAATGGATGATCTTCCGCGCAACCTCGACGGCCACGCCAACGACATCAGGTTCCGCCTCAGTGATCAGCTGTGCCCGATTGACACGTGCCTGCATCGCCATCTGCATGGCAATCTCAAGGTGACCCGCAATGTCGGCACGCCCTTGGGCATGCGCCTCGGCTCGCGCCTCTTCCCGCGCCGCCTCAAGCTTCGCTTCCTGCTCGGCTAGGCAGCGCCTCGCCTCCTGGAGGGTATAGATCGTCTCCCCAACCTCATCAATGCGGCGCTTGGCCTCGGCGATGGTCTCCGCGACCTCCGATTTCGCATCAGCGATCATCGTCTGGGAGTCGGCGTGCGCCTTCAACCGCTCAGCTCGTGCCTCGGCAAAGAGGCGTTCGGCAGCGGCGTTCAGGTCCACCGTGCGCCGGCGTCTCTCGATCGTGGCCTCCAGCGCGGCAGCACTTTCGGCCGACCCGATGGCTGCCCGGACGACCAGCGCCTGCGACTGGATGTCCGGCCCCTTGAGAACACTCATGGCCTACTTGAACTCCTCGCCACCGCCGCGTGCGATGACGATTTCCTCGTTCTGCTCGAGACGGCGCACCACTGCGACGATCTTCTGCTGGGCCTCCTCGATGGTCGAGAGACGCTGCGGACCCATGATTTCGATGTCGTCCTTCATCTGGACCGCAGACCTGGAAGACATGCCCTTGAAGAACTTGACCCGCATCTCCTCAGAGGCTCCACGCATCGCCAGGGCAAGGTCCTTGGCGTCGCACTCGCGCACGATCTTCGGCATGTCGCGGTCACCGAGCCTGATGATGTCGTTGAAGACAAACATGTTTTTCTGGACTTCGTCAGCAAGTTCGGGCGCCATCTCGCCAAGCGCATCCATGATGAACTTGGTGTTTCCGGGGTCGCTCTTCTGGAGCAAGCTGACCACATGCTGCACGCCACCGGACCGCTCGAGAGAACCGGCACTGAGCGATGAAAACTTGAGGCGAAGGAGGCGCTCCACTTCGCGCACGACGTCCGGCGAGGTCCGGTCCATCATCGCAATCCGCATGGCAACCTCAGCCTGGATGTCACTCGGAAGGGCGGAAAGGACGGACGCCGCCTGCACCGGTTCCAGGTACGCGATGATCATCGCGATGGTCTGCGGATGCTCGGTCTTGATGAAGGCGATCAGCTGATTCGTCTCCGCCTTGCGCAGGAACGCGAACGGCGGTGTGGTCGCCTGCGTGGTGAGACGGTTGAGCATCTCGTTGGCACGGTTGGGAAGCAGTGTCTTGTTGAGGACGTGGCGCAGGAAGGGCAGACCGCCGGCAACACCACCTTCGTCGCTACCAAGCTGTTCCGCGACTTCATCAAGAATGGCGTCTGCAACATCTGCGGACAGGTAGCGCTGCTTGTGGATTTCAAGCGCAATGCGCTCGACATCATCCTCTGGCATGTTCTTGAGGATGGCGGTCGCCGCCTCCTCACCAACCGCGATCAGGAAAGCCGCAACCCGCTCATGACCGGTCAAGCCGGAAAGCGGACCAATCCGCGTCCCGCTCCCTGACGGGCCCGGCAGTGCGGGTAACGCTGTTGTCGTTGATGTCGCTGCCATGTCTCTGCCTCGGTGTCGTCGCGTGTGAGTTTGAGTGCCGCGTGCATGCGTTCCGGTTCGGCGTTACCGACCGAACCTGGAACCGGACTGCAGAGACCAGTCACAGGGAATGGCATTCAGCCAGCCTCCCGGACGGGGCACTGCCCTGTGTGAAAGCGACCCCCTAGCTGGCTTCGGCCATCGCGCTGTCAATCGCCATCCACCTGCTCAGCGTCTCGCCGATCAGCGCAGGTTGCTCCATCGCCAGACGACGGACTTCCTCGCGACGGCGTGACCGCTCTGATGGGCTCAGTTGCCGTGAGCGAACCCGGGCCGACTCGTACTTGGCACGTTCCTCAGGAGCCATTGACGCCAGCACATGAGGAGGCATCTCCGCCCCATCACCGCTCATGAGGGCCGAGATCTGGGCCTCGATTGCCTCGGGCGACTGGAGCGCTGCGACTCCACCCTTGCCGTCCGGAAGGAGGCCGGCACTGTCGACGCCACCGGCAGCTGCGCCACCGGCTGGGCGGATGCTCGCTGACAGCATCCGGAAGAGGAGCGCCATGCCGATCAGTGCAACCACCAACCCGCCGGCCTTCACACCCATCTGGATGAGGTCGTTCTGGCGTGCCTGAGCGGTCTCGTCCTCGATCGTCTTCGCAAGGTTCGCCGACATCGTCGTGTCGAACGGCACGGTCACCACGGCGATCTGGTCTCCACGCGCTGGCTGGAGGCCGACGGCCGCCGAGACTGCCTGGGTGAGCTGCTCAGCCTGGATGTTCTGCACCGCCTGGTCGATCATGACTGCGATGCCGACGTTCTTGAGTTCGCCTGGAGCACGAGAGATTGCCCGCTTGTCGCTCGAGACCTCGTAGTTCGAGGTGACCTCAGACTTCTGATAGCTGGAAGTGCCACCACCCGCCCCGCCAGCAGCCCCTGCCTGATAGGTCGGGATGTTGGTCTGCGTGCCTGGCACCCCGCCAGCCGCCGCCTGGGCATCAGCGCCCTGGCCGGCAAAGCTCTCTCGGGTGTCCTTCTGGCTGCGCGTCTGGGGCTGGAGCGTGCCGGGGGAGAAGGTCTCGACCTTCTGCTCAACCACGTCCCAATCGAGGGAAACCGTGGCCTTCACCACCGACCGGCCCTTGCCAATCGCCTGGTCGAGGAGGTTCTGGACCTTGCGCTCGATTTCAAGCTCGCGCTGGTGCTGGACTTCCACTCGGAGACTGGCCTGCTTGTCACGGGCGCCGTCCGCCGTGTCTGCCTTGCCGAGGGTGTTCCCCGCGGTATCGACAACACCGACGTTCTCCGGCTTCAGGCCCTCAACAGACCGGGACACCAGGAACTTGATTGATGAAATCTGCTCTTCGGTGAGCTTGGCACCCGCCTTGAGCTTCAGGACAACGCTGGCACTTGCGTCACGCTGCTGGGAGGCGAACAGGCGATCCTGTGGGAGGACAAGATGAACCCGGGCCTGATCCACTGCAGTGAGGCGCCCGATCGTGCGCATCAACTCGCCTTCCAGCCCACGCTGGTAGTTGAGCTTCTGTGCAAAGTCAGTGATGCCGAGGTTGCTCCGATCGAAGACCTCCATGCCGACCACTCCGACACCGCTGCCGTTTGGCAGACCGGCACTCGCGAGCTGCAGGCGGAGATCCGCGGCCTGCTCATTGGGAACCCGGACGGTTGATCCGCCATCGGTGATCGAGTACGTGACCTTGAGTTCACGCAACTTTCCGACCACGGCCGCTGCATCAGGCTCGGCTAGGTTGGTATAGAGCGGCACGGTTGCCGGTGCCTGCAGATACACGAATACTGCGAAGAGCGCGGCAAAAACCGCGACCGCTCCGACCACAAATCCTAGCTGGCGTCCCCGTCCCATGCCTGCAATGGCCTGGGGCAGATCCCTGAATGATTGGGTCATGCCTTCACTGTTCACCGGCGCCTCCCACGGACTTCGACAATCGATACCCTGCCGAGCGTTCTCGACTCAGGGCGAGGACTGCCCGCAACAATCGCATCCGCCACCCGCCTCGCAAGCCAACATGGTGGTTGCGGTGCCGTCGGGTCACGTGGCAGCGTGACCCCACCAGCGGATGCGAGCTGCCTAGAGCTGCATTCGAACGACTTCCTGATACGCCTCAAGCAACTTGTTCCGCACCTGGACCGCCAACCCGAATGACAGGTTCGCGCTCTCCATGCCGATCAGCACTTGATGAAGGTCAACCGATTCGCCGGCGACCAGCTTGGCAGCCTTGTCGTCGGCAGACTTGAACGCCTCGTTGGTGTCCTGCAGGGCATTGGCGAGGACGGTCGCAAACGACTCCATCACACCCTTTGCCGGAGGACCGGACTGAACGCCAGGCAGCGCCAGATTCGCCACATTTGCGGCGGCCGGGACACCACCACGCGCCACCCCAGCCCCGTACGGCCCGCTGATCCCGGGCGGCATAATCGCCGGTAACGTCATGTCCATCGCATCGATCTCCCTTCAGTACAGGTACCGGTCTGTCTCGCCGTTCATGTGGATCGTTCCCGTGGCAGCGGTCCTGAACCCCGACGCGACTTACCGGCCGATTTCGAGTGCCTTGCTGGCCATTGCCTTGGCTGCGTTGAGCGCGGTCACGTTCGCCTCGTAGGCGCGGGTTGCCGACAGCATGTCGGCCATCTCCGTCACCGGATCAATGTCTGGATACGAGACAAATCCCTCGGTATCAGCGTCCGGATGGTCGGGTTCGAATACCCGCTTCGCCGGACGCCCATCGGGACCTACCGACGTCACCTGGACACCGTTCCCGACCCCCCGTGCTGATCCGGACGGACCCGCCGATGGCACATTCACGATTCCATGGGCGAGCAGGATCGTCCGGAATGGCGTCGTTTCCTGACGTGACCCGAATACGACCTGCTGACGGCGGTACGGACCACCCTCGGCCGTGCGTGTCGTGTTCATGTTCGCGATGTTGTTCGCGATCACGTCGGTGCGGAGCCTCTGCGCAGTCAGCGCCGACCCTGCAATCCGTAGTGCATTGAAGAACGACATTGGTGCCTCCGACCGCAAATCTCACACCGACAAATCGCGTGGTGTGCCCTTGCGGAGAAGCATAGGTGTGGGGGTTGTCCGCCTCTATCGGGGATTCCCCTATAGGCCGTCCGTCGTATGGTGGAGAGACCGGGAAACTGGTCGGAAATCACCCGATTCCCCCTGAATTTTCCGGTCCAAACCCCTACGGGGGCCCTTCGTGGACACCGTTCCCGGCACCATGGCGATCAAGATCGCCACGCTCCGTACGGGCTCGATGATGATCGCCAATGAACCTGCCACATCGCAACGGAGTGCCACTTCGGTACCCGGGTTGGAACGCGCTGATGTCGCTTGATGGCGCGCGATCGGTCGATGGTCATGGATCGCGCAGAAAACGGAACAGGCCGCCTCAATGAGGCGGCCTGCTGCAAATGGGGGCGTCCCGGTGATCAGGCGTCGGTAGTCAGGTTGAGAACCCCGCTGGTCTCATCGACAAACCGCAAACGAACCCCATCGAGTTTGGTGAGGCGTCCACGCAGAGGCACCACCACCTTGTGGGAAATCTCGAGCGTGAGGATGCCGCGCTCATACCCGTTTGCCTTCGCCTCGGTGACCCCTTCAACCTGTGCAATGGTGCGTTGCAGGGCCAAGGCACGCGAGAAGCCGGGAACTCCGGCAATGACCACCGTGGTGCGGACGATGGCATCCGGATCACTGCCCTCGGGAACCTCGACGTGCTGATCGTCATCGGCGTGATCAGCATCAGGTTCGGGTGCCTCAGGGCCACCCTCGTCCATGATCTCTTTCATTGCCGTGTCGACAAGGTCGCCATCCGGAGCGATGTGTTCGGATGCTGCCTCGGCGTGCTCCTCAGGAGCCTTCTCAGCCTCAACTCGTGCGGCTTCCTCGGCAGCGTGGCGTGCGGCTTCCTCGGCAGCGTGGCGTGCGGCTTCCTCGGCAGCGTGGCGTGCGGCTTCCTCGGCAGCGTGGCGTGCGGCCTCCTCGGCAGCGTGGCGTGCGGTTTCCTCGGCAGCGTGGCGTGCGGTTTCCTCGGCAGCGTGCCGTGCTGCTTCCTCGGCAGCGTGCCGTGCTGCTTCCTCGGCAGCGGTCCGACGTGATGCCGCATCAGCCTCGTGGCGGGCAGCCTCCTCGGCAGCGTGGCGGGCAGCGTCTTGAGCCGCGTGGCGGGCAGCGTCTTGAGCCGCGTGACGGGCAGCCTCATCAGCCGCGTGACGCGCCGCCTCATCAGCCGCGTGACGCGCCGCCTCTTGAGCCGCGTGACGCGCCGCCTCTTCGGCAGTACGGCGTGATGCCGCTTCCGCTTCGTGGTGGGCCGCTTCGTCAGCGGCACGTCGGGAGGCGTCCTCGGACGCGTGGCGAGCCGCCTCTTCCGCTGCGGAACGCGCAGCCGCGCGTTCCGCCTGAGCCTGAGCATCAGCGGCCGCCCGGTCAGCAACCGCGCGCTCGGCAATGGCACGTGCCTCAGCAACCGCGCGTTCAGCCGCGGCTACATCTGCGGAGATGCTTGCGGATGCACGCGCCGGAGCCGAACGCGTCCCCTGTATGCCACTTACCAAGCTGCTCAGGGTTGCCTCTGCTGAGGTTCCACCAGACTGTTTCGGTGGCAGGATCCCACTCAGGCTGCCACGCAGTGACTGGATCTGGCTGTTCAGGAAGTTGTCGATCATCCCCTGGATGTGTCCGACACGCTCCTCAAGGGCGCGCGCTTCCTCTTCCAGTTCGTTCTTGCGGGTCTGCGCGCGCGAAATCATCAGCTCGACCGCGTTGGCAGCCTCTGACCGGAACTTGTCGATATCCGCAATCTCGATCGCCCGGCGGTTCGCGAGTTCCGCGTCCATCTGCTCGCGCCGGATGGTGTGTTCCGTATCGAGAGCGGATGCCTTGCGGCTGAGCTCCTCCTCCTGGATGCGGAGGCGCACTGAAAGTTCGGTCTCCTGCTCGGTCCGCCGGCGATTGAACTCTTCCTCGAGTTCGTGACGGGTCCGGCGAAGTTCGCTGATCTCCTCGAGCAGACGGAGACGGTCGGCCTGCAGGCGACGCATGTACGCGTCGGCATCCTTCTCGACATCACTACGAATGTCGGCCGCGCTCCGCAAGGCATACGAGATTTCGTCCCGGATTGCCCGCTCCATGCGGTCATACAGCTCCAACCGGCGCCTGGCCCAGTCGTGCGTGATCCGCAGTTCCTCGGCCGATGCCTCGGGGGTGGATCCGCCACCCTTGGTCTCGTCGCGTTCGCCTTGCGTCATCGTCTTCGCCTCTTCCCGCCGGTCGTCTCGTCCCCGGCCAGGTGCTCTTCCGTCACCACGACATCCAGGCGCGTGCCGTGGCTGTGGTGTGGGCTTCTCAGTTCAGGTGCCTTGACTGATCCGCCTCGCCGGCGTGGCACTATCTTATGTCACATTGTCATGGTCAGCGTGGCCCTACAACCACCCGGACCCCATTGATTGCCATCCGCTCCCCAACCAGAACCTCCACCGCCGCCCCGGACAGGTCGTCGGTTCTCGCCTCGATTGCATACCGGCCGGGCAGAACATCAGCAATCCGCCACCGACCGATCTCATCAACCTCCATATCAATGACCCCCGAGGGACCGGTCGCCCGGACCTTCGCTCCCGGCATCGGGATGCCGGTAATGCCGACCACAACCCCTGAAATCCCGCTCCCGGCAACCACCGGCCCCACCCCAGCCACCACCCCTGATGGCGTCACTGCCCGTGGCGCTTCCGGAGCCATCGTCGGGACTTCCACCATCTCAGCCTCGTTGGTCTCCGCCTCTTGCTCGTCCTGTACCGCAACGTTCGCCGTGTCCTCTGGATCGCCATCTGGCGGCTCCGATGGTGGAGCGAAGATGAGCGACGCGATCATGACGAGCGCACCGATTGCAATGAGAAGCCGGACCCACCTTGCCCCACCCGTGGAGGACCCACCACGAGGCCTTCGTCTCCCAGTCTCCGTCTGCAGAATAGCCTCGGGATCGTCAGCATCGTACGGATCAATCCCACGATCCCTCGAGACTCCCAACGCATCTGAGGGCGAAGGTACTCGCAATCCGTCCGACCCGGCTTTTGCACCGCCTTGACCATCAACGCCGGAAGCATCCCCCGGTACCAAGCCCGCAGTGAGCGGTCCATGATCGTCAGGCGGGTGCCCGGGAGTCCGGGCGTCATCGCCCAGTCCTGCCACATCGCGAACGGTCTCGATTGCCCGCCGCAACGCCATGGCACCGCCGACGTGGACAACACCGTCAACGGTCCGCAACCCAGCCCCACCATCGGACGGACGGTATGCCAGTACTACCGTGCCAATCGTGTCGGCGATTACGACGATCTCGCACGGAATATCGGTGCCGATCACCACGACAACGTCCGGACGGACGCGGGTAATCGCATTTCCGATCGCCGATACATCGAATTGCACGATTGGATCGTGACCCCAAGACTCAAGGTCGGCGGCGACGTCAG